>JAKAYQ010000022.1:3710-24588 GCA_021826725.1 Actinomycetes bacterium
CGGTGAGCCACGGGAGGTCGGCGCCGTGGCTCAGCAGCAGCACGTCGACACCAGCGTCCGCCATGGCAGCGCGGACGGCACCCAGCCGGCGGCGGCGGGCCGCGACCGCGCTCACCTCGGCATGCAGCCGACGAGCGACAGGCGGCGGCTCGCTCGCTCAGCGTCAGACGGGCAGCTGCGGTTGGACTGCCTGGCGACTGACAGGCAGCTGCGGTTGGACCGCCTGGCGACAGACAGGCAGCCGATGCTCGACCGGCGGGGGCGCGGCGCCCCGCTCATCGCCGGCCGGCCCTGCTCATGCGGGCTCCCCACCGCCCGGTACGACGGCCCGATCGGACGGACCGGCCGAGACTGGCTCCCCGGCAGGTAGCAGCGCGACGTCCCGGCCGGCGCCGGCAGCCACCGCGCCGCGCCGCGCGTGGTAGCTCGACCGGGTGAGCGGGGACGCCTCGACGTGGGCGAAGCCCAGGGAGCGGGCCACCGCACCGATCTCCGCGATCTCGTCGGGAGACCACCACCGCGCCACGGGCAGGTGGTGCGCCGTCGGTCGCAGGTACTGGCCGAGCGTGACGATGTCGACGCCCACGGACCGAAGGTCGTGGAGCGCACCGATGAGCTCGTCGGTGCGCTCACCCAAGCCGACCATCATGCCGGACTTGGTCGTGATCCCCCGGTCCTTGGCCCGGGCCAGCAACGCCAGGCTCCGGGCGTACCCGGCTGATGGTCGAACAGCCCGGTGGAGCCGCGCCACGGTCTCGAGGTTGTGGTTGAGCACGTCGGGCCCGGCGGACAGGATCGCGGCCAACGCATCCACGTCGCCCCGGCAGTCAGGGACGAGCACCTCCACAGTCGTACCGGGCCGATGGCGGCGGATCGCAGCGATGGTGGCAGCGAACCCGCCGGCACCGCCGTCGGGCAGGTCGTCACGTGCCACCGCCGTCACCACTGCGTGCGCCAGGCCCAGCTCGGCGACAGCTACCGCCACCCGCTCGGGCTCGCCGGGGTCGGGGGGCAACGGCTTGCGCGTGTCGACCAGGCAGAACCCGCAGCTTCGCGTGCACCGCTCGCCATTGATCATGAAGGTGGCCGTTCCATCGGCCCAACACTCAAAGATGTTCGGGCAGCCCGCCTCCTCGCAAACGGTCACCAGGCCGAGGCGCCGCACCGTGCGGTCCAGTGCGAGGTATGGGCTGCCCATCACCGCCGGCACCCGGAGCCACTGCGGCTTGCGTGCCGATACGGACAAGCCCGCGTCGGGGTCCACGCCGGCCTGGCGGAGCCGACGCCGGCCCCGCTCGCCCGGCACCGCCGTCGGTCCGAGCACGACAGGATCGCCTACAACGCCCGGGGCGGCCTCGGGGACCAGGTCTCGGGAATCGGACCGGGGCTCCGGGCTTGCACCTCCGGCGTCCGCCCGGGGCTCCAAGCGCACGTCTGGAGCCGTCTGGGGGGAGTCGAACGCCGGCGTGCCAGGCGCGCTGCTGGACGAGATGGACGAGGAGCACGAGCCAGGCACATCGGACGGGCCCGACGAGCCAGGCAGGCCCGCACCGCGCTCGGGACCCGTCACGACCGTCGGGGCGAACGACGCGCCATGATCGGTTCCCCGAGCCCGGTCCCCGCCCGCTCGGGCCGCCGACCAGTCCACGCCTTGCCGGTCGACGGCACGTCCGTCGCCCCAGCGGTCCGCTGCATGTGCGATCAGCACCTCGGCCACCTCGCCCACGGTGCAGTCCACGCCCTCGGCAGCCAGCGAGGTGACCGCTTTGCCGGTGATGCCGCACGGCACGATCCGCTCGAACCAGGTCAGGTCCGGGTGCACGTTGAGTGCCAGGCCGTGCATCGATCGGCCGCGGGCCACCTTGGTGCCCACCGCACAGATCTTGCGGGGGTTTGGGCCATCGGCGTCGACCCACACACCCGGGAAGCCGCTGAGCCGCCCGGCCCGGAGCCCCAGGTCGTCCAGCGTGTCGATGACGATCTGCTCCATGGCGTCGACATGGCCGGGGATGGCTCCGGACCCGAAAGGCACGGTGAGGATGGGGTAGACGACGAGCTGGCCCGGCCCGTGGTAGGTCACGTCCCCACCCCGGTCGGTCCGGACGAGCTCGGCTCCGACCTCGGCCGGGTCGACGAGCACGTTGGCGGGGTCGCCGTGGCGACCGAGGGTGAAGACGTGGGGGTGCTCCACGACCAGCAGGTAGTCCTCTGCACTGCGGTCGTGCAGCGCCCGCTGCAGGGCGTAGGCCTCGGCGTACGGGACGCGCCCGACAACCCTGACCCGCAACGCGGCGGGCCGGGCCGGTTCCCCGGGCGGCGGTGAGTCGGTCACGGTGGCGGCGCTCTGGGCTCCGCCGACCATCAGAGCTCCGCCGACCAGTCGTGCACCGTCAGCATCTCGGCCACGTCGTGCAGGAACGCCGCTGCATACGCACCGTCGACGGCGCGATGGTCCCATGTGAGCGACAGCAGCCCCACGGAATGGATGGCCACTGCCTCCGTGCCGTCATCCAGGGTGACCGCCACCGGGCGCCGCTTGACGGTGTCCGTCGACACGATGCCCACCTGAGGCTGGTTGATGATCGGCGCGGTCATGAGTGTGCCGAATGGCCCCGGGTTGGTGATGGTGAAGGTGCCCCCGGCCAGGTCGTCGGGGCTGAGCCGCTTGGAGCGGGCCCGATCGGCCACATCGTGGATCCGTCGTGCCAACCCTCGCACGGTCAGCTCGTCTGCACCGTGGACGACGGGCGCCACCAGACCCTCGAACGACAGGTCCACGGCGATGCCCAGGTTGACCCGCCGGTGCACGATCAGCTCGTCGTTGCCCACCGAGGCATTCAGATGCGGCCAGCGGTGCAGCGCCTCGACCGTCGCCCGGGCCACGAACGGCAGGTAGGTCAGGCCGAACCCCTCCTCGGCCCGGAAGCGCTCGCCGTGCGCCCGGCGGACGCGCTCCACGGCCTCCAAATCGGCCTCGACCACCACCAGCGTGTGCGCAGATGTCGCCTTGGAGCGGACCATGTGCTCGGCGGTCCGGCGACGGATGTTGGTAAAGGGGACGACCTCGTCCTCGCCGGAGGCCACCCCCCCTGCGGACGCAGCAGGCCGAAGCGGCACCGGGGGCACCGCCTGGAGAGCACCTGGCGTCGGGGCGACCCGCGCCCCGTCTCCCCTTCGGGCTGTTTCGGCCGGGGCGCCCCCGGCTCGACTCGTGTCGACCACGGCGAGCACGTCGGCGCGGGTGATGCGGCCGCCGGGTCCCGTCCCCGGCACCGACGCCGGGTCGATGCCGTTGTCGGCCAACAGCCGCCGAACGACCGGGGACAGCACCATCGGCACGCCCTCGGCCGCCGCGGGTGCTCCCGCAGTGGCCGGCTCGGCTACGGGGGCGGCGGCGGCAACACCCGGAGCGGCGGCGGCAACAGCAGCATCGGCAGGACCGGGCGGGAGCGGCTCCGCCACCGCTGCCGGAGCGGGCGGCGCAGGAGGCGCCGCATCGGCGGCGGCAGGATCGGCAGCGCCCCCGCCGGAGGCCGCCTGAGCCACGGCACCGTCGGCGATGACCGCCAGCACGACACCGACATCGACGGTATCGCCTTCGGGAACCCTGATCTCCGACAGGGTGCCACCGGCCGGCGCGGGAACCTCCGAGTCGACCTTGTCGGTCGATACCTCGAACAGGGGCTCGTCGCGCGCCACGGTGTCGCCCACCGCCTTGAACCACCGGGTGATGGTGCCTTCGGTCACCGTCTCGCCGAGTTGCGGCATGACCACGTCAGCCAACGTGGAGCCCCCTTCCGGTCAGGGCGAGCACCGTCTCGCCAAAGGACTCCGACAATGTCGGATGCGGCTGGACGAACGCGGCGACCTCGTCGACCGTCGCCTCCCAGTTGACGGCCAGGTAGCCCTGACCGAGCTGCTCGGTGACCCAGGGGCCGACCATGTGGACGCCCAGGATCCGCCCGGCACGGCCGTCGGGCCCGCGCTCGGCCACCACCTTGACAAGGCCGTCGGTGTCCCCGATGATCCGTGCCCGACTGTTCCCCCCGAACGGGTCCTTCTTCACGACCACGTCGTAGCCGGCGGCACGTGCCGCGGCCTCGGTCATGCCGGCAAAGGCCACCTCGGGGTGGCAGTAGATGCACCAGGGGACCCGGTCGTAGTCGACCGGGACAACAGGCTCACCGAGGATCCCCTTGACCGCCACGATGCCCTCGGCGAAGCCGACGTGGGCAAGCTGTGGTGTGGCGACGACGTCGCCGACCGCCCACACGCCGTCCGCCCCTGTCCGCTGGTACCGGTCGATCTCCACGAAACCGCGCTCGTCGATCCGGACGCCGGTGCCCTCGTCCAGCAGCCCGGCGGTTGCCGGCCGGCGCCCGACGCTCACCACCACGGCGTCGACCGCCACCTGCTGTCCGTCGCCGAAGCCGACGACGGTGCCCGAGCCGGCGCGCTCGTGCCCGGCCACCTGCACACCCGTGTGCACGTCGATGCCGCGCTTGCGAAAGGCACGGGACACCGCGGCGACCACGTCCTCGTCACAACCCGGCAGCAACGAGCTCATGGCCTCGAGAAGGGTGACGTGCACCCCGAGGTCGGCGAACATCGAGGCGAACTCGCACCCGATGGCGCCGCCGCCGATCACCACCACCGAGCCCGGTAGGTGGTCGAGGTCGAGCACTTCGTCGGAGGTGAGCACCACGGTGCCGTCCACCTCGAACCCGGGGATGGTCCGGGGCACCGACCCCGCAGCCAGCACCACGTCGCGGCCAACGAGCTCCTCGATGCCCGCTGCGCCTTCCACCCGGACCTTGCGACCGGGCAGCAGCGTGCCGGTCCCGGTCAGGGTGGTGACGCCCCGGCCCTTCATCAGACCGGCAAGACCGCGATGGTTCTGCTCCACGACCTTCTGCTTGCGGGCCTGGCTTACGGCGAAGTCGACCACCGGCTGCTCGACCTGCACGCCGAATTCCTTCGCCCCCGAGACGGTGCGGTAGACAGCCGCCGTCTCAAGGAATTCCTTGGCCGGGATGCACCCGCGGTGCAGGCAGGTCCCACCGACCTTCTCCTTCTCCACCACCGCCACCTGCAACCCGGCGGAGGCCGCGTACAGCGCTGTGGCATACCCGCCAGGCCCGCCACCGATCACGACCACATCGAACGCTCGTCCCTCGGCCGTCGGGACCACCTCCTCTTCTGCTTTCGCTCGCAGCGAACCCAGTCCCCGGCACCGGCCCAGTGCGGGACGCACTCGCCCGTGCCGGTAGCCTAACGGTCACCGGCGCGGGCGAGGCACCCCCACGATCACTTCGGTGGCATCCGGATCCCACCGTCGAGCCGGATGACCTCGGCGTTCAAGTAGCTGTTCAGCGCCATGTGGAGCACCAGTGCCCCGTACTGAGCGGGGGCGCCGAGCATCTTCGGGAAGAGCACCGACTGGGCCAGCGCATGGCGCTGCTCCTCGGGCAGCAAGCCCAGCAGCGGCGTGTCGAACAGGCCCGGGGCGATCGTGAGGACCCGGATGCCCACCACCGACAGGTCGCGGGCCGCCGGAAGCATCATGCCGACCACAGCGCCCTTTGACGCGGAGTAGGCGAGCTGGCCGATCTGGCCATCGAAGGCGGCGACCGAGGCGGTGTTGACGATGACGCCACGCTCGCCGTTGGCGAGGGGCTCCTGCTGAGCCATGGCCGAGGCCGCCTTCGTCATCACGTTGAAGGTGCCGATGACGTTCAGGTCCTGGATGAAACGGAACGCCCCGAGGTCGTGCGGCGAGTTGTCCTTGTTGATCACGCGCCCGACCCAGCCGGTTCCGGCGCAGTTCACCGTCACGCGCAGGGCTCCACCCTGGGCGGCCTGGTCCACAGCCCGCTGGCAGTCGTCGGGGTTCGTGACGTCGCCGGCCACATAGTTGGCCAACGACCCCAGCTCGTCGGCCAGGGTCTTGGCGCCGCCCTCGTTGCGGTCGAAGATGGTGCACCGGACCCCGGCGTCGACGAGTGCCCGGACGGTGCCGGCCCCGAGGCCCGACGCGCCCCCGGTGATGATTGCTGATGCTCCGTTCAATTCCATGTCCGGCATGCTAGGAGCCTGGCGACCCACCAGGCCAACGACCGCCGCTCGTGCCGTGCTGGCGGAGGGCGGCCTCCGTAGCCAGCTGGTCGACCCGCTCGTTCATAGGGTCGCCGGAATGTCCTTTCACCCAGGAGAAGCGGACCACCCGGCCACCGTCGAGCGCCAGCTCCAACAGCGGCTCCCACAGGTCCCGGTTGGCCACGGGCCGACCCTGCGAGTTGCGCCAGCTGCGACGCAGCCAGCCCTGCCACCACCGATCCCGGAAGCAGTTGACGACGTAGCTCGAATCGCTCACCACCAGCACCGGACCCGGGATCGCCTGCAGCGCCTTCAGCACCGCTGTGATCTCCATGCGCTGGTTGGTGCTCGCCGGCTCGGCTCCGCTGGCGTAGGGACCGTCGGCGACGGCCCATGCCCACCCACCGCGGCCGGGGTTCCCGAGACAGGATCCGTCGGTGTAGACCGCGATCTCCGCCGCAGGCTCGGCAGCGGATCCCGCCGCCGCCGGGCCCGACCGGCTGGTCCGAGCAGCTGATCCGGCGCGAGCCGTCGGCCTGGCCGAGCCGGTCTCGTCGGCGAAGGAAAGGCGCCGCCCGCCGGCAGGCGAGCGCCACGATGCGGGCGGCGGGTGGTGGGCGTCCAGGTGCACTGCACCAGCATGGCGCGTCGCAATCCACCGCAGCGACGGCCCACCGGCTCCCGGTGCCTCCGGCTCGGTGCCCTCAGACCCGGTCCGGCGCCGGCACGGAGACCTGGTGGCGGGCCGGGAGCACCACGCCACCACCGTCGAAGCCGACACGGCCACGCCCTTCCTTCTTGGCGCGGTACATCGCTGCGTCGGCACGGGCCAGGGGCCCAGCCAGCGACACATCGTCGTCACCGGACATGGCCACGCCGACGCTGGCCCCGATCCGGACCGTGGCTCCGTCGATGGCGAACGGCTCGTCGAAGCACCGGACCACCCGCTCAGCCACAGCCTGTGCCCCCGTCAGATGCCCGATCTGGCTGAGGACCACAACGAACTCGTCGCCACCCACGCGGCCGACCGTGTCGGCTCCGCGCACCGCGGTCCGCAGGCGGTCGGCCGCCTCGACCAACAACTGGTCGCCCGCCGCGTGCCCCAGGCGGTCGTTCACCGGCTTGAAGTGGTCGAGATCAACGAAGAGCACCGCTGCCGGGGCGCCCCGCCGCCGGGCCTCCGCCAAGCCCACGGCGGCCAGCCGGTCCACCAGCCTGAGGTTCGGCAGGCCGGTCAGCGGATCGTGCTCGGCCTGGTGGCGGATCCGGTCCAGCAGGCTTGCGTTGGAGAGCGCCGTCGACGCCAGCCCGGCCAGCCCTACCAGGCGGGTGACGGCCCCGGGGCCACCGGGACCTCCCGAGCCGTCGGCCGCGCCATCTGCGCTCGGCGCCCCCACGACGATGATCCCGAGCAGCTCCCCGCCGACCACCATGGGCACGAGGACACCGTCGGCAACACCGGTCGCCGACGCCACGGCACCCACCTCGGCCCGCCCACGGTCGTCGAGTGGCACTGCCCCCGGGTCGCCAGCCAGCTCCCGCGCCTGCGCGGTGGACAACGCCACGCTCGGCGGCAGAGTGCGAGCCACGCGATAGCCGGGACACTCCGCATCCGCCATGCCACGTCGAACGAGGAGGCCGTCGTCGGGCTCCCATACCAGCACGGCGGCGCGGGCGGCGTGCGCCAGCGCGAGCGCGGCGTCCGCCACGTGCTCGGCCACTTCCTCCAGCGAGCGCACCTCGCCCAGGAAACGGGCCAGGTCCAACAGCGTGGTGAGCGTATCGGTCCGCTCTCTCGCCTCGGCGAGCGCCGCGGCCTGCGCCAGCGCGGCCGCCGCGTGCCCGGCATAGGCGGCGAGCAGCCGTCGTTCCTCGGCGAGGAACCGATGACCAGACGGGAAGAACGCCGCGAGGCGGCCGAACCGACGACCACCCGAGGCGACGTCGACCACCAGGCGCGAGCCCCCGTGGTCCTCCGCTGCACCCTGCACGATGACTTCCGCCAGGCGTGCCGCCTCCTCGTCCGAGAGCCCCACGCTGTGCACGCGCAGCCGCCGGTCGCCCGGGAGGCGAGCTGCCAGCAGGTACCGCGGTGCGCGTACGGCCATGCCGGCTCGCTCGGTGATCACATCGAGCGCTTCGTCCACGTCGGTCAGCTGCGCCAGCCGCCCAGCCATCTCTTCGAGGGCTTCGAACCGGTGGGTCTGGGCCCGGACGCGCTCCTCCACATAGGCAGCCAGCACCTCGGGGTCGTCCGCAGTCTGGGGATCCCACTCGACCCGGACGACGCACGAGTCGTCGCCCCGGAGCTGGCACGCCTCTTCCACCACCACAGCCGGAGCCATGCCGAAGATCGTCGGCACCGCGCTCAGGACGCCCATGGTGTACTGGCAGGTCGTCGCACGGGCAAGCCCGTCGTCGTGCATGTGGAAGGCCACCCGCCCGACGCACCCGTCGACCCCCAGGCACCGAAACGTCGCCAGGGTGGTCTGCTTGCCTGCTGCATCCGCCACCACCTGCAGCACGGTCGCCACGTCACCCAGGGAACGCAGCATGGCGACGACCTCGCTGGCGGAGTAGTCGGTGAACAACCGCTCGCCGGCGCGCCGGGGCAGCTGGTCGTCGCCGGTCACCGCCAGTGCCACCTCCGTCAGGCGTTTCACCTCGGCGTCGCTGCTCCAGCGTGTCGCGTCCTGGAGCTCGTCCGGCGAGCGCTTCTCCTCCGCCTGCCGAAGCACCTGCTCCAGCACGGCGGTGCCATGGACGTCCCTGATGTACGAGACGATCACGCCGATGACCGAATTGTTGATCTCCGCCGGCTGCTCTGTCCGAGGACCGCCTGCCCGTGATCCGCCTGGTGCGTGCTGGGAAACCTCCACCTCATCATTGTCGGCCCCTGCCTACCCGCTCTTGAGCCGGGCACCGGCCGCCCAACCCTGAGGCGACCGCCAGCCCGTCGACAGGATCCACCACCCCGGCGACGGCCACGACCCACGACCACCTTGAGGAGGACAAGCCCGGGGAGAACCGCCCCTGTCCTCGACGGCCGCCACCCACGACCACCCCCGGCGATTACCACCAGCGACCACCCCGGCGGCGGCCTTACCAGCGACCGCCCCACCCGTCGCCGGCGACCACCGTCACCCCCGCCAGCCGCCACCTACCACTGGCCGGTAGCCTCCGGCCAGGGCCGGGTGGCCCAGCCCGCACCGTCTGAGGAGGTCCCGTGGACTACGTCAACCTGGGTCGCACCGGCCTGCACGTCTCGCGGCTCTGCCTCGGCTGCATGAGCTTCGGCGTGCCCGACCGAGGCAACCACCCCTGGACCCTCGACGAGGAGGCCAGCCGCCCGCTGATCCGCCGGTCGATCGAAG
Source organism: Actinomycetes bacterium (assembly GCA_021826725.1). Taxonomy (GTDB): domain Bacteria; phylum Actinomycetota; class Acidimicrobiia; order Acidimicrobiales; family UBA8190; genus JAJZYI01. The sequence continues at coordinate 13,181 of JAKAYQ010000022.1, forward strand.
CCGGCATCAACTTCTTCGACACCGCCAACGTCTACTCCGACGGCACCAGCGAAGAGATCGTGGGCAGGGCCCTGCGGGACTTCAGCACCCGCGAGGAGGTGGTCATCGCCACCAAGGTGCACGGCGCCATGCGCCCCGGGCCCAACGGGCGCGGCCTGTCACGCAAGGCGATCCTGGCCGAGATCGACGCCAGCCTCCGGCGTCTGGGGACCGACTACGTCGACCTCTACCAGATCCACCGCTGGGATCCCACCACCCCGATCGACGAGACCCTGGCCGCGCTCGACGAGGTCGTCCGCTCGGGCCGCGCCCGGTACGTCGGAGCGTCCTCGATGTACGCGTGGCAGTTCGCCAAGGCCCTGTTCCTGGCCGATCGCCACGGGTGGTCCCGCTTCGTGAGCATGCAAGACCACTACAACCTCCTGCAACGCGAGGAGGAGCGCGAGATGCTCCCCCTGTGCGCCGACCAGGGCATCGCTGTCCTCCCCTGGAGCCCCCTGGCGCGCGGCCGTTTGACCCGGCCATGGGACGACCAGACCGAGCGCTCCGCCACCGACGACTTCGGTCGCAGCCTGTACGGCACCGACGCCGGCGACCGCACCATCGTGGACCGTGTCGGCGAGGTGGCCGACGGCCACGGAGTGCCCCGCGCCCAGGTTGCGCTGGCATGGGTCCTGCACCAGCCGGTGGTGACCGCCCCCATCGTCGGTGTGACCCGCTCCGAGCATCTCGACGACGCGCTGGCCGCCCTGCGAGTGTCGCTCGGTCCCTCGGAGCTCGCAGCGCTCGCCGCGCCCTACCGGCCCCACCCCATCGCCGGTTTCGCCTGATCGGGGACAAGCCGGACCGGGGCACACCGACCGAGCCCACCGACCGGGGTAACCCACCGACCGGCCGGTCGGTCATAGCATGGCGACGTGCTCTTCGATGGGATGTCCCACCAACTGCCCGATATCGACCCCGAGGAGACGACGGAGTGGATCGACTCCTTCGACGCGGTCGTCGGCACCGCGGGACGCACCCGCGCCCGCTTCCTCCTGATGAAGCTGCTGGAGCGGGCCCGAGCCGCACAGGTGGGCTTTCCGGCTCTTGTGTCCACGCCCTACGTCAATTCCATCCCGCCCGACCAGGAGCCGTGGTTCCCCGGTGACGAGCTGGTCGAACGCCGGATCCGCGCCTACATCCGCTGGAACGCCGCGGTCATGGTGACTCGCGCCAACCAGCGCAGCGAGGGCATCGGCGGTCACCTGTCGACCTATGCCAGCTCGGCGTCGCTGTACGAGGTCGGGTTCAACCACTTCTTCCGCGGCAAGGCCGACGGCGGCTTCGGCGACCAGGTGTTCATCCAGGGGCACGCGTCGCCTGGCATCTACGCCCGGGCCTTCGTCGAGGGCCGCCTCGACGAGCGCCAGCTCGACAGCTTCCGCCAGGAGGTCGGCGGCGCCGGCCTGCCCAGCTATCCCCATCCGCGGATGCTGCCGGACTTCTGGGAGTACCCGACGGTGTCGATGGGCCTCGGCCCCATCTGTGCGATCTACCAGGCCCATGTCAACCGGTACCTGCTCAACCGCGAGCTGGTCGACACCAGCGCCAGCCGGGTATGGGCGTTCCTCGGCGACGGCGAGCTCGACGAGGTCGAGTCGATCGGCGCGCTCGGCGTCGCTGGGCGCGAGCACCTCGACAACCTGATCTTCGTGGTCAACTGCAACCTGCAGCGCCTTGACGGGCCTGTGCGCGGCAACGGCAAGATCATCCAGGAAGCCGAAGCGATGTTCCGAGGCGCCGGCTGGGACGTGATCAAGGTCGTCTGGGGGTCCCGCTGGGACGAGCTGCTGGCGCGCGACGTCGACGGCGTGCTGCTCGACAAGATGAACACCACGCCCGACGGCCAGTTCCAGAAGTACGCCACCGAGTCGGGCGCCTACATCCGCGAGCACTTCTTCGGGCCCGACCCCCGCCTGCGCCGCCTGGTCGAGCACCTCTCCGACGAGGAGCTCCAGTCGCTGCCACGCGGCGGGCACGACTACCGCAAGCTGTACGCCGCGTACGCCCGGGCCGCGGAGGCCAACGGCTCCCCCACGGTCATCCTGGCCAAGACCATCAAGGGGTGGACGCTCGGGCCCGAGATCGAGGCCCGCAACGCCACCCACCAGATAAAGAAGATGACGAGAGCCCAGCTCACCGCGCTGCGCGACCGCCTGTACCTGCAGCCCGAGATCCCCGACGAGGCGCTCGACGCCGACCTCCCGCCCTACTACCGCCCGCCGGAGGACTCCGAGGCACACCAGTACCTGGTGGCGCGCCGCAGCGTGCTCGCCGGCCCGGTCCCGAGCCGCGTCGTGCGCCCGCGCCCCGTTCCCGCTCCGGCCGCCGCCGTCTTCGACGACCTGCTGGCCGGATCGGGTGCGCAGGCGGCGTCGACGACGATGGCCTTCTCGCGGCTGCTGCGGAACATGGTTCGCGACAAGGCCATCGGCTCGGTCGTGGTGCCCATCGTCCCCGACGAGGCGCGCACCTTCGGGATGGAGCCGATCATCGCCGAGACCGCCATCTACGCGCCCGACGGGCAGCGGTACACGCCCGTCGACGCTGACCTGATCCTCCGCTATGCCGAGGACCGGCGCGGCCAGGTCCTGCAGGAGGGCATCACCGAAGCGGGCGCCATGGCCGCATTCATCGCGCTGTCGACTGCGTACGCCACCTGGGGTCGACCCATGCTGCCGGTGTACGCCTTCTACTCGATGTTCGGGTTCCAGCGCACGGGGGACCTGACTTGGTTGCTCGGCGACATACGCGGCCGGGGCGTGCTCGCCGGCTGCACCGCCGGACGCACCACGCTGCAGGGCGAGGGCCTGCAGCACGACGACGGGCACTCGCCGCTCCTGGCCTCGGTCAACCCGGCGGCACGGATCTACGACCCGGCGTTCGCCTACGAGATCGCCGTGATCATGGAGGAGGCGGTCCGACGCACGCTGGGGCCAGACCCCGAGGACCGGTTTTGGTACCTGACGCTCTACAACGAGACGTACGCCATGCCCCCGCTCCCCGAGGGCGAGGCCGGCGAGGCCGTGCGCCGACAGATCCTCCAGGGCATGTACCGCTTCGCCCCGCCAGCCGAGGTCGCTGCTGGCGCCGCCATCGCCACAGGACCTGCAACCACGCCCTCTGCGGGGAAGACCGCCGCCGTGGCACCGGGCAGCGCCGTAGCAAGCGGCCACGCCAAGAGCGGTGGAGGTCGATCTGCCGAACGCGCAGCCGGCCAGGGCACCGGGATCGAGAGCGGCCGGCGCGCCACCATCCTGTTCTCGGGTGTCATGTGGCAGGCCGCCATGGCCGCCCGGGCCGAGCTGGCCGATCGCTGGCGCGTGTCGGTGGACTGCTGGTCGGTCACCTCGTACACCGAGCTGCGCGACGATGCCCTGGCCGTCGAACGCTGGAACCGGCTCCATCCGGCAGAGGCACCGCGAGCACCGCTGGTGGCCGAGCACCTCGGCGACGCCGACGGGCCGGTGGTGGCGGTGACCGACTACCTCCGTGCCGTGCCAGACCAGGTCTCCCGCTTCGTTCCCCGGCCCTTCACCTCCCTCGGCACCGACGGGTTCGGGAGGTCGGACACGCGCGAGCAGCTGCGGCGGTTCTTCGAGGTGGACATGCCCCACATCGTCGTCGCGGTCCTCGCCGCGCTGGCCCGATCGGGCGACGTCAAGGCGGACGAGGTCGCCGACGCCATCGCCACCTATGGGATCGATCCGGAGGCACCGGAGCCCTGGCGCTCCTGATCCCCGCCAGCCTCCGACGGCGCCAGCCTCCCGGAGCGGCTCGCCGCGCCATCGCGCGGATATCGCGCGTGCGCAGCCGTTCGGTCCAGCCCGGCGCTGTTCTCCCACAGCCCCTCACCAGCCGTGGCACGCCCCAGATGTCCGTCACCGTCGACGTGGATGCGATTCTCAAGCTGGTCATGCGGGTTCGATCTGACGATCCCCCCATCCCCCGGCCACGAACGATCCGTCATCAGCGATGTCCGTGTCCTTCGTGATCGTTCGCGCAGCCAGGGAAGATGACCACGACAGCCATGGTGTCGGCCCTCCCATTGCCACCTGCTCCACCAGCACCCAACCGGTCGCTTCGACGCAAGAGGGGCACCCGGCACTCCGGCGGATGGTGCGGTTCGACTGGTCGGAGACACCCACGCACCGGGTGCCGGGCAATTTCTTCACCACCCACGTCGTCGACGTCCTCCACCTGCTGCTCCGCCCGGCGAGCGCTGGTTCATCCGGGTCGCGGAAGAAGCGCTGCCCCCCATCGAGGATCCGGCGGTCGACGAGGTGGTGAGCCAGTGCCTGCAGGCAGCACTGCCCCACATCGAGGACCCGGCGGTGCGTGGCGCCGGCGCGGCCTGAGCAGCCGGAGCGACGACCGCTCGATGCTCCAAGCCCAGGTGCCGCTACTGTCTCGTCCGTGACCACCGTGCACCTGGCTCTGGACCCCGACGCCGACGCCCTGCTCGCCTCGGACCCCCTGGCGCTCGTGATCGGGATGGTGCTTGACCAGCAGATCCCCATGGAACGGGCCTTCGCTGCGCCGCTGGCCCTGCAGGACCGGCTCGGCGCCGCGCTCGACGCCCGGGCCATCGCCGATGCCGACCCGGACCGGCTCGCGGCGATCTTCGCCGCACCTCCGGCGCTGCACCGCTTCCCCGGGTCCATGGCCGGACGGGTACAGGACGCATGCCGGGAGATCGTCAGGCGGTACGACGGCGACGCCAGCCGGATCTGGACCGACGCCGTCTCGGGCACCGACCTGGTCCGGCGCCTCCGGGCCCTGCCCGGCTTCGGCGAGCAGAAAGCCCGGATCTTCGCCGCGCTGCTGGCCAAGCAGTTCGGGGTCCGCCCCGACGGCTGGCAGGCAGCAACCGAGCCGTTCGGCGATCCGGGGTCCTTCCGGTCAGTGGCCGACATCGTGGACGACACCTCGCTGGCCGCCGTGCGGGCCACCAAGGCCGAGGCGAAAGCCGCGGCCAAGGCGGCCGCCGGCACTGCCGGCTCCAGGCGAGCCGCCCCCACGAGCGGCACGTCCACCATGGGTGGTCCCGCCGGAGGCGCTCCTGCGAAGCGGGCTCCTGCGAAGCGGGCTCCTGTGGCGCGTGCTCCCGTCGAGGGCGGCGCGACCCGGCGCGCCACCGGCACCCGGTGACCACGGGCGACCTTGCCGGTCGGCGGCTCTACCTCTGCACGCCCGACCGTCCCGACCTGGAGAACTTCGTCGAGCGCTGCATCCTGGGCGGCGCAGACGTGGTGCAGCTCCGAGAGCGGTCCCTGAGCGACCGCGCCCTCGTCGCCCGAGCCCGGGCGCTGGTGGCGGTCTGCGCCGCCCACGACGTGCCGGCCATCGTGAACGACCGTCCCGACCTGGCCGTCGCCGCCGGCGCAGACGGCGTCCACGTCGGCCAGGACGACATCGAGCCCGCCGCTGCACGCGCCATCGTCGGCCCCAACCGCATCGTCGGCCTGTCCACCCATGCCCCCGACGAGCTCGCCGGCAGCCTGGCGGAACCGGTCGACTACATCTCGGCGGGCCCGGTCAACGCCACGCCGACCAAGCCGGGTCGCCCCGGCACCGGCACCGGGTACCTCCGGCTCGCCGTGCAGCGGTCGTCTCGCCCCGTCTTCGTCACCGGCGGCGTCACACCCGACACCGTCGACGAGCTCGCCGCGGCGGGCGCCCGCCACTTCGTGGTCGTCCGCTACTTGACCGAAGCCGACGACCCGCTGGCAGCCGCCCGTCGTCTGCGCGGGGCCATCGACGACGCCATCGCACAGGCCGGGCCGGAGACGTAGCACCGCTCGGACCATCGCCGTTCGCGACCAGCGCCGCCCGGTTGCGTCGAGCCATGGATGGCGCGCGCCACGCCACGCAGCACCACGCCGATGAAGGACCCCGATCCTTCTCCTCAAGCAGGTCGCGGTGCCGATCGTGCTCCGCCATCGGCACCGGCTGCGACCGCCTGGGCCCACGTGTACACGAAGGGACCCGGCAACGTATCTGTCACCGCCAACACCGCTGTCATGGACGTGCCACCACGATCCCCGGAGACGGTGTCGCCAGTCGGGTCGATCGCCGCTCCCATCGCCACGGTGCCGACCGTGCCGAATTCGTCCAGGATGCCTTGGCGGTGCCCCCAGCAGCCGGGCGCCCCGGCGTGCGGGCAGTCCAGGTTGCCGCTGTTCGCACCATCCTCGTACATCCAGCCGTACACCGCGTCGAGGCCGTTGACCGAGCCGCCGGCCCACTCCGTGTCGGCGCTGATGACGTGCCCCGGTGGGATGGGCGGATCCTGGGCCCGTCGGGCACCGATGGCGGCATCGGCGTCGAGGGCGGCGGTCAGCCCGAGGAACGGGGGCAGGCCCCGGTCGACACGCTCCAGGTTCACCGCTACGAACAGCTGCTCGGGGATGGGGAGCTGGCCGAAGTCGGTTGGCAGCACCATGGGCCGCACACCCTCGATGGCTCGGGCGTGGTTCACCGCTCCGAGCACCGCCGCCAGGCACGACGCAGAGCTGTCGGTCCCGCTCGGCGCGCAGATCCGCTGGTAGGCGGGAACGGGAGGGATATTGCCGGGCGGGTCGGGGATCCCGCTCGTCGCCTCGCCGGAAGGCAGCCGGGTGATCGGCGCCAGCTGGCCCCGGGCGGTCGCCCGACGCGCCGCAGCCCATGTGTAGGCGAGCGGGCCGGGCTGGACAGCAGCAGCAAAGACGGCGGCCAGCGACGTGCCGCCCCGGTCCCCGGCCGTCGTGTCCCCGGTCGGATCGAACCCCACTCCCATCACCAAACCCGCGCTTCCGCTCGAGCCGACACCCAGCGAGTCGAGAACGATCCTGCGGTCAGCCCAGCATCCCGACGATGCCGAACGCCCGCATGCCCGCACCCCGCTCCCCGGGCCGTCGTCGTACAGCCACTCGTCGACGACGTCCAAGCCGTTCACCGCTCCCCCGATCCACTCCTCGTCGGCCGCACGGTACTGGCCCCCGGGGTCGGCAGGAAGGCTCGCGCTGACCGCAGCACGCGATGCTTCGGCGTCGAGGGCGACCGACATGCCGACGAACGGCGCCAGATGGCGAGCCACCCGTTCTGCATCGACCACCACAAACACCTGCTCGGCCACCGGCATCGCCGCGATGGTTGCCGGCAGGGCCAGGGGGGGCAGCCCTTCAGCGGCGCCCGCCTGGTCCAGCGCGCCCAGGACCAGGCCGACACACACCGCCCTGACGTCGACCCCGGCCGGAGCGCAGAACGACGGGTAGTCCGGGTTCGGAGGCTGGTTGGCGGGCGGGTTCGTCACCACCGCGGCCGGCACGGCCCTGCTGCAGGCGGACAGCAGCACCGGGACCGCCACCAGCACGGTCAGCACCAGGCCGCCGTGCATCGCCGACCGCCACGATCGCCGGCCGAACCGGCGCCGTGATCGCCAGCCGGACCCCATCACTGCTGCCGGCGACCTCGGCACCGAGCCGGGCTCGTGCTGGACCTGGGCCACGCCCGGGCGCTGGACCTGGGCCTGGAGCTTGTTCGGGTGCAGATGAGGCTGCCGAACCTTGCGCGGGAACCGCCCGTCACGGGCCCTGCCGTTCCAGCCAGCCGAGCAGCAGAGCGACAGCCCGGGGATCAGGACGAAGGCGATGGCCGGCACCGGCGAGGAGCCGGAGCTCGGCGGCGGGCCGGCCCGCCCCCGCCAGCGCCCGGGCGTCAGCCACCGGGACCACGTCGTCTTCGACACCGTGGACCACCAACAGCGACCGCGGCGGGATGCCAGCTGCGGCCTGAGCAGGCTGCAGCCCCGGAACCGCCGACCACACCACCGGGTCCGGGGGGAAGGCAGCGTCGCGCAGCACCCCGAGCCGGCGGGCCGCTGTCACCGTGTCGGCCGGCCGCTCCGCCCAGCCGGCGAACGACGCGGGGGATCCGAGGGTCGCCACGCCCCGCACCCGCTCATCGCGCGCGGCCAGGCACACCCCCATCGATCCCGCCGCGCCGAACCCGGCGATCCACACCGTGCCGCTGGCGCCTGCAGCCAGGTCGACGAGCGTGCCGAGATCGTCGAACCAGCCTGCCAGCGAAAAGTCCCCGTCCGAAGGTCCAACGCCACGCAGGCAGGCGGCGATCGTCCGCCAGCCCGACGTTGTCGCCAGGCGGTCGGCCAGTGCCGGGAAGGTACGCCCGGTGCGGGCAGCCGCCCCGGGCTCGGTCGGCAGGCCTGGGCACACCAGGAGGGTGCGGCCCGCTCCCGTGGCAGGCGCTCCCGGAACGAGCGACAGCCCTCCGGCAACGTGCACCGCCAGTACACCCGCTGGTCCTTCGACCTGCTCCCACGGATCAGGCACAGACGACGGCAACGGAAGGCGTCAGCGGACAGAGCGGTCGGCGACCACGGCCCGGCCGGTCAGATGCCGATGCGCTGGGCCAGCAGCTCCCGGTGGTACGCGGGATCGCCGAAGAGCAGCTCCGAGCTCTTGGCCCGCTTGAAGTACAGGTGGGCGTCGTGCTCCCAGGTGAAGCCGATGCCGCCGTGGATCTGGATGTTGTCCGCAGCAGCGTGGAAGTACGCCTCCGAGCAGTAGGACTTGGCCAGGCTGGCCACCACCGGCAGCTCCTCGGAGTCCTCTGCCGCGGCCCACCCCGCGTAGTAGGCAGCCGATCTCGCCGACTCGACCTGCAACAGCATGTCGGCGCACTTGTGCTTGATGGCCTGGAAGGAGCCGATCGGCCTGCCGAACTGGATCCGCTCCTTCGCATACCCGACCGACATGTCCAGGCAGCGCTGCGCCCCACCCACCTGCTCGGCAGCCAGCGCCACGGCCGCCAGGTCGAGCATCTTCGCCAGCGCCGGCCCGGCGCCACCGTCCTCGCCCACCAGCCGCGCCGGGGTCGCCGACAGGTCGAGGCGAGCCTGCTTGCGCGTCTGGTCCATCGTGGCCAGTGGCGTGCGGGTCAGGCCCGCGGCCGTGCCCTCGACAGCGAACAACCCGACGCCGGCGTCGGTACGCGCCGCCACCAGGATCAGGTCCGCGACATGCCCGTCGAGGACGAACATCTTGTGGCCGTCGAGCGCCCACCCGTCGCCCGACCGGCTGGCCCGCAGGGCGATCCCGTCGAGGTCCCAGCGACCACTGTCCTCGGTGAAGGCCACGGTGGCGACGGTCTCACCCGAGGCGATGCCGGGCAGCAGGTCGCTCTTTGCCGACTCGTCCGCCGATCCGAGCAACGCAGTGGTGGCCAGGGCGACGGTGGAGAACAGCGGCGCGCCGAGGAGAGCCGCTCCCGTCTCCTCCAGCACCACGACCAGCTCCACGAACGAGAACCCGGCACCTCCGTAGGCCTCGGGCACGATGAGCGACTGCAGGCCCAACTGGTTCGCCATCTGCGACCACACGTCGCGGTCGAAGCCCTCAGAGGTCTCCATCAAGCGTCGCACCTCGGTCATCGGCGACCGCTCCTCCAAAAAGCGGCGGACCAGGCGTCGCAGCTCCTCCTGCTCCTCGCTGAAGGCGAAGTTCATCGGGCGTCTCCCCAGTGACGTCGGGCGATCGGGAAGCCCCGACCGGAACGGTGACGCCCGTTGTCTACCAGACCGCCAAGTCAAGTGCCTACATCTGGTGCCACGCCGGGGCGGCCATGACCACGGTCGGTGTCGAGCCGTGCCCGTCCTTGTGCCAGGTCCTGCGAGCCACCACGGTCGGTTCCCCACCGTGCCGGTCCTGGTGCCGGGCACTGCCGGGCGTTGGCGCCCCCCTGCCAGCCGGTCAGGGGGCTCTGCGCAGGCCGCTCAGGGGGCGAGCAGCCGGTAGCCGGCGCCGCGCACCGTCTGGATAAGCGGTTCGAGACCAGGTCGGTTGATCTTGCGGCGCAGGTAGCCGACGTACACGTCGACCACGTTGCTTCCCGGGTCGAACCCGAGATCCCACACCTGGTTCAAGATGCGCGAGCGCGAGAGCACGTGGGTCGGGTTGCGCATGAACAGCTCCAGCAGGGCCCACTCCCGCTGGGCGAGCTCGATCCGCCGACCCCCGCGCCATGCCACCTTGGACAGCAGATCGAGCCGGAGATCGCCGATGACCAGCTCCGTTGCGGTCGGCTGGGCGCTGGAGCGCATGACGGCGCGGATACGGGCCAGCAGCTCCTCGAAACTGAACGGTTTGGTCATGTAGTCGTTGGCCCCGAGATCCAGCCCGCGGACCTTGTCTCCCACGTCGCCCCGGGCGGTCAGGATGATGACCGGCATCTGCGCGTCGCTCTGCCTGAGGTGACGCAGCACGTCCTCCCCCGACCCGTCCGGCAGGCCCAGGTCGAGCAGCACCAGGTCGAGCTGGCCACGCCACCCGTCCACAAAGGCGGCCGCCTCCGCTGCGCTGCCCGCCACCGTGGCCACGTACCCCTCAGCCCGCAGGCCCTTGGCCAGAAAGCTGGTGATCCGCTGGTCATCCTCGACGAGGAGCACGTGCACCGTCAGGCTCCCGAGCCCGCCGGATCGGCCATCAGCTCGGCGGGGAGCGCGATGACCACGCGGGCGCCCCCGAACGGCGAGCCCTCGATGCGGACCTCGCCACCGTGCGCCTCCGCCACGGCTTTGACGATGGCGAGCCCGAGCCCGCTGCCACCCTCGTCGCGCGCCCCCGGGCGGGCGAAGCGCGCCAGCGCCTCCTGCCGCCTCGCTGGAGGGATGCCCGGTCCCGAATCCTCCACCGCCAGCGACAGCCAGCCCGTGCGGACCTCCACGGTTGCCACGAACGCCACGATGTCACCCGGAGCCGTCGCGTGCACGGCGTTCTCCGCCATGTTCAGCAAGGCCCCGCGCAGCTTGGCCGCATCGGCGCGGACCACCACGTCGGGGACCGGAGCCAGTCGCCACTGGCGTGGCCCGAGGACTTCCGCCGCAGCATGCAGGTCGCCCAGGAACGAGCGCAGGTCGACAGGCTCGGTGGCGAGGAAGTCGGGTTCCATGGCCCGACCCAGCAGGAGCAGGTGCTCCACCAGGGCCCGCATGTGGTCCAACTCGTCGACGACCAGGTCCACCGTCTCGCCGGCAGCCATCTCGTCGGCCAGGCCGCCGGTGCGCCGGAGCACCTCGAGATGACCGCGTGCGACCGTGAGCGGAGTGCGCAGCTGGTGCGACACGTCCGACAGCAGCCGGCGCTGCACCGACATGGCGCCGTCCAGCCGGTCGAGCATGTGGTCGAAGGTGAGGGCCAGCTGACCCACCTCGTCGTCGGGCCCCTCGTCGCCGAGCCGCCGGTCGAGCTCACCGCGGCCGATCTCCTCGGCCGTCGTGGTGATCCGGCCCACGGTCCGCAGCAGCCGGCGAAGCAGCAGGTACGAGCTGAGGACACCGGCGACGAGCGCCACCATGCCCAGAT
>JAKAYQ010000219.1 GCA_021826725.1 Actinomycetes bacterium
GGTGAGGGTGCTGCCTGGGGTGGGGGTGCTGCCTGGGGTGAGGGTGCTGCCTGGGGTGAGGGTGCTGCCCGGGGTGAGGGTGCTGCCTGGGGTGGCGGTGCCGGGGCCCGGGGCCCGGTCGACCGGCGAGGGCACCACCAGGCCTGCCATGCCCGGGACCTGCGTGGTGCGGCCGGACTGGTCAGGTGCTGAACCGATGTTGCTCGCTCTGCTTCCCATGGGAAGGTCCTCCGCCTAGCGCCAGCGAGCCCCCCGGCTCACGTGAGCACAACAGGAACCCTACACGCACGCGCTCCGTGAGAAAAGGGAAAATCTTGTCAACGCACAGTGAACGTCGTTGGGAGTGCACCGCCTGCAGGGGGAAGAACCCGAGCAGTTCCTTGTGCCATCAACGAAATTCGGCGGCATCCCGGTGAGGTGCATGTCGGGCCCGGGTGACGTCAGGAACGCCCGGCCGGCTCCACCCGATGGCCGTTGGACCCCGCGGCCGGCGACGCCTCGGCCTGGTAGGCCCCGTAGGCGTAGCCGCCGGCGTGGTCGGCGCGTGCCTCGTTGAGAACGATGCCGGCAAGGCGGGCCTCCACCTGGTGCAGACGCTCGCTGGCCTGCGCCAGCTGGGCTCGCTTGGACCGGTCGGTTGCCACCACCAGGATCACCGCATCGGTGCGTTGGGCGAGCACAACGGCGTCGGTCACCGCCAGCACCGGCGGGCTGTCGACGAGCACCATGTCGTAGCGCTCGCCGAGCTGCTGCAGCAGGACTGCCACCCCACGACCGCCGACGACCTCGGCCGGGTTGGGCGGGACCGGGCCACACGGCAGCACCGACAGGCCGGGGACCCCGTCCACCTCGCGCACGGCGCGCTCGATGGGAAGCTGGCCGAGGACCACCGAGGTGAGCCCCACCCGCTCGTCGAGGCCGAAGAACGACGCCAGCCGCGGCCGGCGCAGGTCGGCCGAGACCAGGACGACGCGCTGCCCCGCCCGAGCCAGGGTGACACCAAGGTTGGCGACCGTCGACGTCTTGCCCTCGGCGGCGGCGGGGCTCGACACCAGCACCGTCCGCAGCTCGCCGGTGGCGGCGGCGAACTGCAGCGACGTCCGCAACGAGCGGTAGCACTCGGCGGCAGCCGAGGTCGGGTCGGTCAGCGTCACCACGGTTGGGCCGCCCTTCTTCGACCAGGCGGCGATGGTCGGGACGGTGCCCAGCACGGCCACGTCGGGGGCGGCGCGCTCCACGTCCTCCTTGGTGCGCAACGCGTCGTCCACGAAGTCGATGGTGAAGGCCACGCCGAGGCCGACCACCAGGCCTGCCATGAGGGCGATGATGGCATCGGTCTTCTTCTTCGGGGAGCTCGGCAGGTCGGGGACCGGAGCCGTGGACACCACGCGGACCCCGCCCGACGCGGCTGCCCCGTACGCCTGCAGCTGGCCGAGCTGGCCGTCGAGCACCGCCTGCTGGTTGGTGAGGGCCAGCGCCTGCGGCGTGCCGGCCGGCGTGAGCTGGAGCTTCAGCTCCAGGTCGTTGATCTGCTTCGCCAGCTGCAGCTCCGCCGCGGTCAGGCTGTCTATGACCTGGGTGGTCTCGTAGGTGACGAACTCCCTGGCGTACGCGGTGGCGATGTGCGCGGCGAGCACGGGGTCCCCGTTGGTGGCGGTGACCGACAGCACGTCGGTGGTGCCCACCTCGCTCGACGACACCCCCAAATTGGTCAGGTGCAGCGCGGCCTCCACCGCGTCCACCACGGGCATGCTGCCCAGCAGCTGGAGCTCGGTGGCCACATCGGTCGAGCTGATGGCGGCGGCACCGTTGAGCGGCACCGACCCGCTGATCGGCTGCACCAACAGCTGGGCCGAGGTCGAGTACTCCTTGGGCGTGGTGGTCACGTAGGCCATGGCCCCGGCCAGGGCGGCGGCGGCCATGCCGATCACCCACCACTTGCGACGCCACAGGATGCGGCCGTAGGTCCGCAGGTCCGCATCAGCCGGCGTTCCGCTCGTCGCCATGGGAGCTCCCCCGTTCCCTCGGGCTCGCATCGCCCGCCGTGCCGGTCCGGCGCTCGACCACTGGTCGACTGCGCCTTCCGGTCCGCAGGCACGCGGTCGCCGTCCTCGGATACCTGTCACCGGCCGGGTCGTCGTGCTTGCTGCCGGCCCGGACAGCGTCTCGGGCGACATGCTATGACCTGACCGTCAACATCGTCCCAATGTTGAGCACATAGCGTGGCATGTTTTTGGTTTGTCTGCACGCGCGGTGGGCCTACGGACCGGCTCTGCGTACTGGACGGCGAAACGGGCGCCCGGGACTGGGGCAGGGCAGGGCCGGAGGGAAGGCCCGGGTCGAGGAAGGCCCGGGACCGGGCTCCGGGCAGGGCTGCAGGGAAGGCCGGGATCGGCCCGGGCCGGAGGGAGGCCCGGGTCGGAGCAGGGATCGGGCAGCGGAGGGGTGTGCGGTGGCAGAGCTGGTGGTTGCCGGACGTGACGAGCGAGCTCCGGGGGAGCCCCTGGCTGGTGCACGTGCAGGCGCGGCAGCCGGTGCGAGCCGGTGGCGCTGGATGCCGGGCCCCGCTGTCGCAGTGGTCGGGCTGGCGCTCGGGGCGGCTGCCGGTGGGGCGCTTGCGGGCTGTCGCCCGACGGGCGTGGCCGCAGTCGATGCCGTCGAGACGGCAGTGCTCGCCGGATCGGTGGCGCTGGCGTGCAGCCGGGCGGGGCGCGGGTCGCTCCTGGCCTTCGCCGCCGTGTGTGCCCTGTTGGGCCGAGGCTGGCCGCAGGTGCTCGCTGCCGTCGCAGTGGTAGTGGCCTTCGCCTCGGTGCTGGTGGCTCGCGGTCCCCACCCCGGTGATGCTCTCGGTGCTGTTGGCGCGGCGCAGGCCGGCACCGGCGGGGACGGGTCTTCGGGTGCCGGCAGTGGTGGGCCTGCGGGCACCGGCGGGGACGGGCGAGTGAAGCTGCGGACGGGGCTGCTCGGGCGCGCCGTCCCCGGGCTGCTGGCGGGTGCGCCGGCCGGTGCGCTGGTCGGCGCGCTCGGGGTGCAGGCCATGCTGCGCTGGGCGCCGGCCGGGTTCCACGGCGCACCGGCCGCCATCGCCGCGGCAACGGTGCTCGTGCCCGCGGTCTCGGCCTTCCGGCACCTGTCGCCCGCCGGGCGGCGACGGGCTCGACGGGTCGCCACCGGCGTGGTGGCTGCCGGGGTGGTGCTGTCGGTCCCGCTGCTGGTGGCCGCGGCGCTGTCGGCATCGCGGGTCCGCTCGGGGGCGGACGCCGCCCGGCAGGCGTTCGACGCGGTGGGCCAGGGTACGGCGGCATCGGCGGTGCAGCCGCTGCGCACAGCGGCCGCCGACTTCGCCGGAGCGTCGCACGATCTTGGGGCGTGGTGGACCGAGCCGAGCCGCCTGGTGCCGCTGGTGTCCCAGCAGCGCACCGCCCTGGCGGGTGCCACGGCCGCCGCCGCCCGCCTGGGGACCGTCGCCGCCTCGGTGGCGCCGAGCTTCGACACCAGCCGGCTCGCCTACCACGGCGGTGCCATCGACCTCGCTGCGGTGGCGGCGATGGGGCCGCCGGCACGGGTGCTCGACGGGGCCCTGGCCGTCGCCGCGACCCGGGTGGCCGCGGTGCACAGCCCGTGGCTGGCCGGACCGGTGGCGGCCGAGCTCGACCGGTTCGCCCGCCAGGTGGGACGGGCCCGCACCAGCACCTCGCTGGCGGTAACGGCGACGGCCCGGCTCCCGGCCATGCTCGGCGCGTCGGGGCCCCGGCACTACGTGGTGCTCTTCATGTCCCTGGCGGAGAGCCGCGGGCTCGGCGGCATCGCCGGTGCCTATGCCGAGCTCACCGCCCAGGACGGGCGGGTCACCCTCACCCGGTCGGGATCGGAGGGGGACTTGAACGCGGCGCTGCCGGCGGCAGGGGCCACGCTCACCGGCCCGGCGAATTTCCTGTCCCGGTACGGGAAATTCGATCCGGGACGGTTCTTCCAGGATGTGACCCTGTCGCCGGACCTGCCGACCGTCGGGACGGTCGTGTCCCAGATGTTCCCGCAGGCCGGCGGCGACCACGTCGACGGCGTGCTGGTGGTCGACCCCTACGGGCTGGCCCGCCTGCTGCGCATCACCGGGCCGGTGGTGGTGCCAGGCCTGGCGCAGCCGCTCACCAGCACCACTGCGGTGCCGTTCTTGCTCCGTGGCCTGTTCGCGCTCGACGGCGGTTCCGACGCCGCGCAGAACGCGGTGCTGAAGGACCTGCTGCACGCTGCCTTTTCGCGGCTCGTCGACGGCTCGCTGCCGGCTCCGGCCGCCCTGTCGCAGGTACTCGAGCCGGCGGTGCTCGGCGGCCACATCGGCCTGTGGAGCGCGGATCCCCGTGACGCCGGGCTCGTCGCCGGCCTGCACCTGTCCGACGCCTTCCCTGCTCCGGGCCCGAGCGACCTTGTGGCGGTCACCACCCAGAACGCAGGCGCCAACAAGCTCGACGCCTACATCCACCAGTCGATCACCGACCAGGTGACCGTCGACCCGACCACCGGCGCTGTCCAGGCCCGGCTGACCGTGACGTTGCGCAACACGGTGCCGGCGTCGGGCCTGCCGTCCACCGTGATCGACAGCGCCTTGGCGCCGGGGACGCCGCCGGGGGCCGATCCGTTGCTGGTATCGGTGTACTCGCCGTACGGCCTGGCCGGCGTCACCATTGGGGGAGTGCCCAGCACCATGGGCACAGGCCAGGAGCTCGGCAGCTCCGTCTACCGCCAGTGGGTGACGGTGCCGGCCCGGTCCACCACCACCATCGTCCTCACGCTGGTCGGCGCCACCGTCCCCGGTCTTCCCTACGAGCTGCGCCTGCGGCTGCCGCCGGCGGCGAACCCGGTGGCCTTCCGGGCCACGCTCGACGTCGGCGGGCACACCCAGACCTGGGCGGCCGGTCCACAGATCGACCAGGTCCACCGGTTCGCCTGGCCGTGACCGGGCGGGGTGGGCGTGGCTGTGACCGGGCGGGGCGAGCCATGCCGGCGGCCGGGTCGCGATCTGCCGGCGTCGTCACCAGCTGTCCCCACGCTGCGCGCTGCCATCGATACGAAAAGTGTTTTTACCATCCATCACACAACCGCTCACTGCGAGTGTTTACCCGACGGTGACCCGAATCTGCTCCGTGGTATTGACTCCGGGTCCGTGCTCACCCACAATCAACACACAACGGGGAGATGGGCGGGGAGGTCACGCATGATGACCAGGCGGAGGGCGACGGTTGTGCAGGTCTCCTTTGGTCGCGCCCGGTCGGA
>JAKAYQ010000220.1 GCA_021826725.1 Actinomycetes bacterium
CTGCAGGAGCTCGCCCGCCAGAGGGCCCGGCGGCGGCGCGAGCCCGAGCCCCTGGCCGCGGCGGCCCCCGTTGCGGAGCCGCCGGTGGCCGACGATCGCCCCTGTTGAGCTCGCCGGTCCAGCTGAACCCGACCGAGGCGCTGGACCTGCCGTTCGAGCTGAACCCGGCTGAGCCCGCCGTTCCTGCTGAGCCGGGCGGACGTGCTGAGCCGGGCGGACGTGCCGAGCCGGGCGGACGTGCCGAGCCTGCCGGACGTGCCGAGCCAGGCGGACGTGCCGAGCCAGGCGGACGTGCCGAGCCAGGCGGACGTGCCGAGCCAGGCGGACGTGGAGGCCCAGATCGGTACAGCGGCTGTCAGATACGGGTGCTTTTCCCGAGGTGCGGGTGATCGGTGGTGCCAGCTGGGGGCTTCGGCTCGACCCCGTCGCCGCTGCCATTGGGTTGCAGGTGGCCGGTGGTGTCCCCGGGGTCAGGACGCACGGTGGCGCTCGGGTCGCTCGGTTCGGGGGCACGCACCTCGTCGCGAACGTGCTGCAGGCGCTGGCGCCAGCCTTCCCCGGAGAACCGCAGCGACAGGTAGGACAGCCCGCCCACGGGGATGGGCAGCCAAAAGTTGAAGAAACGGTAGATGAGGACTGCCAGGAGGGCGATGCTCTTGTTGGGCACGCCGAAGCCGACAAGGCTGGGGACCAGCACGCCTTCGACGACACCGAGCCCGCCCGGAGTGATGGGGATGACGGCCAGGATGTTGGCCAGGCCGTACGCGACCAGCAGGTAGACCGGTGACAGCAGTGTATGGAAGGCGGCCAGACAGACCCACAGCGACGCGGCGTCGAGCAGCCAGTTGGCGGCAGCCCAGCCGATGGCCCGGCGGAGCACCTGGCGCTGTGCGGCAAAGGTGCGCAGGCGCTCGGCGAACCGGGTGAAGGCGTCGACCAGGTGGTCGGCGTCCAGGAAGGGTACGCCGGAAGCAAGCTTCCGCAGCATGTCGACCGCTCGGTGGTGCCCTCGGGTGAGGAGCACCACGACGACGGCGAAGGTGGTCATCAACAAGATGCCGGCGCCGGCGGCGACCGCGTACAACGGGTTGTACCCCCGCAGGAACAGCGACACGAGCAGCGCCACCCAGAACAGGACGTTGAGCACCACAGCAGAGCCCACGCCCTGCATGGCGATGGCGAACCCCGCGTCGGCGCCGCGGACGTCCTCCTGGGTGAGCAGCCGGTACGACAGCGCCGCTCCACCTGCAGTCCCGCCCGGCACGACGTGGCTGAGGGCGAGGGTCGACAGGTCGATGCGCAGCAGGCGCCCGCGGCTCGGACCGCCCGGCGGCAGTACCGCCCTCGTCAGTTGGGCATAGGCGACGAGCGCACCGCTTTCGAGCGCAAAGCCGGCGACGAGGTAGGCGATGTTCACCTTTCCCAGCTGGTGCAGCGACCGGCCGACGCCACCGAGTTGGGGGAGGACGAGGTATTCGAGCACGAGCACGAGCACGAACGCGCCGACACCCCACTTCACCTCGCGCCGCACGCGCCGACGGGCGGTGCGCCGGATCTGGTCCTCCACCTCCCCATGGTTGCATGGCTGGCAGGGTCCCACCTGCCATGCTGGTTTGGTGTCGAGCCGGAGCCAGCACATCCGACGCCTGTTGGGGGGACTCGCCCGGTGGCGAGCCACGGTGCTCGCAGGCGGTCGACGCGCCGCCGGTTCGGTGCGCGGGGATGGGGATGTGGTGGCAGGCGACGCGAGTGCGGTGGTCCCCGCCGTCCCGGCGGCGAGCGCTGCTGGTCGGGTTGCAGGTGCTGCCGGTCGGGTTGCAGGCGGCAGCACCGGTGACGCGACACGTCCCCGCCGTGCAGGCTCGGGGAGGGTCGGGCAGGACGAGCCGGGCAGCATGGTGGCCGGGCCTGATGCGGTGAGCGCGCCTGATGCGGTGAGCGCGCCTGATGCGGTGAGCGCGCCTGATGCGGTGAGCGAGCCTGGCGCGGCGGATGGGCCTGATCGATGCGGTCGTGCTGGCCCGGGTGCCGCGGACCCCCAGTCGCTTTCCGCTCGGGCCGGAGCGCCCGAACCGTCCACGACACGACGGGCGTGGCTCTTCGACGCGGCGTCTGACCGGGGCGTTCCGTTGGCCGCCATCTTGACGGTGGCAGCGGTGGCCGTGGTGATCTACCTCGGCGGCCTAGCCCTGTACCGCTTACGCCAGATCATCCTGCTCGTGGTGGTCTCGGGGTTCGTGGCCCTGCTGCTCAACCCCATCGTGGTGGCGTTGCAGCGCACGGGCCGCGTCGGGGTGCGGCGCCGTGGCATCTCCGTCGGGGTCGTCACAGTGGGGGCCCTGCTTGCCTTTGTTGGGCTCGCGACCGCCTTCGGGTACCCGCTGGTGAACGCCGTCACCCACTTCGTCAGCCACCTCGACCTGTACGTGACGCAGGCAGAGCATGGGACTGGATGGGTTGGCCACGTCGTGCGGAAGTACCACGTAGCCCATTGGGTGAAGCAGAACGCACCGAAGATCGAGAGCTATGCCAAGGGCCTGGCCAAGCCGGCGCTGTCGCTCGGCAAGGGGGCGTTCGCCCTCGTCATCGCCATCGTGGTCGTCTTCATGCTGGTCCTGCTCATGCTGCTCGAAGGAGCCAAGCTGCGAGCCGGAGCGCTGCAGCTGATCGACCCCGGCCGCCGGGCCGAGGTCGAGCGGATCGCCAGTGCCGCCAATCGCGCCGTCACCGGCTACATGCTCGGCAACCTCCTCACCTCGCTCGCTGCCGGGGTGGTCGTGCTCGTCACCATGGTGGCTCTCGGCCTGCCGTTCGCTCCACTGTGGGCCCTGTGGGTGGCTCTCGTCGACTTCCTCCCCATGATCGGAGGTGCGCTGGCAGGCATCCCGGTGGTGCTGTTCGGTGCGGTGGCCGGTGGCCTGACCGACGGGATCGTGCTGCTCATCGTTTTCCTGGTGTACACACAGGTGGAGAACCACATCCTCAACCCCGTGGTCATGAGCCGAACCGTTCGCATCAGTCCGCTGCTCGTGCTGCTGGCCGTGCTGGTCGGTGCCGAGCTGGGCGACCTGGTCGGCGGGCTGTTCGGTGGGTTCGTCGGAACCCTGCTCGCCGTGCCGCTGGCGGGGACGATCCAGGTTGTCGTGCGCGAGGTCTGGCGCCGCACCGACCCCGGGAGCTGAGCGCACGACGCCCGTCTGGTCGAGGTAGCGTGCCGGGTCCCTACCGCTCAGCCCGCGGCCATGCCCACCACAGGGGCGTCGAGCGCCAGGTTGCCGGCGGACCCCCGGAAGTACGCGTCGCCGAAGGCGAAGACGCCGCCGTCTGCGGCGACGAGCCAGTAGCCCTGTCCGTCGGGGGTGGGGGCCATGCCGACGATGGGCTGGTTGAGGTGGGTGGCGCCGGTGGATCCGTGGAAGGCGGCGTCGCCGAAGGCGAAGACGCCGCCGTCTGCGGCGACGAGCCAGTAGCCGCCCCGGTCAGGGGTCTCAGCCATGCCCACGATCGGCTGGACCAGCGGGTGGCCACCCATCGAGCCGAAATACCCGTGGTCGCCGTAGGTGAAGATGCCGCCATCGCTGGCTACCAGGCTGTAGCCCTGTGTGCTGCACGGCGGCGTGTCGGGCATGCAGCTCCCCGGGGGCGGTGCCGGAGCGATCGTCGATCCGGTGAGCGCCGGGTCGTGGTGGAACTGCGGCCATGCCCCGGTGCCCACCGTTCCCGGAGCCGAGGACACGCGGTAGACGGCGACGAAGCCGCGGGTGGTGTCGCCGTTGACACCGTCGTAGGTGCCCGAGATCACCACGTCCAGGCCCTGGCCCGATGGGTCGGGCACCACGAGTGGCGTGTTCTGCATGGCCAGGTTGGCGGCGTTGCCGTCCCAGTTCACGTTCAGGCCGATGGGTCCGGCGACGATGGCACCGGTCCGGCCGTCCAAGATGTCCCACCCGAGGCCCGAAGCCACCACCACGTCCTGATAGCCCTGGCCGAAGTCGGCGGTGGCCACGCCCCCGGCGATGGTGTCGCCCGGCACCGGCATGGGCGTGCTCCACAGCTGCGACCCTGACGGGCTGAAGGCAAAGACTCGCCCGCCGCCGGGCTGGCCGATCAGGCGCCACGTGGGCTCGATGACGTCCAGCTGTCCGTTGCCCAGCAGGTCGGCCAGGGCTGGCGATGCGTGTGTGTAGCCACCGAGATGCTGCTCCCACGCGGTGGCGCCGGTGGCGGCGTCGACCGCGGTCAGCCCGTCCTGGTCGCTGCCGTTCCAGTACTGGCCGTGACCGAACACCACCATCGGGCCTGCACCGGTCAGGTTGCCGACTGCAGGGGACGAGGTGATCACCTCGTTGCTCTGGGAGTACCAGTCGGTGGTGCCGTTGGCGTTCATCATCCGAACCGTGCCGCCGTTCCAATTCGTGAGCGCGCCGGGTCCAGCGGTCGAGTCGCTGCCGGCCACGATGTGCTGGGCGCCGCCGACGTCGGTGATGGCGGCGGTGGCGAACGTGGAGTCCGGTGTCTTCTGGGGCCAGCCGGGGAGCGTGGCACCGGTGGCAGGGTTCAGCGCGTACAGCGACAGCCCGACCGTGCCGGCCACGATGGCCGGTGTGCCTGCCCCGATGTCGCCGACGGCGGGAGATGCTTCGACGGCGGGGTCAGGCCCGAAAGCCCCGAAGACGTCGGGCAGTGTCCGGCGCCACAGCACCGTGCCGGTCGGCCCGAGCTCCTGGATGCTGCCGGAGCCGGGGTTGAGCACCGGTGGGTCCTGGCCGGCAACGTCGCCCGAGGTGACGACGACGTCGGCGAGGCCCCCGGAGCCCGAAGGTATGACGGCGGGCGTGGAGTCGATACCGGTCCCGGTGGGCTGGGGCCAGCCCGGAACAGCGGAGCCGTTGGTGAGGTGCAGGGCGTAGACGTCGCCGCTCATCCGGGACCCGACCACTACCGACGGCCCGCCACCGTCCAAGGTGGCGACGTTGGGCGACGAGCCGACGATGGCGGTGCCCGGTGCGAGCAGGTCCTTCCACACCAAGGTGGTCTGGATGGCACCCGGTGCCGCATGGGGGACGCCGGCCGCAGCCGGCGCGACCGGGGTGAGGACTGCGGCGACGATGGCAGCCAAGCCGGCGGCTCGTCGAGCCGAAGCGAGGTGGGCGGAAACGCGGCAGGTCATCGTCGTCCTTTCGGCCCGGCTCACTTCGGACTGTAGCTCCGGGG
>JAKAYQ010000023.1 GCA_021826725.1 Actinomycetes bacterium
TGCCTGCAACGCCGACAGCCCCCTGAGAGCACCGGTCCCGCACGGCACGCAGGGACGTTCCAGGAGCGCCGGGCACGGACAGCCGGTGAACGCGGCGGCGGGCACCGCCGCTCCCGGGGGCGCGTCGCGCTACGGAATCGAAGGACCCCCAGGCGCCGCCTCGCCGGTTACCGCGTGGGGTCGAGGAGCACCCCCGGGTTCATGATGCCGGCGGGGTCGAGGGTGCCCTTGACAGCGCGTAGCGCCTCGGCGAACAGGGCCGGGCACTGGCGTTCGTACCAGGGGCGGTGGTCCCGGCCGACAGCGTGATGGTGGGTGATGGTCCCGCCGGCCGCCAGCAGGGCATCCGACGCCGCTGCCTTCACCGTGGCCCACTGCTGCAGCTCGGCACCGCGCCGGGCTGGCGCCAGGACAGTGAAGTAGGGCGCCGGCCCGTCGGGGTAGACGTGGGTGAACCGGCACGTGACGATGCCCGCGCCCGCCCCGACGTCGGCCAGGGCACTGCGTACGGCCTCGCCCACCGCACGGTGAAGCTCGGGCCAGCGATCCCAGGTCACCGCGGTCTCGAACGTCTCGCACAGCACACCCAGCTGCACCAAGGCGTCGCGCAGGTATGGGGCCCGGACGAAGGCGCTGCGCCAGCCGGCACCGGTGCCGGAGGACGGCTCGTCGGCCCGGCGGCCCGACCAAGGCTCGTCGAGCCGGCCCCCGTGGTCGGCCACCAGCTCCGACGCGCGCGCCGCCCACGCGTCGACGGGGTGATCGGCGGACTCGAACCCCACCAGCAGCACGGCCTGCGTGCCGTCGCCGATGCCGTTGACGAGCGACTCGACGGGGTCCACCAGCCGGCAGTTCGACGGCATCAGCCCAGACTGCGCGAGCGCCCGCACGGCGCCGGCACCCTCCTCGAAGGTGGCGAACCGGCAGGCGCCCCCGGCACGCCAGCTCGGGCGCGGGCGGACCCGGACCCACGCCTCTGTGACGACACCGAGGATCCCCTCCGAGCCGATGAACAGGCGGTCCGGCGACGGCCCGGCGCCGGAGCCCGGTAGGCGTCGGGTCTCCACCAGTCCTGCCGGCGTCACCACGCGAAGCGCCTGGACGAGATCGTCGATATGGGTCGGGCCGGTAGCGAAGTGCCCGCCGGCGCGGGTGACCACCCATCCGCCGAGCGTCGACCACTCAAAGCTCTGCGGATAGTGCCGCAGCGTCAGGCCCGACGGCCGGAGCTGCGCTTCGAGCGCGGGGCCGAGGACCCCGGCCTGCACCCGGGCCGACAACGACACCTCGTCCAGTTCGAGCAGGCGATCCAGCCGGCCGAGGTCCACCGACACCACGCCGCTGAAGCCGTCGCCGACGTCGGGTTCCACCCCACCGACAACGCTGCTGCCTCCCCCATACGGCACGGCGGCAATGCCGGCTGACGCGCACCAGTCGAGGACGGCGACCAGCTCGGCCTCCGTCGCCGGACGCAGCACCAGGTCGGGCGGATGCTCGACCTCCCCCCGCAGGCCCCGGACGACATCGCGGTACGACTTGCCCATGCTGTGGGCAGCCCGGTCCCCGGGGTCGTCGCTGGCCAGCGCCGCGAGGGGCCCCGGCACCGCCACCCGGGGCGGAGGCAGGGCGAGCGTCTGAGGATCGGGCGCCTGCTGCCGGTGGCCGTCGAGCCCGAACTGCTCGCCGAGCAGAGCAGCAAGCCCGTCGGTCTCCGCATCGGTGAGACCGGCGCCCTCCGCCCCCCAACCCCACCACGATCGGCGTTGCACCACCGCATGCTCGCACTGGCACCTGCCTGCGTGCACGGCGCCGTGCGCCCGCCGGTCGGACCAGGACCGACCAGCGGACCGTGCTACCGTCCGGCGGTGTCCTGGCACGAGGTCCGCAGGGCGCTCGCCGAGCGCGACGACCTGCGTGGGACAGCGTTCTGCCCGGCGTTCAGCGACGCGACCGACGCATGGCTGCAGCAGGTCCTGTCGGAAGCGGCCGGTGGGGACGTCGGGGGTCTGGCGCTGCTGGCGGTCGGCGGGTACGGCCGGCGGGAGCTGTGCCCGGGCAGCGACCTCGACCTGGTCCTCGTGCACACGGGTCGACGCGACATCGCCACGGTGGCGGACGCCGTCTGGTACCCGGTATGGGACGAAGGCGCCCGGCTCGACCACTCGGTCCGGCTGCCGGCCGAGATGCTGCGCGCCGCGAGCGACGACCTGCGCGTGCAGCTGGGACTGCTCGATGGTCGCCTGGTGGCCGGGGACGCTGCAGTCGCCGCACCGGTGCTGACCGAGGTCGCCGACCTGTGGCACCGCCACGCCGCCAAGTGGAGTGCAGCCATCGTGGACCAGGCGGAGCAGCGACGGCTCGACCACGGGGACCTCCCGTTCCTGTTGGAGCCCGACCTGAAAGAGAGCCACGGCGGGCTGCGCGATGCCGACGTGCTCCGCTGCCTGGCGCGCGCCGGGTTGCCGTCGACGGGCCAGGTCGACCTCGCAGCGCTCGAGCCGGCCCGGCAACTGCTGCTCGGCGTCCGGGTCGAGCTGCACAAGCTCGCAGGCCAGGCCACGGACCGCCTGCTGCTCCAGTCCCAGGACGAGGTGGCGGCTTCCCTGGGGTTCGCCGATGCCGACGCGCTCATGGCACAGGTCGCCGAGGCGGGACGGGCGGTTGCGTGGATCGCGGACGACACCTGGCGTCGCCTGCAGCAGGCCTCGCAGGGGCAGCGGACCCGGCGCCGGTGGCGGCGCGCCGGCGGCCAGCAGGTCCAGGCCGAGCCGGCTCGGACCCGGGTGGAGACGGGGGTCGCCATCGTCGGCACCGACGGCAGCCTGCAGGAGGTCGCCCTCGACGCCGACAGCGCGGATCTCGGCGATGTCACCCTGGCTGCACGGGTGGCGGCGGTGGCCGCCGAGCAGTCGCTGCCGATCGCGCTCGGCAGCCTGGTCTCGCTCTCCGATGCAGCACCGGCGCCACCGGACCCCTGGCCGGCAGACCTTCGCGTCGCGTTCGTCCGCATCCTGGCGGCAGGCGTACCGGCAGTGACGGCCCTCGAAGCGTTGGACCATCACGGACTTCTCGTTCGGCTGCTCCCCGAATGGGCAGCGGTGCGCAACAAGCCGCAGCGCAACGCCTACCACCGCTTCACCGTCGATCGGCACCTGCTCGAGGCAGCAGCGCAGGCCGCGCCATTGGCGCTCGCCTCGCCGCGGCCCGATCTGCTTCTGGTGGGCACGCTGCTGCACGACATCGGCAAGGGGTTCCCCGGCGACCATACGGAGGTCGGCGAGCAGGTGGTGGCCACCATGGGACGGCGCATGGGGTTCTCACCCGCCGACGTGGACATGCTCGTCGGCATGGTGCGGTACCACCTGCTGCTCCCCGACGTGGCCACGCGCCGCGACCTGGACGACCCGACAACCGTCGATACCGTGGCCGGCGCTGTCGGCAACGTCACGCTTTTGTCCCTGCTGGCCGCCCTGACGGAGGCCGACAGTCTGGCAACCGGGCCGAGCGCCTGGGGCCCGTGGAAAGCCGGTCTGGTCGCCGATCTCGTCGGCCGGACCCGAGCCCGGCTGACCGGGGAGCTCCGACCGGCGACCATCACGCACGCCATCACGGAGCGCCACCGCGCCCTCATGACCCAGGCCGGACGGCTCGGGCGCTCGGTGCTCGTCGCCGATGTGCCGGAGGTGACGGTGGTTGCCCGGGACCGCCCCGGCCTGCTGGCCACGGTCACCGGCGTCCTCGCGCTCTTCGGCCTGAGCGTCCGATCAGCCGACGTCACCGGAGCCGACGGGTTCGCGGTGGAGCGGTTCGTGGTCGAAGCGTCGCGTGGCCGGTGGCCGGACTGGACCCGGGTCGCCGACGACCTCGAGGCCGCCCTGCGAGGCTCGCTGCCCGTCGAGCAACGCCTTGCCGACAAGGCTCGCGCCTATGACTCGGCCCGGCGGGCCACCGCCGCTCGGCCCGTCGCCACCCGGGTCAGCGTCGACAACGGCGCATCGGATGCCGCCACGGTGGTCGACGTCCGCACCACCGACGGTGTCGGGGTGCTGCACCGGCTGACCCGGGCGGTCTTCGACTCGGGCTTCGACGTCGTGACCGCCCGCGCCAGCACGCTCGGAGCAGAGGTGGTCGACTCCTTCTACCTCCTCGACCCACCCACCGGGACGAAGGTGACAGACGCCGCACGCCTGCGGGCGCTGGAGCAGGCCATCGTGGCTGCAGCCGACGGGTCGTCACCAACTCGGTCCTGACAAGACGGGGGCGAGCAGGCACAGGCACAGGCACAGGCACAGGCACAGGCACAGGCCGGGAGCGCCCAGGTTGGCACGGGACCACCCGGGTCGTACCGTCCGCCCATCCGACCAGCTACAAGAGCCCCCAGGTTGGCACGGGGCCGCTGCTACCATCGACAGCGGAGGCCTTGCACATGCGTTTGAACCGTGGTCGGTCGTCACACGCGACCCGCCGGACGTTGTTGCCGATCATCACCGCCACGATCTCGTGCGCCGTGGTCGCGGCAGGCGCGCTGCTCGTCGTCAACCGCCACAGCGCGGCCGTGGACACGACAGTGCCGAAGTCGGTGGCACCCCGGCGGGCGCCGACGCTTGCCGTCGTGTCGACCAGCCCGGCCAGCGGCGCCACCGGCGTCGCCCCCGATGCGACCGTGTCGGTGCAGTTCTCCCGCCCGCTCGCCGCCGGCTCCGCTGCTCCGACGTTGCAGCCTCCGGTTGCCGGCACCTGGGCGCAGAGCGCGCCCGATGTCCTCACGTTCACCCCGACGGCTTCGCTGCCACCGGGCACCGTGGAGAACCTGGTGGTGCCGGGAGGTCAGCTCGGTCTGCGAGCCGCCGACGGGGCGCTGCTGGGCGCGTCGACGACCGATCAGTTCACGGTGGCACCGATGTCGACGCTGCGGCTGCAGCAGCTTCTGGGCCAGCTCGGCTATCTGCCTGTCGCGTTCATGCCCCAGAGCAGCGCGCCGGTGGCGCCATCGGAGATGGCGATCGACCAGCCCGGTGGGTTCCTCTGGCGCTGGACGACGCTTCCCGCCACGCTGACGTCGCAGTGGGCACCCGGCCAGTACGGCGTGATCACCAAGGGCGCCGTCATGTCGTTCGAGGCCCAGCACGGACTGGCCACCGACGGCATCGCCGGACCGCTCGTGTGGTCGGCACTGCTCGCGGCCGCCGCCCAGGGCCAGAGCAACCCCTACGGGCACTGGGACTGGGTGGACGTCACCACCGCGCAGCCCGAAGCGGTGCACGTCTGGCGCGACGGCACCATGGTGTACCAGTCGGTCGCGAACACCGGCGTGCCCGGAGCCGTCACCACGCCAGGCACGTACCCGGTGTACCTGCGGTACCAGGTCACCACCATGAGCGGCACCAACCCGAACGGCACGACCTACCACGACACGGGCATCCCTTGGGTGAGCTACTTCAACGGGGGCGACGCCCTGCACGGCTTCGTCCGCGCCCAGTACGGCTTCCCCCAGAGCAACGGCTGCGTCGAGATGCCCCCCGCCAACGCCGCGGTGGTCTGGCCGTACACGCCGATCGGCACCCTCGTCACCGTCCAGTAGCCGCCGCGGTCACGAGCTGGCCCGGTCACCGTCCCCCGGTCATTGTCCGGGCAATCGAGCCGGTCATGGCCGCGTCGTCGCCCCGGTCATGATCACGGAGCCGGCCCGGTCACCGTCCAGCAGCGGGCCCCGTCACGTCGCCGGTGCCGGCCCACGATCGCCGGTCCCGGCGACGGCAGCTGCCTCGTACAGCGGGTGGCGCAGGCCCAACGCGACCAGGCTGCGGCCCGGGTCCCGGTCGGCCAGCACGGCCTCGTCGACGCCGGGGACCACCGTCGCATAGAGGTTCCACGCCGCCGCCAGGTCAGGAACCAGGTCGGCCACCATGCGACGTTCCACGTCGGGTCGCCGCTCAAACCCTGCCGCCGCGAACCGGGCGGTCCACCAGGCGAAGGAGGCGATCGTCAGGTGCCCCTCGACGGGATCGCCCTGCACATCTCGGGCCAGGTCGTCGAACGGCACCGGACCGTCGAACGAGGCGCCGAGGGCCTGGTAGTGCTCGATCCGCTCGGGCCGCACCTTGCCCACGACGTGCCCGTCGGGACCGCCACCGCCATTGGGTCCGAACGACGGGATGGTCGCGTAGAGCACGCCACGACACACACGGCGGAGCTCGCGTAACGCCCGGTCGACGTCTTCGGGCGGCAGGTGCTCCAACGTTTCGAGGGCGACGACCACGTCGAAGGCGCCATCCTCGTATGGCAGGCGGCCGAGGAGGTCCCCGACGCGGAGGTGCCCGGCCGCGCCGGGCGACGGGTGGTCGACCGCGTACCGGCTGACGTCGCAGCCCTCGGCGTCCATGCCGAGCTCGCGCAACACCTCCACGACCAGCCCCGTCGCGCATCCCACGTCGAGCACCGTCCGGGCTCCCCCGAACGTTCGCCACACCAGGAACCCGGCGATCTCGGCGTTGGAGCTGATGCGGTCGTAACGCGCATAGCCGGACCGGCCGGCCCGGTCGCCGCCGGGGTCCCGGCCGACGCCGAAATAGCTGGCCTCGTACATCTCCGTCCGGCGGTCCGACAGCCACCGACCGCGCTGCAACGCGCCGTCGAGCTCGGCGACCACCCGGCGCATCGCCCGGGCCGCCACGGGCTGGGCCGCGCACCGATCGAGCAGGTAGCGCGTGCTGTCGACGACCGGTCGGGCGGCGCGTCGCACCATGGCGGTCATGGTAGCAACGCTCGTTGTCGAGCCGAGGCCTGCAGCGAAACGCTGCCACACCACAATAAGTATGGCAATGACCACCTTGTGCGGCTATTCTGTGAGAAGCCGGAGTGGCTGAGGTGGGGACATGACGCAGATGCCGACGCAGACCGACACGCCCGCCGCCTCGCTCGTCGGCGCGCTACGGGAGTTCGCCCTTCCCGACGTCCTCCGCCTGCTGGCCGCCGGGAACCATACCGGCGAGGTCCTGGTGGTCGCCGGTGGCACCGACGGGCGGCTGTGGCTGCGCGGCGGCGACCTGAACGGCGCCGCTGTCCGAGGAACCGGAGGCCTCCCACAGGCGGTCTTTGAGCTCTCCCTGCTCGAGGACGGCTGGTTCTACTTCACCGCCGGGCGGGTCGCGCCCGAGCCCGTGCCCGCCATGGCGGTCGGCGACGTCCTCGCGTCCGTCCTGCCCCAGGTGGGTGAGTGGCGAGACCTGCTGCGGCGCGTGCCGTTGGACGCCACCGTCCACATCGCCCCGTCCCCGCCCGGAGCGAACGTGCAGCTCACCGCCGACCAGTGGCAGGTCCTGGCCGCGGTGGGCAACAACGGCATGCGGGTTGTGGACCTGGTGGCGGCAACAGGACGCGACCAAGTCGACACGGTCCGCTCGCTTCGGGACATGGTGGACAAGGGCCTGGTGGTGATGACCGGCGGCACGGCGCCCCCAGCCCGCCCGCTCGGGGTCGATCCGGCCTCGCCGCCTCCGCCCGCTGCGGACTCCTACCCAGCCCGGGCGCGGCACGCCGGCCCAACCCTCGGCGCCCGACCCGGGCCTCCTCCTGCCGGGGCCGCCGGCGCCCTGTCGGGCACCACGATCGTCGTTGGAGCTCCCGCAGCCGTTCCCAACGGCGCAGCTCCCAACGGCACAGCTCCCAACGGCGCAGCTCCCAACGGCACCAGCGCCGGATCTGCCACGAGGGGGGCCCCGGCGAACAGCACCCTCCCGGTTGCCGAACCCTCCGTCACGCCGGGCTCCGGAACGTCGGCCACCGCCCGAACCGGGGGCCTGCCCGCAGGCAACCTGCCGGCGGGCGCACCGACGCGGGTACGGCCTGTGGCTTGGATCTCCCCGGCTGCAGATGGTGAGGCACCAGTTGCTGGTGTCGAGGACGAGCAGCCGACGACAAGCCATGCGGGTGGATCGGTCGCTGCCGTGCCAAGGTCCGAGGACAACCTCGTTCCGCTGGCCATGGCCCGACACGCCGCCGGCAACGCCAACAGCGGTAGCTGCAACGGCGGCAGTTCCGGTCGAGCCATCGCCTCGGACCCGCCACTTCCCCCGATGACCGCTGCTCGCGCCGACCAGGTCGCCACCGGCCCCGCCGTCGACGGCATCGCTCCATGGCCGCACGGCGACAGCCGGGCGCCGGCTGCCGAGGCGGACGCAGCCGGCGCCTGACGACTCGGCGCCATCCCGGCAGTCCCCACCCCGGGCGCCCGCCCGTTACGACCGGCCCCGGCGACCACTTCGGTCCCGACGGCACGACCCCTACCTGGCCTGATGCGGCAGGGACCTTGCAACCAAACATTCATGAGACAGCGCCGGTGCCGTTGGGGGAGAATGAAGCTGGGTCGCAGCCTCGAACAGGTCCGCCCGGCAGCGAGATCCACCGGGCCGCTGACGCGACGGGGCAGACCCGGAGCCCGACAGACGGGAGGTGCCCGTGAAGCGGATGAGCGAACGAGCAACGGTCCGACGGCAGACACATGCGCTGCTCGACTCACTCGGGAGGACCCCGGCCGAAGTCGCGGGGTCGCTCGCCGGCCTCGGGGTCCGGGGTGTCCCGGCTGATTCCAGAGCCTGCGCGGTGGCCGTCTACCTCGACGCGGTGGTCGCGGCCGACGCTCGGGTCCGGGGTGTGAAGGTGTGCAAGAGCGAGGTGCTCGTCGAGCGCAGCGGCTGGTGGCGCCGGTCCGTCGTCGTCACGCTGCCCGCAGCGGTCCGGCAGTTCGTGTCCGCCTTCGACGCCAGGCAGTTCCCTGTCCTCGTACGGCCCGTCGTGCCGTCGACTCGCGCCACCGGGGGCTCCATCCCACCCGTGCCGCACACATCGGGCTGAAGGCCCTGGGCGCGGGCAACGCCGACGGCCAGGGTGTCGCCGGAATGGTGCTGACCGGTGGCCGCAGCCGGCGGATGGGGTTCGACAAGGCATCGATGATCGTCGGCGACCGGCGCTTGGCCGAACGCGTCGTCGCCAGCCTCGTCGCCGGTGTCAACGGCCCAGTCGTCGAGGTCGGTGCCGGGCTGTCGGGGTGCACCCACGTCACTCGCGAGGTTCCCGAAGGTGGCGGACCACTGGCTGCCACCGTCGCCGGCGCCACGATGCTCGCCGAGCTCGGCCACCGGGGCCCGGTGGTGGTCTTGGCCTGCGACCTGCCGCTCGTACACCCGGCCGTGGTCCGGCTCCTGGCCAGCCATCCTGGAGCCGGGTCGGTGGTCCCGGTCGTCGGCGGCCATGCCCAGCCCCTCTGTGCCCGATGGTCGGCGGTGGACCTGGTCGCTGGTCGAGACGCACTGAACCGGGGGGAACGGTCGATGCGCCCGCTCCTCGACCAGCCCGGTGTCGTCCTTCTGGACGAGGGAGCCTGGCGATCGATCGCCGATGCCGACGCCTTCGCCGATGCCGACACCCCCGCCGATCTCGACCGCCTGGGACTGGTCTGGAGAAAGGGCCCCTGACCCCCCCATCGGATCCCCCACAGACCGCACCAACCACCCGCACTGGTCCCCAATCGTCGTGGAGTCGGAGTGGTGAGGCCACCGCGGGTACGATGATCAGGGTGATGCCCGGTTCGTCGCTCCGAGACTGGATCACCTGCACCGATGCGCCCCTGCCGGTTGCCGACGCCCTGACCTGGTGTGTCCTGCCCTCGTGCGGTGCCGTGGTGAGCTTCGTCGGCACGGTGCGTGACCACGCCGAGGGGCGCGACGACGTCGTCGCAGTGGAGTACGAGGCCTACGAGGAGCAGGTCGAGCCCAGGCTGGCGACCGTGGCAGCGGCGGCACGCACCCGCTGGCCCGACATCGGCCGCCTCGTCCTGGTCCACCGAGTCGGCCGGCTCCTCGTGGGTGACGCATCGGTGCTCGTCGTCGCGAGCACGCCGCACCGCGCCGAGGCCTTCGAGGCAGCCCGCTTCTGCATCGACACGATCAAGCAGGCCGTCCCCGTGTGGAAGCGCGAGACCTGGGCGGACGGCGTTGGCTGGGGCCTCGGCGCCCGGCAGATCATCGGCGCCGACGACATCCACCACGATCCCGCGGGCACGCACCCGCCTGATGGTGCGCGCACGACGGCAGCGGGCACCGGGCCAGGCACCGCCGGATGATCTCCCTGGCCGAGGCCCGTCAGCTCGTGCTCGAGCACGCCGACCCGCTACCGGCGAGGGTCGTCGACGCAGCGGATGCCGTCGGCTGCGTGCTCGACCAGCCGGTCGTCGCCACCGAGCCGGTACCGCCGTTCGTCAACTCGGCGATGGACGGCTACGCCGTGCGGGCCGCCGACACCGCCGACGCACCGGCCAGCCTGGCGGTGGTCGGCACCATCCTGGCCGGCGACGCGACGGCGCTGACCGTCGGCTCGGGGCAGGCTGCTCGCATCATGACCGGGGCGCCCCTGCCTGCAGGAGCGGACGCCGTCTGCATGGTGGAGCGCACCCGGCCCACAGATGACGGTGGGCGCGTGGTGATCGAGATCGCGCTCCGTGCCGGCGAGCACGTGCGTCACCCCGGAGAGGACATCCGCGCCGGCGACGTCGTCTTCCCGGCACAGACGGCTGTGACCCCGGCGCACGTCGGAGTGCTGTCGAGCCTGGGGATCCGGCAGGTGCCGGTCCACCCCCGGCCCCGTGTCGCCGTCTTGTCCACCGGCGACGAGCTGTTCAGCGGCGACGGTCCCCTGCCCGCCGGAAAGATCCGCGACAGCAACCGGCCCGCCCTGGTCGCCACTCTGGCCGCAGACGGGTTTGAGGTGCTCGACTTCGGCGTGGTCGGCGACGACGAACGCGCCGCCGCCGAAGCCTTCGCCGCCGCCGCCGCCAAGTGCGATGCCGTCGTCACCAGCGGTGGGGTGAGCGTCGGCGACCGCGACATCGTCCGCCTGGTGCTCGACCAGCTCGGGGGGCCCGGGACCCGCTGGATGCAGGTGGCCATCAAGCCGGCCAAGCCCCTGGCCGTCGGCCGCTTCGGCGACACCGCCACACCGTTCTTCGGCCTGCCGGGCAACCCGGTCTCCGCGCTCGTGTCCTACGAGCTCTTCGTCCGCCCCGCGCTGCGCTCCATGGCAGGGCACCACCGGCTCGACCGCCCGGTGCTCCGAGCGCT
This sequence comes from Actinomycetes bacterium, assembly GCA_021826725.1. Taxonomy (GTDB): domain Bacteria; phylum Actinomycetota; class Acidimicrobiia; order Acidimicrobiales; family UBA8190; genus JAJZYI01. The sequence goes on from JAKAYQ010000023.1 coordinate 11,115, forward strand.
CGCTGCGGAGCCCCTGGAGCGGCGACCCGACGGCAAGCTCCACCTGCTACGCGCCCGGGTCTCCGCACTACCCGACGGTCAGCTCCAGGTTCGTACCGCCGGCGGCCAGGCGTCACACCAACTTCGGGCCATGGCCGATGCGAACGCCTTCGCACTCGTCCCCGACGGGCACGGCGTCGGCGCCGGCCAACCCGTCGCCGTGCTGCTGCTCGGCGCGGATGGCATCGGCACCGTCGGCGACGACCGCTTCGGGCTCGAGCCCGGCTTCGGACTGGAGCCCCGATGGTGATCCCCGCAATCCCCGTCCTCGTCGCACCGGGCGCACGGTCCAGCCGCGCTCCGGCGGCACCGGGGCTCGACCCCGAGACCGGAGCACCGGCCGGCCCGCTGGCAGACCGCTTCGGTCGGGTCCACCGCGACATCCGCATCTCGGTGACCGACCGATGCAACCTCCGCTGCACCTACTGCCTGCCCGACGACCATGTGGCGTTCCTCCCGCGCGCCGACATCCTCACCTTCGAGGAGATCGCTCGGGTGGCCAGGGTGGCGCACGACCTCGGCATCCGGTCCGTGCGGATCACCGGCGGCGAGCCACTGGTGCGGCGCGACGTGGCCGGCCTCGTCGCGCAGCTCGCCGACATCGGCTTCGACGACCTGTCCCTCACCACCAACGCCACCCGCCTCGCCGACCTGGCGCAGCCGCTGGCCGATGCCGGGCTGACGCGCGTCAACATCAGCTGTGACTCGTTGCAGCCGGACCGCTTCGCCCGCATCCGCCGGCGTGGCACCCTCGCACCGGTCCTGGCGGCCATGGATGCAGCCGAGCACGCCGGGCTCAGCCCGCTCAAGGTGAACGTGGTGCTCGTCGCCGGGGTCAACGACGACGAGATCGCCGACTTCGCCGCGTTCGCCCGGAGCACCGGCCGGGTCGTCCGGTTCATCGAGTTCATGCCGCTCGACGCCGAGGAGCAGTGGGACCGCAGCCTCGTGGTGCCAGCCACCACGGTGCTCCAGACCATCGCCGAGCAGTGGGCGATCGAGCCGGTGCCCGGGACCATGGAGGACTCGGCTCCGGCCGAGCGCTTCCGCTTCGCCGACGGCGCGCCGGGAGAGATCGGCGTGGTGGCAAGCGTCACCCGCCCGTTCTGTGGCCGCTGCGACCGGTTACGGCTGACCGCCGACGGATCCATCCGCAATTGCCTGTTCTCCGACGACGAGCTGTCGGCCCGCGACCTGATCCGTGCCGGCGGGGACGACGACGGGCTCAAGGCCCTGTTCCACCAGGCGGTTGCGGGCAAGCGAGCCGGCCACGGCATGGACGACCCGTCCTTCCTGCGGCCCACCCGCACCATGTCGAGGATCGGCGGCTGAGATGGCCCACCTGCGTCTGTTCGGCCCCGCGGCCGAGGCAGCCGGCACCCGCCACGACACCATCGACGAGCCCACCGTCGGCGCCGCCCTGCGGGCTGCCACCACTCGCTATGGCCAGGCGTTCGCGGCCATCGCCGCTGCCAGCCAGGTGTGGGTCAACGGCGAGCAAGCCATCCCGAGCACGCCACTGGGCGACGGCGACGAGCTGGCGGTGCTCCCGCCGGTGTCCGGCGGGTGAATCGTCTGAGGGTCCGCGGCCACCGGTCTGCCGGTGATCGACGCGGTGCCGGCCACCGGTCTCCGTGAGCGCGCAGTAGGCCGGTCTCCCGGCGGTTGACGGCGTGCCTCCTCGGTTGCGCGGTTCGCGTGCGCCTACCCCGCGACAGTCACCCAGTCACCCAGTCACCCAGTCACCCGTGTCCGGTACCACCCTGCGGGTGCGGGTGCGGTTGCTCGCCGGCCAGCAGCGCCAGAGCGTGCGGGATGACGTCGATCACGGTCTGCAGCGACTCGGCGGCCCCGCTGGGCGATCCCGGGGTGTTCAAGACCAGGCACCGGTCGACGATGCCGGCCACGCCGCGCGACAACCGCCCTTTCGGGTTGGCGGCGCGCATGGCCTCGGCCAGCCCCGGCGCGTTGCGCTCGACCACCTGGGCCGTGCCCTCCGGGGTCAGGTCCCGGGGACCGAACCCAGTGCCACCGGTCGTGACCAGCAACCCGGCGAACCCGTCCGCCATGCGTCGCACGGCACCGGCCACGCTCTGCACCCCGTCAGGCACCACCAACCGTTCGACCACCGTGAACCCGGCGCCGGTCAGAACCGCTTCGATCGCCCCGGAAGACCGATCCTCCGCTGCCCCCCGGTGCACTGAGTCCGAGACGATCAAGATCTTCGCGTCGAGAGCCACAGGCGAGCGAGGCTACCGGAACGCACGGGCACCACGCGTTGGCTATCGTCCAGGGTGATGACCACCGATGCACGTGCCTGGATCGACCGGTTCGCCGAAGCGCTCGGCATTGCCCCGCCGAGCGAGGACGAGGTGCAGGGGCTGCTGAGCCTGGCCGGTGTGGCCGCCCACGCCTCCGAGCGGACAGCAGCGCCGATCTCGTGCTGGCTCGCGGCAAAAGCAGGGATCGGGCCCGAGGAGGCCACCCGGCGGGCCCAGGTGCTGGCGGACTCCCTCGCCGCCACAGAGACGACCGCGACCTGACGGAGCGCACGGTCCCGCCCGCGAGCTGGTAACACCGCCTCGGCGGCCTGCAGGTTCCAGCTCGCATCTGGCTCAATTCGGGCACGTCGGCTCCCACCTGGCGGCACCGCGCCCGTGGCACCAGACCCTGAGCATCACTGCAGCGAGCACCCCGACCGCCAGCCATCGCTCGCGTCGCGAACACCGGCCTCGCCTCCTACCGGTCGAGCCCCAGCGTGAACGTCGGCTTGGGCGAGGTATCGGGCAGCCGGTGCTCAGCCGACAGGCGACGGACAGCGGTGCCGGTGGCGAGGAACTCCGTGGCATGCTCGCCCCACACGTGGTTGGCGACCTGCACGCCGACCCCCACGATGCCCGATGCCTGGACCTGGGTGGCCTCGGCTTGCATGCGGGCAAGCGACAGCTCGCGGGCCTCGTAGATGCCCTGGGTGAACTGCACCATCTCCTGGTTCTGCCCGGCCTGCCGCAGCGCCTGCAGGGCCGACTGGTGGGCGATGTGGTAGACGCAGGTCCCCAGTACGAACGCCACCGGTACCGCTCCAGCCGCCAGAAGCCGGAAGAAGTCCTGCGCGGACAAGTCGGAGGTGAACGCCCGGCCGTCGGGGGCACGATGCGCTCCGGCGCTGGCGAGGGAGCGCACCGCCGTGCCTGTTGCCAGGAACTCCAACACGTCTTGTCCCCACACGTAGGCCTGCATTCGCAGGTTCACACCGACGATGCCATCTGCGCCGAGCTGGTCGGCCTCGGCCCGCATGCGAGCCATGGCCAGCTCCCGAGCGTTGTACATGGCCTGGGTCAGCATGTTCAGCTCTTGGTTCTGCCCCCACCGAGCCACCTGCAGACCGATGTGGTAGATCGACGAGCCGACCACGAACCCCAGCGGCTCGAACCCCGCCTCGCCCAGCAACACGTACTCCGACACCGACAAGTCCGAGGTGAACACCCCTGCCGGGTCGGCACCGGCGGTGTGCGCCAACCGCCCGCCTGCCGCCTCGGGCTCCCACGTGGACGCGTCGGCGCCTGAACCTCGTCCGAACATCGGCATGTGACCTCCTCCACTCAATCGGGCCGCTCCAGCCCGCTGCGCCCAGCGCCCCGGCACCGCTTCGAACCCGCTCTGCGCGCGAACCCTACGCCGCCGGGAACCGGGACACCACGCTTCGAAGCACCACCACCGCGCCGTGGCGGTCGAGGTCGCTGTTTCCCGAGCCGCAGTCACGGTCGTACACGCAACGGGGGCATCCGGTCTCACAGTCGCAGCTGGCCAGCATGTCGGCGGCCAGCCGGGAGAGCTCAGCGATCTGGTCGTAGGCGGCGTCGACGATGCCCGACCCGCCTTCGTAGGCGTCGTAGACCAGGAACGACGGCCCGCCACTCTCGGGGTCGACGATCGTCGACATGCCACCGACATCCTGGCGGTCGCACATGGCCAGCAGGGGCAAGGCGTGGATGAGCGCATGCTCGGCACCATGGAGCGCAGCGAGGGGCTCGACGCTGTTCGGGCCGACCACCGGGCCGGCACCGGGGATCGACGGCAACGGCTCGGCGCGGGACTGGCCGACGGGCCGATCGGCCCGTTCGCCGAGCAGCACGTGCAGGTCCACCCGCGGGACCAGCCGGAGCGCCCGGGTGTGGAGCGTGGCCACCGGCATCTCGAGCGGCACCGTGCCGAGCAATTCGTCACCGTGGTACTGGCGGTAGCCGACGACCTGGCTGCGAACCACGGCCGGGCCCACGGTGACGTCCCACGCCCCCACCACACCCCGGCGGTCCGGCGGACCCGCCCGATGCTCCCGGGCGACGAGCGACCGGGTGTGGTCCCCATCGGTCGTCACTTCGGCCGTCGCTTCACCGGCGCCGAGGTCGAGCCCAGTGACCCGGAACGTCTCGCCCCGGTGGAGGAAGACCGCTCCGGGATGCGCCTGGCGCATGGCACGCCACGGGTCGAGCACCTCGAGCACGTCCGAGCCCACCCGTAGCACCACGGCGCCGTCGGGCTGGCCGTCGAGCCGTACGGCGCTCGCCGGGCGGAACGTGCCGACGAACCCCATGGCCATGCCCAAGAGCGCCTCGCTGTCCCGCGCGCCGCCGGCTCCAGCGGCGGCTGGCGAGGCAACGGGGGCGACCAGTCCCTCGGCGTGAAGCCCCTGGAGCACCGCCGGCAGATCGGGCCCGAAACGATCGGTCTCGCCGGCGTGCACCGGCATCTCGGCCGAGGCGCACAGCACTTGGCCGGCCAGCACGTCCAGGTTGCCAAGCGCCACGACTGCCCGTTCGACCGGGGCCTCGAACAACGTCGCCGGCCGCCGCACGATGTAGGCGTCGAGCGGGTCGTCGCCGGCGACGATGACCGCCAGCGCCGGACGTCCGGCCCGCCCGGCCCGCCCGACCTGCTGCCAGGTGGAGGCCACAGTCCCCGGGTACCCGGCCAGCACTGCGGCATCGAGCCCGCCGATGTCGATGCCGAGCTCCAATGCGTTGGTGCAGATCACCGCGTCGAGAGCACCGGACCGGAGATCGGCTTCGATGGCGCGTCGCTCGGCTGGTCGGTAGCCGGCCCGGTACGGGCTGATCCGGGTGCCAGGCGCCAGGGCCGACGTCCAGCGAGCCACCAGCTCGGCCAGCACCCGCGAGCCGGTGAAGCAGATCGTTGTCTGCCCGGCGCGTACGAGCGCTGCCACCACCGCGGCGGCCTGCGCACCCATCGAGCGCCGGGGGTCGGCAGCGGCGTCGAACAGCGCGACCACTCGCTCGCCGTGCCCGGCGCCGTCGGCGTCGACCACCGTGACCGGCCGCCCGACGAGCGCGGTGCCGTGGTCGGCCGGGTTGGCGATGGTTCCCGACGCCAGCATGAAACGGGGCGACGCTCCCAGTCGCCCACACAGCCGGGTCAGGCGTCGCAGGACGAGCGCCACGTTGGCCCCGAACACCCCCCGGTACCAGTGGGACTCATCCACCACCACCACCGCCAGATGAGCCAGGAACCGGCGCAGCGTGCCGGCCTGGGGCAGGTACTCGTGGAGCCCGTAGGGGTTCGACACGATGATCCGAGACTCCCGCCGGATGCGGGCCCGCGCCGCGCTCGGGGTGTCGCCGTCGTAGGCAGCGGGCCTCGCTCCCAGACCGATGGCGCGGTCCAGGTCCACCAGATGCTCGAGCTGGTCGCGGGCCAGCGCCTTGGTCGGGTAGAGGTAGAGGGCGGTAGCCGACGGGTCGGCCAGCAACTCCTCGGCCACGCAGCAATTGAACGCCAGGCTCTTGCCCGACGACGTCCGCGTGGCCAGCAGCACGTCCGCTCCCGCCCGCCAAGCATCGACTGCGGCGGCCTGGTGCGTGAACAGCTCCAGCCCACGCGCAGCGAGGTGCCGAGCGAGCACCGGCGGCAACGGGTCAGCCGGCGCGGCAAAGCGGGCAGCGCTCGCCGGCTGGCACTCGACGTGGCGCACCTGGCCGCGGTACCAGGAAGCCGACTGCAGGGCATGCAAGGCACCACCACCACCACCACCACCACCACCACCACCACCAGCAGCAGCAGCAGCAGCAGCAGCAGAGCCGCCGACACCACCAGCGCTACCGGCATCAGCACGTGCTGCGGACACCGGGCGCACTCCCTCGCCGGCACCTGCTCCGCTGTCGCTCATCGGCACCAGTGGAGCGCCTCGTCGCACATCCGCCCCAGAAGCGCCACGAGTGCCAGCAGGTCGCTGCCGTTGTGCTCGAGCACCGGGACCAGCAGACCCTCGCAGCCGGTGCGAACGTACTCCTGGTAGATGTCGGGCACCGCCGCGCTCGGCACGTCGTACGCCGGGCGTCCGATCCCCAGCAGCTGGTCCTGGACGGTGGCGAGGCGGGCATCGTCGAGCACGGGCTGGTCGCGCACGAACCGACGGCGGGTGCCGAAGACGAGGTCGACGTGCGCCAGCTCGGGCGGGTCGGGCAGCCCGTGGTAAAAGCACCGTGACCGGAGCCACACGAGATCGGCGGTGCGGCCGTTGTAGGTGACCACCACCCGGGCCTCGCCCAGCACCCGGAGCACGCGCTCGAGCAGTACCGGCTCGTCGGCGTGGCCCGGTGCCAGGTACTGCTCGACAGCGAAGATCCCGTCGACGATCCGGCCGATCCCGCACAGGAAGACGACGTTGCCGGCCAGGCCGAGGGTCTCCAGGTCGAAGAAGACGATCTCGGCGGGGTCGACGCACGCGGCCAGCAGCGCGGCCAGCATGTGGCCACGGCCGGCCAGTCGGCGCTGCAAGCGATCGGCCACCGCCACCAGGTCGCCGGCCTCCCACTCGGCACAGACCTCGGCGGCGCCGGAGCCGTGCCGGTCGGTGCCGACGAGATCTTCTACCGTCCACGTGCCCCCAGCCCGCAGCGAAGCCGCGGTGACCGGCCCGATCCCGTGGACCAGCTCCAGCCGCGACAGCAGCGCCGCTCGGGCGTCGCCGGCCGACGGGAGCGATGCCGCCGCCTGTCGCACCTGCCGGTTGGCGGCCGAGCCCGGTCGCACGACGTGCACCCGCCCGGTGGCGGTGGTCTCGGTGGTCACGTCGAACCGGTCCGTCAGGCTCACTGGCCCCAGGTCCCCGCGCAGCCGCTCCACCAGCGCCGACCAGTCCCACCAGCCGTGCATCTCGGCGCCGCCGGGCCACGGCCCCGCCGGCAGGCCGGACCGGAACGGCCGCACCGCTCCCAGTGCTGGCTCCCTGGCGCTCGCGACCGACGCTCCCGGTGCGACAACCGTCTCGGTCACCGGCGTCGGTGCGGTCTCTGACCCTTCCGTCATATCGGGCGCAGCGCTGATAGCAGCGGGCGCTGCCGTCGTACCCGGCGCTGCCGTCACGGCCGGCACACCGGTGAGGGCATCGGAACGCGGCCGGCGACGGCGAACGACGGGGGCAGCCACGCCCAGATTCTTGCGCAGGCGCCGACCGCTTCCGGTGCGCTGCCCCGGCCTCGGTTGCCGATGTGCTCCTGCCGGTCTCAGTGGCCGGCCCTCCCCCATGCGGCGAGCGGAGGAAGACCGGCCACCGGCCGGCGGCTCGTCACTGCTGGAGCACGGCCTCGATCTCGAGCTGGACGGTGACCTTGTCGGCGAGGACCACGCCACCCGTCTCGAGCGGAGCGTTGAAGCTGACGCCGAAGTCGCTGCGCACGATCTCGCCATGAGCGGTGAACCCGGCCCGGGTGCCACCGTACGAGTCGGGTCCGAACCCGCCCAGCTCCAGGCGGAGCGACACCGGCTTGGTGACGCCCTTGAGCGTCAGCTCGCCGTCGAGGACGAAGTCGGCGCCGTCTGCCCGAACCCCGGTCGAACGGAACGTCATGGTCTTGTTCTGGTCGACGTCGAAGAAGTCAGCCGAGCGGACGTGGTTGTCGCGGTCGGCATTACCGGTGTCGATCGAGGTGAGGTCGATGGTCGCCGTGACCGACGAGGCCAGCGGATCGGCGCCGGTGACCAACTGCCCTTCGAACGTCGTGAACTTCCCGCGCACCTTGCTCACCATCATGTGGCGCACGGAGAACCCAACCTCGGAATGGACCGGGTCGATGGCCCAGGTGCCGGAGATGTAACCGGGAATCGATCCCGCAGTGACCGTGGACATGTCGTCTCCTCATCGCAGATCGGCCCGGTGACATCCGGACCCAGCAGTTGACAATTCAACACAACACGGATGATACGTCAACTATTCCCGCTCTTCCGCGGCCGTGCCCACCCACCTGGCCAGCCCCGGTGGCACGGACCGAGCCGCCACGACACCGCGCATCCGAACCTGTGGGCAAAGATCGACACCCCGCGGCTTCTGCCATGCTCTTGGCCATGTTCGACGAGGCGCTGAAGGCAAACCGCACGTACGCCAAGGATTTCGCCCTTGGTGACATGCGGGCCCCGACACGCATGGGCTTTGCCGTGGTCACGTGCATGGACACCCGCATCGACCCCCTTGCCATCCTCGGCCTGCGACCCGGGGATGCCAAGATCATCCGCAACGCCGGCGGTCGGGTCACCGACGACGTCCTGCGGTCCCTGGTGCTCGCTACGCACTTCCTCGGTGTCACCGAGATCGCCGTGATGCACCACACAGGCTGCGCGCTGGCCGACCGGAGCGACGACGACGTGATCGCCGACCTCCGCCAGGACGGTGCCGCGACTACCGGGGACTGGACCCCGCTGGCCATGCCCGACCCGGACGCCGCGCTGCGCAGCGACGTCCACGCCGCACGGGCATGCGAGCTGCTGCCTCCCTCGGTGGCAGTGGAGGGCTGGCGCTACGACGTCCGGACCGGGCTCGTGGACCGGGTGCTGCCCGCCTGATTGCCCCGGCTGCCGCACCGAGGCGAACCGCGACGGCGACACGCTGAGCCCGATGACACGCTGAGCCCGGCGAGGCGGGCACAGAGCCGGCGCCGAGCCACGCCGGACTGGCGGGCCGCCCGGTACCGATAGGGTCAGCTGTCGGCAGCCGCCGGTAGAGTGATTAGCAGCCCACACTACCTGGAGAGGACCGGCCGCCATGGCGTCTGCAGTCCGGGCAGCGGCACGCCGGACGTTCTCGTCGCTGCAGGTTCGCAACTACCGGTACTACTTCGCCGGCCAGAGCCTGTCGCTCGTGGGAACGTGGATGCAGGGCATCGCCCAGTCCTGGCTGGTCTTCACGGCCACCCATTCGGGCACAGCAGTGGGTCTGCTCGTCGCCGCGCAGACGCTGCCGATCCTGCTGTTTGGTCCGGTGGGCGGCACGATCGCCGACCGGTTCGGCAAGTACAAGATCCTGCTGTGGACCCAGAGCCTCGCCGGGGTGCAGGCCGCGGTGCTGGCGGCGCTCGACCTGTCGGGGCACCTGCAGCTCTGGGAGCTGTTCGTCATGGCGGGGTCGCTCGGGATGATCAACGCCGTCGACAACCCCACCCGCCAGACGTTCATCGGCGAGATGGTCGGGCGCACGCAGCTCTCCAACGCCGTCACTCTCAACTCGGTGATGGTCAACGTCGCCCGGGCCATCGGCCCTGCTGCAGCCGGCCTCCTCATCGCCGGCGTCGGCAGTGGGTGGTGCTTCGCCATCAACGCCGTGTCGTTCGGGTTCGTCGTCCTGGCGCTCAAGGCGATCCGGCGCGACGAGCTGATGCCCGCACCCCGTTTGGCCCGGGCCCCGGGCCAGCTGCGCGAAGGCTTCCGCTACGTCGCCCACACACCCGTCCTGCGCAACTCGCTCATCATGATGGCCGTGGTCGGCTGCCTCACCTACGAGTTCCAGACCAGTCTGCCGCTCGTGGCGGGCGTCACCTTCGCCGGCAGCGCCGTCACCTACGGCTTCTTCACCGCCTTCATGGGCGTCGGCGCGGTCGTCGGCGGTCTGGTCGCCGCCAGCCGCCGCAGCCGGGGGCCGATGCGCCTGGTCAACACCTCCCTCGTGTTCGGGGCTGTCGTTCTGCTGGCCGCGCTGGCCCCCACACCGCTCACCGAAGAGCTTGCCCTGCTCCTCGTCGGCGCCGGCTCGGTCACGTTCCTCTCCCTCGCCAACGCCACCCTCCAGCTCGAGTCCGAGCCCGCCATGCGTGGCCGGGTCATGTCCCTGTGGTCCGTGGCCTTCATGGGGACGACGCCGATCGGCGGGCCGCTCGTCGGCCTGGTGGGCGGCACGCTCGGCGCCCGCTATGGCCTGGGGATCGGCGCCATGGCCGCTCTGGCCGCCGGGGTGTTCGGGCTGGCGACGTTCGGCCGCGACCGGCGTGCAACGCTGCGGGTCGGCGTGGCGACACGAACCGGCGACACCCAGGCCAGGACACCGGCGCCCGCCGACCAACCGCACCGGCGGCCCGCGGCTGCACCGGAACCCGTCGGTGGGGACGGGGAGGTCATTGCCGTCGAAGCAGACCAGGACCTCGCCACGACGGGGCTCGAGGAGGACCGCGTCGACGGCACCCGCATATGAACCCCCACCTGGAACCTCCGCTCCAGGCTCGTCCGACGTCGGGCTGCCGAAACCTTCGCCACACCCGGCGTCAGAGACCACCCTGGCAGGAGCAGCCACCGCTGCAGGAAGCGCCTCGGCGACGGGGCCACCCTGGCCGCGACGACCGCCGCATCATCGACCGCCGCTGCAAGAACCATCGCTGTGCAGATCGTTCCCACCGACCTGCTGCTCGCCCAGCTGCACACCTCGACACGCGCCCAGATCTGCTGGCCGGTCGAGCATCGCCGTCCTGCGACGTGCCGTGGCTGCCCACAAGGCCATCGTGGCCACATTCATCGGCTGAGCCCACCCGCCCCAACCACCGATCGAGCACCCACGCCGCTTCCCGGCTGAGCCCGGTCGAGGCGCCACGCCACCTGGCATAGGTGACGGCGCGACATGGCCGGAAACGAGCCCGGAGCGCCGAACAGGCGTGCACCGACTCGCTGCTGCAGCGTGCTCTCGGTGCCGCAGATATTCACTTTGCGCTGTTATCCTGCTACGCTACGTGTCGATGATCGGAGCGATCTCGAGCGCATCCAGCGGCATCGACGCCGGCACCCAGTGGCTCGCCATGGCTGCCGGCAATGTGGCGAACATGAACGACGCCGCCACCCCGGGGACGGGGACCTACCGGACCCAGTCACCGGTGCTCGTTCCCAACGCCGGGCCGGCCCAGCCCAGCGTTGGGGTCACCGTTGCAGGCACGGCGCTCGGGCCCGCCACCGGAGCCCAGGCCTACGCTCCTGGCAACCCCGCCGCCAACGGGCAGGGGCTGGTGAGCTACCCGACGGACTCGCTCGTGTCGCAGTTGACGAGCGCCACTGCAGCCCAGTGGATGGTGCAGGCCAATGTCGCCGTCCTCCGCCATGCCGTCGCCGCCTACCAGTCGCTGCTCGGCCCCAGCACCAACGGCTGAACCTCTCAGCCCTGAAGGGCCGAGCTTGCACCTCGCTGCCGGCTCGCGGGCGGCTGGGCTCGCTGCTCGTTGCGTCGAGCCCGATTGGGAGCGCCGCCTCGACCTGGGCTCGCCCGGCGCGCTCCGGAGGACGCCAGCGCGCCGCCAACAACCTCCGACAGCGAACCCCGGGGTAGGACCGGAGCACCCGCGACGCACAACGGGTGCAACACGCCGTTCAACGTGGGACGCCGACCGACCGATACATGAGCATGGCCACCAATGTGTGGAGCCGAGCGGCGCTCTGCGAGCTGGTGCACGGCCACCTGGTCGTCATGCGTGACGCCAGTGCCGCCAACCTCCCGGTGCCGAAGTGGCTCGCCGATGCTTCCCTCGGCGTCATCGATGCCGATTCAGCCGACTCCATCGCTGCCACCTACCCGGCCGACCGACCCGTTCTGATCGACCTGTTCGGACGCTCGCTCGAGCAGCCCGGCGAGCTGCAACGAGCGCGCCTTCGGATGAAGGCCAGCAACCGCTGGATCCACGGGGAGATCACGTGGTTGAACCTCTTGGGCACGGACGACCTCGACGGCATGATCTGCCTTGTCCGACCGGTCGGCGGCCCGCCGATCACCCCACCGGAGGAGGCCGAGGCCGGCGACCACGACACGACGCACTGGATGGTCATGACGCTAGCCGACAGCGGCGCGATCGTCTCGGTCGAGGGCCGGCTCCGAGACATGCTCGGCTATGAGCCCGGCGAGGTGATCGGCCGCCGGCCTACCGAGTTCCTCCCCGTGGAGAGCGCGAGCGACTCGGTCAAGCTCTGGCTGGAACTGCGCATGCGCCCGGGGAACGTCAACACCAGCCGACGGCCGTGGCTGCGCAAGGACGGCACCTCGATCTGGCTGGAAGCCTCCTACCTCAACCGCGAGCAGGATGGCGACGCGCCCGTCACCGCGGTCGTATGGGACATCACCGAACGTCTGGCGCAGGAGCAGGTGCTCCACCAGCGGGAAGCCGAGGTGCGGGCCCTGGCCGAGGACTTCCGGCTGCTCGCCGACGAGGTCCCCGCTGCCGTGTTCCGCTGCGCAGTCGACGGCACCGTCGAGTTCCACAACGCCCGGTGGGCCGAGCTGCTCAAGGGGTGCGACAGCATCACGCGGCTCCACGACCTCGTGGCGGCACTCGACTGGCCCGTGCTGAACGACATGCTGTGGAGGCTCGCCCTGGCGCCACGCACCGAGCAGCGCACCGCCGAGCTGCGTGGCAGCGACGGGACATCGGCGTGGCGCCTCAGCCTGCGCTCCATGGGCGAGGTGCAAACAGGTCCTCGCAGCTTCGTCGGCTCGCTCTCCGAGGTGTCCGACACGCTCCGGCTCCGCCGCGAGGCGCGCCAGGACCCGCTCACGGGACTGCTCAACCGCCAGGGGCTCACCGAGCAGCTCCAGGCATCGCTCGGAAGCGAACCGGCGAGGACGGTCGTGCTCTTCCTCGACCTCGACGGGTTCAAGGCCGTGAACGACAGATTCGGGCACGACGCCGGCGACACCGTGCTCCGCGAGGTGGCGAGCCGCCTCACCACCGGACTGCGCCCCGATGACGTGCTCGCCCGCTACGGCGGCGACGAGTTCGTGGCGGTGTGCACCGTGTCGGGAACCGCCAACGTCGACGTCATCC
>JAKAYQ010000024.1 GCA_021826725.1 Actinomycetes bacterium
GTCACGCCACAGTGCATGGGCAAGGCGGTGCGACCCTCCGACGCAGACATGCCAGTTGTCGATCTTGCCGACGAGCAGGGGAAAGCTCATGGCCAGACCGGGCACGTCGCTGGCGTAGCCGCAGACGGCGCCGTGGAAGGCCAGGTGCGCCTTGACCTTCGGATGGGTGAAGTGCTGGTCGAGGAAGGTGTTGATCGGCTCGCGCCGCAGCTTGACCGACAGGAACTCCGACCGGTTCTCGACGCCGAAGAGCGACAGCGCCCGGGTGAGCTCCTTCATGGACATCGGCGGCTGGTACATGAGCGTGCCGAGGAGCAGGTCGACGTAGCCGTGGGCCTCGGTGTGCAGGCGCCGGAACGTCTCGGCGTCCGCCTCGGAGAAGCGGGCGATGGACGCGCACGTCTTGTCGAGGTCGGTGTGGACGGTGAGCGCCGTGCCGTCGTCGAAGACTGAAGCCATCTGGACTGGCGGCCGGACGTACGCGAGACCGTGCTCGGCGAGCTGCAGGTCGGTTTGCGGCGGAGCCAGGTCGACGAAGGTGTGGTAGTTCGCATGCACGTTGTGCAGGAACCCGGGACGGGTCAGCTCCTCGGTGCAGAGACCCCCGCCCTCCTCGTGGCGGCGTTCGAGCACGGCCACGTCCAGGCCGCTGCGGGCCAGGTACGCACCCAGCGCCAGACCGTTGTGGCCGGATCCGATGATGACGGCGTCGTAGGCATCACGCACTCGTGGGGGCTCCCTCGGGACGGGGTTGCCGGTCGTACGGCGGCCGGCCATGGGGCCAGGTCGTCGGCACGCCGCTGGTGTAGGCCTGGAGCAGGGACGTCACCTGCTCGGCCTGTCGCAACAGGAGCCGCATGTCGCCACGGACCGAGATCGTGCCTCGCAGGGCGGCGTCGATCGGGTCGAGAAGCCCGGCGGCGATCTCATCGAAGACCGACGCCGGGCCGCGGAAGCGGTAGTCGACCGGGCCGGCGAGGGCTCGCTCGTCGTCTTCGGGCTGCAGCTCGCGGTACCAGCGACACGTGCCACCGTCGATCTCCAGCACGAACCGCCTGCCGCGGCCATCCACATACGGCGACACGCCGTCGTCCTCGATCTCCACCGCGACGGCGAAACGCCCCTCGGGGATGCTCTGCATGGCCGCGGCAGCGTCGTTGATCGCCGAGCGCACCGCTTCGTACCACGCTTCGGTGTAGATATCGGGCACCGCTCCTCCGCTGCGTCAGGGCACCGGGGCGCCGGCGTTGGCTCGGACCCCGGGGCCGGCTGCGCCGTCCCCGGTTGGAACCGCCATCAGTAGCCCCGCTCCGCTCGGACCGGCGAGCCCAGGCCGAGATCGTGAGCGATGGCCTTGAACGCGTTGTAGCCGCAGGCAGCGTGGACGCCGCCGCCGGGGTAGGCGGACGGCCCGCACAGGTAGAGGCCGTCGATCTCGGTCCGGTAGGACGACGCCTCGGGGAAGGGGCGGTTGACGCCCAACTGGTCGAACGAGAACTCGCCGTTGGAGAAGTCCCCCTCGCGCATCAGGTTCTTCTGCTCCATCTGGTCGGGGGTGTAGAGGCGGTGAGCGATGACGTTGTCGGCGGTCATGTTCGGCGCCACCAGCCGCCAGTTGGCCAGGAGGCGGTCGTTGTGGTGCGCCCTCACTTCGGCCCACTGGGCAGCTGACAGTGCGCTGGCCTTCGGGAGGAAGAACCACCCGGTGGCCGCATGGTGACCGGGCGGGGCCTGCGAGCGGTCCCACAGGCTGTTGACCCACGTACCGGCGGCGGCCTGCTCGGGGAGCCGCCCGCTATAGGCGTCGCGGATGTAGCGGAGCACGTCCTCGTCCCCGTCGAAGCCCACGACGGTGTAGAAGCATCGGTCGATGTCCGGATCGATCCGCGCCGCGCTGTAGGCCGGCGCGTCGCGCAGGCACCACGCGGTGGTCCCGAGCACGTGGCTCGGACCGTAGCGGAACGCACGTGCCCGCCGGACCCACCGGTCGGAGAGGTGCTCGGTCCCGACGAGATCGAGAAGCGTCTGGCGGAGGTCCGCGTTCGACGCGACGACGCGCTCGGCCCGGTACTCGCCGTCGGTCGTGCGCACCCCGACGGCCCGGCCGTTCTCCACCAGCACCTGCTCCACCGCCGTGCTCTCCATCAGGTCCACGCCCTCGCGGTAGCACGCCTGGGTCATGGCTTTGGCCAGCGTGTGGGTGCCCCCGAGGCTGAGCTTCCAATTGCCCATCGTCCACATCACGAAGGTGATGAACATCCCGCCCAGACCGGCTTCGTCCAGGGGCGCGCCCCACTCCACGGAGGCCCGGTAGAGCAGGGCGCGCAGCTCGGGGGTCTCGAACAGCTCGTCGATCACCACCCTCGGGGACTTGGCCACGAAGTTGGCGGACACCCCCAGGTCACCGAAGCCCGCCTCGAGCAGCTCGCCCTGCACCTCGAGCGGCTGGATGGCGGGCAACTCGTAGAGCGCTCCCGCGATCATGCCTTGGAACGACGCGGCCCGCTCCTTCAACGCGACGTAGCGATCGGCATCTGCCGCCGAGTAGCGGGCGATGCTGCGCCTGGTCCGGTCGAGCAGGTCGGGCCGGTGCAAGACGATGGGCGGCCGGCCGTCGGCGAACACCATACCGGCCTGCGCCTCGGGCATCACCGTTCGCAGGCCCAGGTCTTCGAGGCCGAAGTCGGCGATCATGGGCATCACGTCGAAGAACTCCATGTACTGCGCATGCATGTTGTGGCGGAACCCGGCGCGGACGGGCTCCTCGGTGTTCACGCCACCGCCCTCCTCGTGCCGGCGTTCCAGCACCAGTGTGGACAGCCCGGCACGCTGCAGGTAGGCGGCCAGGCACAGACCGTTGTGCCCCGCGCCGATGACGATGGCGTCGTAGGTGCGACGGCGCACGCTCAATTCCCTTCTGCTCCGGTCACGGTGGATGGCTGCGGTCGATCCGGCGGCGCCCGTCGCACGAGCCTGGGCCGCGGCCGTTGCCCGTCGAGGTCGGACCCCTCCTCTGACGCGCTGAGACCGGGCCGCTCCCGAGCTGTGTCACGCCCGAGCCGTTCCTCGGTGGAGCGGGGAGCGGGCTGGTCCTTGCGGTGCAGGACCCACGACAGCACCAAGCCGACCATGCTCGGCCGCAGCGCCAGGCGGATGATCCCACCGATGTCGCGCGGACCGATGCGCACCGTCGTCTCCCACGTGATGGGCGCGTGGGTGACGCCCTTCAGCAGCAGTCCCCTCCCGTCACGTTCGACGGTGAACTCGCGCAGGTTCATCTCGAGCTCACGCCGGCCCAATCCTCGGGAACGGATCTTCATGACAGGTACCGGTCCTGGTAGCGGGTGACGAATTTCGGGGCTTGCCACCACTGCGCCACGCCCATGTCCTCGGCCACCGAGCCCGCCGCGATGTAGCCGGGGCCGCCGATGACGAGCCCCCCCGGGTACGACGACGCGCCGCACAGGTACAGGCCGTCGATGGGCGACCGACCCGCCACACACGATGCGCTCGGGCGGAACGACCCCATCTGCAGGGGGTTGTAGTCGCCGTGCTTGATCGAGCCACGCACCATCGAGGCGATCCGCCGCTCGATGTCGACCGGGCTCTCCGTCGAGCGCTGCACGATCTCGGTCGATGCCAGTCCAGGCCAGTGGCGGCCCCACACCGACAACAGCTCGTCGGCGACCTGGGGTGCACGGGCCTCCCAACCGCCGTCGACGTCGTAGGGTGCGTGGACCTGGAAGAAGCTCACGTGGTGGCCGGGGACGCGGGACAGGGTGGGGTCGTACCGCGTCTCGACGGTGGCATGGCCGCCGATCCGCTCTCCCATGCGACCGCCGGCGACCGCGTCGAAGTGGTCGAGGACGTCGTCGGTCGAGTCGAAGCCGAGCACCACCATGAGGGCGTCGTCGACCCAGGGGTCGTCAGCCGCGTAGTGGGGCGCTTCGGTGGTGGCCAACGACAGGGTGAACAGCGACCAGGTGTCCCACTCCCAGTGCTCGGCAGCCTCGACGAGCTCGGCAGGGACCGCAGCCGGGTCGATCAGCCGGCCGAAGGTGAGCGGCGGCGGCAGGCTCGAAAGCACAGCGGCAGCGCCGAGGAACCGGCCGTCGAAGCACTCGACGCCGCGGACCGCGCCCTGCTCCACGACGATGCGGGTGACCTCGGCGTTGTCGAGGACGACGCCGCCGGCACGGTGGATCTCGCGTGACAAGGCTCCGGCCAGCTTGTGCGATCCGCCGTAGCACTGGGCCTTGTTGGCGGCTCGGTCGACCATGAGGGGGACCATGAAGCCGAGGCCGCTCTCCCGGGGATCGAGCCCCCACTGGCACGCGGCGTAGAGCATGAGTGCCCGAACCCGGTCGTTGGCGAAGGTCTCCTCGATGATCTCCAGCGGGGAGAGCTCCGTGAGCCGCAGTGCCTCGCGGCCGACGTCGGTGCGCTCGAGCGATTCGATCATGTCGATGGGCGACAGGGCCGGTAGGTAGGTGCCTGGCGCCAGCAAGTCATCGACGATCCTGCGCCACGTCCGCATGACCCGACCGAAGGCGGCTGCGTCGCCGGGCGACGCCGTGGCGAGCGAGTCCTTGGTGTCCTCGATCTGGTGGCACAGTGCCAGGCTGGAGCCGTCGGAGAAGACGGCAGCGGTCTGCACGTTGGGCTTGACGAAGTGGAGGCCGTGCGCGGCGAGGTCGAAGTCGGAAAGGACCGGCAGGTAGTCGGTCATCATGTGGTAGAAGGCGTGCGGGTTCGTGTAGTAGCCGGGGAAGAGCGTCTCCTCGGTGGAGAGGCCGCCGCCGATCTCCTGACGTCGCTCGACGACGGCGGTACGCAGGCCGGCGCGAGCAAGATATGCGGCGGCGATCAACCCGTTCGGACCGGCGCCGACGACGACCACGTCGAACTCGCTGCGCTCGGGGAACTCGTCCAAGATGTGCTCGGCGGGTTGGCGGACCCGGTGCTCGACCCGCGTCATGCCGCACCCCGCGCCGACGGGTCCGGTACGTAGAACGGCGACGGGTACCACCAGCTCCCCGGATCGGCGATGCCGTCCTCGATCAGGATATGCATGAGATTGTATGGGACAGCCATCAGGCACAGCCCTCCGGGGTGCGACGTCTGGTTGCACAGGTACAGGCCTTCGATGGGCGTCCGGTACCGCCCGAGCTCCGGCAGCGGGCGGTTGCCGGACCACTGGTCCTCGGAGTGCCGGATGCCATACCAGTTGCCACCCACCATGCCGGTGTTCCGGAACTCGGAGTCCTGGGGCGTGTTGACGAAGACGTCGACGATGTTGGCACCGGTCATGTTGGGTGCCAGCTGGCCGAGCAGGTCGAGCGCCGCCTGGGTGATCCGGTCCTTGTGCCGGTTGACGCCGTCGGGCCCGCTCACGTCGTAGGCAGGTGGTGGCATCTCGAGGTAGATGGGGGAGAGGACGTGGTAGCCGTCGACGGTGCGCGTCGAGTCGTAGACGTCGTGGGTGCAGATCATCATGGTGAGGTGCTCCGGTCCGAACGACGTGGGGCCGGTGCGGCTGGAGTAGGCGTCACGTGTCTGGATGCGGATCCACTCGAGCGAATCGCCCGGCGCCACCACGCACGACGGGTAGACCTCGTCAGGGAAGGCGTCGGCACGGCCGTGGTAGCGGGGTAGCTCCCGGCAGATGACCGACATGACGAACAGGCTGCCGCCCTTCAGGGAGATGTCGGCGATCCGTTGCAGAAACGACGGGTCCAGGTGGCGGCGGCCGACGAGGCCCTGGAACGTGTGCTGCACGTCGATGGCGGATATGACCGCCTTGTCGGCCCAGATCGTCTTCTCCCCGAAGGCGGCGTCCTCGGCCAGCTGCACACCGACGGCCCGTCCGTCGCGCACGATGATCTCACCCACCGGCGCGTTCGTGATGACCCGTGCCCCGTGGGCGAGCGCGCACCGGATGATGGCGTGTGCGTAGGTGTGCATGCCGCCACGCGGTGCACCGGACGCGTACTGGTACAGCAGGGTGCCACCCAATGCCTGCAGGAGCATGCCGTCCCAACCCGGGTGCGCGCCGCAGTACCAGGCGCCGATGGCACTGAGCGCCTTCAGCGGCTCCCAATGGATGAACTCGTCGAGGAAGTCGAGGTAGTTCATGTCGACGAGCCGGTCGGACCAGAACTGGGGAAGACGCTCTCTGAAGACCTGCCACCACGGAAGGTCTGCAGGATCGAGCTCGGACTCGCCGAAATGCGGCGGAGTCCAGAACAGCGCCCGGAGCAGCTCACGGGCGCCGGTCTCGCCGAGCTCCGAAAAGATGAGACCGGCCCCGGCCTGGTCTTGGGGCGAGTAGCGGGCAAGGCTCTGCTCGGCGAGGTCGGGGCGCCACCGCGATCCCATGTTGGCCGCCTGGCCGTCGGTGGTGACGACCCCGGCCATCGACGGGTAGTAGACCATGCGCATCCCGTACTTCCCCAGCTCGAGCTGGTCGAAGCCGGGAGCGGCGCCCCCGTACAGGTAGGTGGCGTGCGGGTCGATCCGAAAGCCCGGGCGGACCTCGGTGTTCTCCTGCCCGCCCCCGCACTCCGGCCGGGACTCGAGCACGCACGTGCTCAGCCCGGACTTGGCCAGGTACGCAGCGATCGTCGAACCGTTGTGCCCCCCGCCAACGACGACCACATCGAAGCGCTCGTCACGCATCGTGCCCACTCCCAGAGGTCGGCTCCGGTACCGCGCGGGTCGTGCCGGTGCCGGGTGCCCCGGCGCCGATCGGCCCCCCCGGCCGAGCATCCCCGCTCGTCCAATGAGACGAACGGTGTATCAATGTCTCGTAGAGTAGGACACTCGATGTCGTGTGACAAGGACTATGTGCACATCATCGGCGAAGGAGGAGGGACCAGGTGACACCTGCGACGGCGCCGTTCGTGGTGATGGCCAAGCCTGTCGGCCCGACGTGCAACTTCCGGTGTGACAGCTGCTACTACCTCGAGCGGGATGCCCTCTTCGCTCCGGGAGCCCCCCGTCGCATGGGCCCCCAGGTGCTCGAGGCGCTGGTCCGCCGGGCCATCGAGGAGAACCCGGGGCCGGAGCTCCACATGGTCTGGCATGGCGGCGAGCCCACGCTGGCCGGGCTCGACTTCTACCGCCGGGCGGTCGCCGTGCAGCAGCAGCACCTCCCGGACGGGTGGCGGATCGTCAACAGCCTGCAGACCAACGGATGGCTGATCGACGACCGATGGGCGGCGTTCCTCGCCGAGAACCGCTTCGCCGTGGGGCTCAGTCTGGACGGCCCGCAGGAGGTGCACGACGCCGGACGCCGCCACCTGAGCGGCGCCCCGACCCACGAGCGGGTGGTGCGCGCCTTGCGGCTGCTCCGGCGTCACGGCATCGACCCCGACATCCTGTGCACGCTCACGGCCACCAGCGCGGCGCACCCCGCCGAGGTCTACCGGTACTTCCGGGAGGAGCAGGTCCGCTGGGTCCAATTCCTGCCGGTCGTGGTGCGCGCCGCGGACGGCACCGCAGCCCCGATCTCGGTGGGTCCCGAGGCGTTCGGATCGTTCCTGTGCCAGGTCTTCGACGAGTGGGTGCGCCACGACGTCGGCCGGATCGACGTCCAGGTGTTCGTGGAATGCCTCCTGGCGCTCACCGGGCGGGGACCAACGCTGTGCACCATGGCGGCAACCTGCGGGCGGGTGCCGGTGGTCGAGCACGACGGTGGTGTCTATGCCTGCGACCACTTCGTCGATCCGGAGCACAAGCTGGGCGACGTGACCCTCGACGGGCTGGCGTCCCTGTTGGAGACGCCGCGGCAGGAGTCCTTCGGCCTGGCCAAGCGTGACGGCCTGACGGCAGCCTGCCGCAACTGCCTCGTCCTCGCGCTCTGCCGCGGTGGCTGCCCGAAGGACCGCTTCGTCTCGTCGCCGGACGGCGAGCCCGGCCACAACCACCTGTGCGGCGGCTACCGGCAGTTCCTGACACACGCGCTGCCGGTGCTCTCCAGGATGGCCGCGCTCAGCCGCCGCGGCCGCCCGGCCACGGCCATCATGACGGAGCTGGCCGCCGAGGAGGCCGACGACCGGGCGCCGTGGCGCCACGCCAGTCGCAACGGTCCCTGCCCGTGTGGCAGCGGGCGCAAATTCAAGCACTGCTGCCTCGGCACGCGCCGGTCCCGATGACGGCACCCGCGGGCGGGCGGGCACGCGGCTCGCTCCGGCGCCTAACGTGCGCACCAGCGCCACCGCGTCACCCGGAGAACGAGGAGAGCGGCATGAGCAACGGCCTTCGCCCGAGCGAGGAGCGCTACCGGACGCGGATCGCCGGACCGTGGGACCGAGTGGCGCGGGTGACCCACTGCGTCGACTGCTATCCCACCGGCTGCACGCTGCTCGCGTACGTCCGCGACGGTGCCGTCGTCTATGAAGAGACGGCGGGGGATCGCGCCACGGTGGAGGTCGGCGTTCCGGACGCGAACCCCCTCGTCTGCCAGAAGGGCCTGGCATGGGGGCAGCAGGTCCACGCCCCGGACCGCCTCTTGTACCCCATGCGGCGTGTGGCCGAGCGGGGATCAGGGCAGTGGGAGCGCATCTCGTGGGACGAGGCGCTGACCGAAGTGGCTGACGCCATCCTCGACGCCATCATCGAGATCGGCCCCGAGTCTGTCGTCTACGAGGGATCGCCGGAGATCGGCGCGGTGATGCCTGCCAGCCGGTTCATCCGGATCATCGGCGCGACCAACCTGGATGTGAACGGCTCGATCAACGACTTCTGGGCGGGGTTCCACCAGGTCTTCGGCAAGGCGTACTTCACGCCGTCGGTCGACGACATCTTCCATGCCGACTGCGTGCTCATCTGGCACGCCAACCCTGCATACACGCAGATCCCGAACTTCCACTACATCCCCGAAGCGCGCTACCGCGGGGCGCGGGTGGCGTTGATCTCGCCTGACGTGAACCCCAGCCACAGCCACGTCGACATGCACGTCCCGGTTCGCCACGGCACCGACGCCGCGCTGGCCCTGGCCATGTGCCAAGTGGTGCTGGCGGAGGGGCTCGCAGACCTCGACTTCGTGCGGTCCCAAACCGACCTGTCGCTGCTCGTCCGCCAGGACACGGGTTGCTACCTCCGCGAGTCCGAGGTCACCGGCGGCCGCGACGACCGGTTCTTCCACGGGCATCGTGGGCACGGCCTCGTCCCTGCCGACCCCGCCTCATTGCTCCTCGACGTGGAGCCCATGCTCGACGGCGCCGTCGACGTGGACCTGGCGGACGGCACCACCATCCGGGCCGAGCCGCTGCTGGCACGGCTCCGGCGCATGCTCGACGAGTGCTACACGCCCGAAGCAGCCGGCGCGGTCTGCGGCACCGATCCGGGCACCATCCGACGACTGGCGCGTTGGATCGCCGCCGGGCGGTGCAAGATCGTGACACCAGGCGGCCTCTCCAAGTACTTCCACGGTGACCTGATGGCCCGGGCCATGTTGCTGCTGCTCGGGCTCACCGGGAACTGGGGACGCAAGGGCGCCGGTGCCGGTGGGTGGGCCATCGGCATGTTCGACGGGCTGACCCTGGCGATGAGCAAGGATGCCCCGGGGGTGGAGGGAGCCGAGGCGTTCCTCGGGGCGATGGACACCATGACCCAAGCCCTGCGGAGCGCCGATCCGACCCTTACCGGGGAGCTGGCCGGCACGGCACTGTGGCGCTCCATCGGCGCCATGCTCGGCATGGTTCCCCCAGCGTTCTTCTGGTACTGGCACGCGGGGTTCCGGGCACGGTGGGACGATCCGGCGGCAGCGGACCCGACCATGCCGAGACCGTTCCCGGAGCTGCTCGAGGAAGCGGTGCGCTCCGGCTGGTGGGGTGCAGTCGCCGGCCCCAGCCCCGACAAGCCGCCCCGAGTGCTCCTGGAGGTCGCG
Source organism: Actinomycetes bacterium (assembly GCA_021826725.1). Lineage (GTDB taxonomy): Bacteria > Actinomycetota > Acidimicrobiia > Acidimicrobiales > UBA8190 > JAJZYI01. The sequence continues at coordinate 9,893 of JAKAYQ010000024.1, forward strand.
GGGAACATGCTGCGCCGGACCAGGGGAGGCCAGCGCGTCCTTCTCGACCACTTGTGGCCACAGCTGACCAAGGTCGTGGTCTGTGACATCCGAATGTCGCAGACCGCCCTGTACGCCGACATCCTGCTGCCCGCCGCGCACCACTACGAAAAGCCCGGCTTCGCGATGCCGACACCGTGGACGATGACGCTCGCCTACAGCGAGGCCGCCCTGGCGCCGGCAGGGGAGTCCCGCACCGAATGGCACATCCTGAGCGAGCTGTGCCGGGTCCTGGCCGAGCGGGCCGCCGGGCGGGGCCTGCAGTCCTACACCGACGCGGCTGGGACCGAGCACCGGGTGGCCGATCTGTGGGATCAGTTCACGCTCGGCGGAGCCCTGGCCAGCGATGACGACGTGATGGAGGAGATGGTGCGCGACGCCGTGCACACCGGCAACCTCCCCGACAAGACCACCGTCGACACCCTCCGGGAGCGCGGATGGGTCCGCTACGAGGGCTGGGGCGTCATGAACATGGCGCAGGGCCAAGCCTCGCCCTTCCCGGTGGACGAGACCCACTCACCGCTTCGCGACCATGTCGAGCTCGGTCTCCCGTACCCGACACTCACCCGCCGTGCCCAGTTCCTGCTCGACCATCCCTGGTTCGTCGAGGCCGGCGAGGACCTGCCGGTGCACAAGGATCCCCCGGCGATGGGCGGGAGCCACCCGTTCCGGCTGTCGGGAGGGCACAGCCGGTGGAGCATCCATGCCATGAACATGACGAGCCCGCTGCTGCTGCAGACACATCGCGGCAAGCCGTTCGTCCTTGTCAACGAGGACGACGCCGCCCGCCGCGGCATCGCCGACGATGCCCCCGTGCGCGTGTGGAACGACGTCGGCGAATTCGTCGTGGACGCCCGCACCAGCCCGGCACAGCGGCCCGGTGCCCTCACGGTGTACAACGGCTTTGAGGGCTTCATGTTCCAGGGCGGTGCCGGCAACAACGAGGTCGAGCCGGGACTCGTCAAGTGGCTCGGCCTGGTCGGCGACTACGGCCACCTCACCTACACGCCCGCCGAGTGGCAGCCTGTTCCCGCCGATCGCTGCGTGAGCGTCGACATCGCTCCCGCGTGACGGTTTCGACCGCATGGCGCCTCAGGGCGCTTGGTCAGGCGCCCTGGGTGAGAACACCCGGACCCGCGCCATCGGCATGGGACGGAAGGATCGGCGCAGTTTCCGAATCTTGCCCGAAACATAGGGAGATCTCCCGATGCGGGGGCACGCCCGATCCGTAGCATGGGACGTCCACAGTGGCGATCAGGCAGCGGGAGCACGGGAATGGCACGCCAACAGGAGCCCATCGGTCCACGATGGCCTGGCGCAAGAGCTCGTCGCTCGCACCCCGGACGTCGGCTGCGCGGGACACTGGTGCTGGTGCTGGTCGGCACGCTCGCGGGGCAGGCGATCTCCGCCCAGGCTGCGGCGGCCAGCCGGCCGGCCGCACCGTCCCCACACCCTGCTTCCGCCTCGGAAAGCGCACCGAAAGCGCGCCCCAGACGCGTCGCTGCCGGGCCACACGCGTCGCGGCGCACCGCTCGCGGCATGCACAGCGGGCCCAGCGGGCCACCTCCCGGCTACTGGCTGGTCGGCGCGGATGGCGGCGTGTTCAGCTTCGGCGACGCGTCGTACTCCGGATCGATGGCCACCGACCACCTGAACAGCCCGGTGGTGGGGATGGCCCCCACCCCCGACGGCGGCGGCTACTGGCTCGTCGGCGCGGATGGCGGCGTGTTCAGCTTCGGCGACGCGTCGTACTCCGGATCGATGGCCACCGACCACCTGAACAGCCCGGTGGTGGGGATGGCCCCCACCCCCGACGGCGGCGGCTACTGGCTCGTCGGCGCGGATGGCGGCGTGTTCAGCTTCGGCGACGCGTCGTACTCCGGATCGATGGCCACCGACCACCTGAACAGCCCGGTGGTGGGGATGGCCCCCACGCGCGGCGGCATTCCGGCACCGCCCGGTCCCGCGGCACCGCCGCTGACCATCGTGACCGCGACGCTCCCCCCGGCACTGGTCGGCACGCCCTACACAGCGACCTTGGTCGCGACCGGTGGCGCCCGTCCGTACACCTGGTCGATCAAGGCGGGCACGCTGGCCGATGGCTTGACGCTCGACAGCACCACCGGGGTGATCAGCGGCACGCCTTCCGCACCCACGGTGGAGCCGCTCACCATCGCCGTCACCGACGAGCACGGTGGCCTGGCAACATCGATCGTGACGCTTGCCGTGGGCCTGGCGCCGGGTCAGGTCGGCCCGGGCCACGGGACCCTGGCTGTGTCCGTCGGCCAGCTCCCCGCCGGGCTCGCGGCGTCGGTGACCGTCTCCGGCCCGGGCGCCTTCACGACCCAGATGACCGCGAGCGGTGATCTCCCGGTGCCGCCCGGGGTGTACTCGGTATCGGCCGCCCCGGTGAGCGACGGGGCCGACACCTACTATCCGACGGTGACGGGCAGCCCTGCCACGGTCGTCGCCGGTCAGGCGACGGTGGTGGGCGTGAGCTACCTGACCACGGTGCCGGCCACCAGCAAGGTCCTCGGCGCTTCCGACATCGCCGACCTGACGTCGGCCCCATCTGACCAGTCCTCCCTGACGTTCTCCTGGGCAGGAGACGAGCCGCCGGACCTGGCCGGCCTGCAGGACGGAGATGTCGTGACCGCGGCCCCGAGCACCACCCTGCCGACGGGGCTCCTCGCGAAGATCACCAGCCTGGCCGTCGAAGGCAACACCCTCCTCGTCACGACAGCGCACGCCGGCCTGGTCCAAGCAGTCAGCCAGGGCGAGTTCGACGTGACCGGCTCCACCGCACTGCTGTCTCGAGCCCAGCTCGGCGCGCTGGTATCGAAGAACGCCGTGCGACCGCACGGCGCGAGCAGCGTGGGATGCCTGGCGGACGGGTCGGTCAGCCTCCAGCTCACCGCACCCACGTTCTCGGTCACCCCACACTTCGACGCGTCCTGGAGCGCCAGCGGGGGGTTCCAGGCGGACGCCTACATCACCGTGGTCGAGAGCGTCGCCTATCAGGCGAAGATCAACGGCGGGGTCGCGTGCCAGTACACGTACGCGATCGTGCCGAAGTCCCCGCTCACCGACATCCCCATCCCTCTCGGGCCCGTCACCATCGTCATCACGCCGGTCATCGAGGTGGACCTCACGGCCAAGGCCGAGGCGGACGCGACGTTCACCGAGTCGGGAACGCAGGGCTTCACCTGGCAGGTCGGCGCGTCCTATGCCGGCGGCCAGTTGTCCGGAATCAGCAACCTGACCCCGCAGAACAAGCCGAACCCCACCACCAACCAGGCGACCGGCTACGTCAAGGTCTCGCTCGGCCCCAAGCTGACCTTCAACATCGGGTTGATCCCGTGGGTCCCGAAAACACCGTTGATCGGCCCGTACATCGGCGTCGACGGGTTCCTCAAGGCGCAGGTGGGCCAGACCGCGCCGACCTGGGCGGTCGCGTTCGGGCTGGAGGCGACCGTCGGGTTCCAGGCCAGCTGGTCCTTCGGTATCTTCAGCGTCGGCCTCAACGCGCAGCTCACGATCCCGATCGTCACGGTGACGATCGCGGCGTCACCCCCGGTCCTGAAGGACCCACCAGGATGCCCCGCCGCCCAGACAGGCTGCTCGGGTCTCGTGCTGCCGACGATCGAGACCGGAACGCTGCTCCAGCCCTACAGCTACCAGCTCGTGGCTCAGGGCTACACCGGCAGCGGTTCGTCCATCACCTCCGGCTTCAACGTCCCGAGTGGCTCGATCAGCGCGGCGATCGGCGGGAACGCCTGCTCTGCCAACGCACCCGCCGGCACGAAGGTCTCGCTCACCACCGCGGATCAGCCTGCCAACGACGCGCTGCTGACGGTCAGCGGCCTGCCGCTCAGCTTCGCGGCCAGCTCCAGCTACCTCTACATACCGGTCACCTTGACCGACGTGCTGGGCAACGTCTCCGACCTCTGCCTGAGCGCCCCTGTGGTGCCAGGTGTGCACTCGGCCAGCTTCCCTCTTCCTGCCACCGAGGCCGACATCCCGTACAACGACGGGCAGGGCTACCAGATCCCGATGACCGCACAGTCGCAGGGCGGGAGCGGGACCACCTACAACTGCCCCAGCTACCCGGTCTCCGTCTCCGCTCAGCCCGAGGACCCCTTCACGCTCCAACCCGTCGGCGACGGCCCCCAGTTCTTCTGGGCTGCCTCCACGCTGCAGATCGCCACGGTGGCACAGGGCGGCTCAAGCCACTGCCAGGTGAGCGGCTACGTGGAGCAGAACGACGTACCGGGGGAGACCGCTTCCGGTACGGTCTTCGCCGCTCCCACGACCCAGCAGCTGCAGGTCGACGACGGCGTCACCACCACCGACTGCTGGATATCGGGAACGCCGTGTGACAGCCTCGTCCTGCCCACCGTGAGCCAGCACGTTCAACCCCTGCTGGCTTCGGAGCTCGTCGGCGAGCAGGGCGTGCCGTTCTACTTCCAGCCCCAGGTGGCCGGCGGCCAGAGCCCGTACTCGTGGTCGGCAGTGGCACCGGACATCTCCCTGGCATATGCCGCGTCCAACAGCGTGCAAGCCTCGTTCGACGGCTGCTACGACGCCGCCTCCGGCGAGAGCCTGCCGCCCGGAGTCACGATGGCCGACACGAGCACCGGAACGCTGAGCGGCATCCCGACCGCAGCAGGTACCTACACCGTGCCGATGACCGTCAGCGACGGCCTCGGGGGGTTGAGCTGCGGGTACCAGGAGGTCCAGGTTGCGCCCGCCCTGTCGCTCATCCCGACGACCTTGCCTGCCGCCGAGGTGGGGGGCAGCTACGCGACCGGGCTGATCTCCACCACCGTGACCGGAGGTCGCGGCCCCTACCACTACAGCGTCGGTGGCGTCGTGCCGGGCACGCCGCTCCCGGGCGGCTCGTTCGAGGAGCTGCCCCCGGGGCTCAGCCTCGACCCCAACACCGGGTTCATCACCGGCTCCGTGGCGCCCGGCATCGCCCCGGGCGCCTACAGCGTGCCCGTGGTGGTCAGCGACGACTTCGACGTCCGGGCCTCGGCGATCGACACGATCGAGGTACAGCCCCCACCGCAGATCACGAGCCCCGACATCCTGCCGTCTGCAGTCCCTGGCACGGTGTACTACGGCGTGACCCTCAGCGCCACCGGTGGGACACCAGGGCCTACCGGCTACACCTGGACAGTCGCATCGGGAGGCCTGCCCGCCGGCGTAGGCATGCTGGGCGACGGCGCCCTGATCGGCATACCCTGCACGGGAGCAGGAGAGCCGTCGAGCTCCTGTCCCGGCGCGGCTCGCACCACATCGGCGCTGGTGACGGTGACCGACGCGCTGGGGAGCACCGACAGCCAATATGTGACCGTCCCGGTCGGTCCGGCCATCACCACCAGGTCCCTGCCCGACGGCGAGCTGGGGGTGGCCTACCAGGCGCCCGTGGACGCCCAGGGTGGTACGGCCCCCTACAGCTGGAGCATCCTCGGAACGCTCCTGCTGGCTCCGAGCAGCCAGGGCGGTGGGCAGTGGGTCCGGCTCCCCGTGCCGTTGCCGCCCGGGCTGACCTTCGCCGCCACCTCGTCGAACGCCCAGCGGATGCTTGTCGGCCGACCGGCACGGTCGGGTACCTACGTTGTCGAGATCCGGCTGCAAGACTCGTCCGGCGCTTCCTGGAACGCGTACCTCAAGCTCGTGGTGGCGCCACGGGCAAGCGTCGCAGCGCAGCTGCCGACCGCCGACGTCGGCGTGGCCTACTCGGCGGTCGTCCAAGCCGACGGCGGGATCGCTCCGTTCAATTGGGCCCCCACCAGCATCGACGGACTGTCCCTGGCCAGCGACGGCACACTGTCGGGATCGCCCCTCCGCACCGGCCAGTTCAGCGTTCAGGCCGACGTCACCGACCACGACGGGGTGAGCGCCAACGCGAGCATCGCCCTGGTGGTCGCCGCCGACCCGACTGTCACGACTGCCGCTTTGCCCGTTGCGACCGACGGCGCGCCCTACGCGGTCACTCTGGATGCCGCCGGCGGCACGCCACGGTCAGGCGTGGCGAACAGCCTGGGCACCTGCGGGGTGACCGCCTCGTCCGGCCAGGCAACCGGCTCCTCCGTGAGCGCGACGTCCGGCTGCACCGCCGCGGGGTCCTCGGCGGCCTCGCCCTACCTGTGGTCGCTCGCCGCCAGCGACGATCTGCCGGTTGGGCTCAGCCTCGACCCGGAGACCGGAGCCATCACCGGCACACCGGCACCCGCAGCCTCCGGGACCTCGACCACACTGCATCTGACTGCCACCGACTCCTGGAACGCGGCGGCCACCGCCACGCTGGTCCTGACGGTGGCCACACCGCTCGCCGTCACCACGAGCGAACTGCCCTCAGCCGAAGTCAACGCTCCCTACTCGGTCACGCTCCAGGCAGCCGGCGGCAACGGTGGGTACCGCTGGAGCTCGGATTCCCTGCCCAGCGGCCTGTCGCTCGACAGCTCGACCGGGACCATCTCCGGCACGCCGGCACAGGCCGGGGCCTCCGACCAGGTATCCCTGTGCGTATCGGACCAGACGAGCGCCCAGTCCTGCCACACCTTCGCCCTGTCGGTCGTGCCGGCGCTCGCCGTCGCGACCGACAGCCTGCCCGGCGGCGAGGAAGGCAAGGCGTACACGCCCTACTCGCTGTTGGCCACCGGCGGCGAGCCCGGCTACACGTGGTCGGTGGCGGGCGCCGACACCTCGGGCTACCCGCTGCCGGGGTGGCTCAGCATCTCCTCGGCGGGTGTCCTCACGGGCACTCCTCCGGCCTCCGCCGGCGGCACGACCTGCACGGTGCCGGTCCAGGTGACCGACAGCCTCGGGGGAACCGCCACCACCAGCCTGACCCTGTCGGTCGGCGGGCCGCTCGGGATCTCGTCGTCCGTCCTCCCGGCGGGGGAAGTCGGCCGTCCATACGTGACGACGATCCAGGCCTCGGGTGGCGTGCCGTTCTCGTCCCCGAGCCAGGGCCAGTACTACGAATGGTTCCTCTCCTCGGGATCGCTGCCGTCCGGGCTCAGCCTTGACTCCACGACCGGTCAGGTCACCGGCACGGTCACGACCGACGGAGCGGCGACCTACGACTTCACCGTCGAGGTGGAGGACAGCCGTTCGGACATCGCCAGTGCCAACCTGTCGATAGCCGTCGACATCGGCCCCTCGGTCGGAACACAGGGGCTCCCCCCGGCTCCCGTCGGGAGCGCGTACACCGCCCAGCTCGCAGCCAACGACGGCGTCACCCCCTACACCTGGTCGCTGGCCGCGGGGTCGGCCCTGCCAACCTGGCTCCAGCTCAGCCCGTCCGGCCTGTTGTCTGGCACACCGAGCGCGACCGACGTCGGCCGCCCATCGTTCACCGTGCAGGTCACCGACGCTGCGGGAGGGCTCGCCACGCAGACGTTGTCGGTCGCGGTGACGGCGGCCGGTCTCGCGATCACGACGCCGGCTGCGCTCCCTACAGCCACACCCGGCCAGTACTACGACGAGGCCGTCAGCGCGTCCGGAGGGTACCCGCCCTACGACTGGTACGTCGTCGGCTCGCTGCTTCCAGCATGGCTGCAGCTTTCCTTCTCGAACGGCACCTACTCCCTGACCGGGACACCACCCCAGTCGGCCGCCGGCACCACCGACACCTTCGATCTCGAGGTGCAGGATTCCACGGGCGCCCCCAGCGCCGTCACCGGGACCTTCACGCTGGCGGTGAGCGCACCCACCCTGTCCATCACGACCGCGTCGCTGCCCGAGGCGACCGGCAGCCAGTCCTACGACCAGACGCTCTCGGCCACGGGGGGCAACGGGAGCGATACCTGGTCGGTGCCCGCGGGCTCCAGCCTGCCCGCCTGGCTGTCGCTCAGCACGGGTGGCGTGCTCTCGGGGACCCCGCCCGACACCGCCGCCGGCTCGACGGTCGACGTCACCGTGCAGGTCTCCGACACCGAACCGACACCGCAGAACGCCACGGCGACACTGACGCTGGTCGTCGGGGCGGCCCCTCCCACCATCACCACCACGTCGCCGCTCCCCGGCGCCACCGTCGGCACGGCCTACTCCGCGACCCTGACCGCCACCGGTGGGACGACGCCCTACGCCTGGCGGTTCCAGATCGAGTCGTACCATCCGTCGTGGCTCAGCCTGTCGTCGACCGGCGTGCTGTCGGGCACCCCGCCGATGTCGGTTGCGGGCCGCAGCTTCCTGCTCCACGTCCAAGTCAGCGATGCAGCAGGCAACTCCTCGACCGCCTCGTTGTCGCTGCCGGTCGTCGGCGCTGCCGTGTCCATCACCACCACGTCGCCGCTTGCCCAGGCGACGGCCGGAGTGGCCTACTCGGCGACCCTCGCCGCTGCCGGTGGGAACGGCAGCTACACCTGGTCGGTGCCCGCGGGCTCCAGCCTGCCCGCCTGGCTGTCGCTCAGCGCGGGTGGCGTGCTCTCGGGGACCCCGCCCGACACCGCCGCCGGCTCGACGGTCGACGTCACCGTGCAGGTCTCCGACACCGAACCGACACCGCAGAACGCCACTGCAACGCTGCCGCTGGCGGTGTCCGCGCCACCGACAGGGCCGACGCTCCATGCCGTCAGCTTCCCGAGCCCCGCCGGCGGCTGGGCGGTCGGCGACGGGGGCACCATCCTCGTCACCACCTCGATGGGATCGACCTGGTCGCCGCAGACCAGCGGCACCACCGAGAACCTCCTGGCTGTCTTCTTCGCCGATCCGACCCACGGCTGGGCGGTGGGGGAGGGCGGCACCATCCTCGCCACGACCAACGGTGGGGCGACGTGGACCGCCCAGACGAACATCATCGGCACCTCGCTCTTCTGCAGCCCGTACCCGACCTGCAACTACCTGCAGGGCGTGGCCTTCAGCGACGACCTCCACGGGATCATCGTCGGCACCTGGGGGACCATCCTCACCACCAGCGACGGCGGCGCCACCTGGACAGCCGTGAGCGGCTCGCCTCCCGGGAGCCCGGTGGCACCGGGCAGCTACAGCCTGAACGCGGTCGCTTACACCGCCGCATCCTCGAGCACCGCGTATGCCGTCGGAACGAGCGGGACGATCCTCGAGACCACCGACGGCGGGGCAACCTGGTCCGCGCAGGCGAGCGGCACGACAACGCTCCTCACCGGTGTGGCCTTCGCCGGCGTGGACGGCTTTGCTGTCGGTGCGGGCGGGACCATCCTCGCCACGACCGACGGCGGGTCGACCTGGTCGCCCCAGGCGAGCGGCACCAGCGAAACCCTCACCAGTGTCGCCATCGGCGGCTACTGCCCCAACACGGGATTCTGTGTGCTCGCCGCAGGAACGGCCGGCACCGTGCTCGAGGAGTCCTCGGCGGGCAGCGCGCCGACATGGAGCTCGCTGGCCCCGGTCACCAGCGCTGACCTGAACGGCATCGCGCTGTTGAGCGAACCACCGGAGTACATCGCCGTCGGAGCCGGGAGCGCCACCGCCATCGGGTACACCCAGTGACCATTACCTGGCACCGACAGCCGGCGGCACAATCCTGACTGAACCCGTAGGGGCCCATCGCTGGTATGGCCCAGATGCCGTGCCGCCGCCGATCAAGACGATCAGGACAGACCGTGGAGCCTTTGAGGCCGGCGCCGATCAGGGCGACCGGTGACGAGCCCGACCGGTAACGAACCCGACCAGTGAAGACGTCGGAACCGGCGACGACCAGGGCGACCCGTGGAGAACCCGAGCACACGTCCCCGCGGCGGGCGCGCAGTTCGATCCCAGCCTGGCTGGACACGCCCGGCCACGCCAACGACCCGTCAGCGGAGCATCGCCCCGACGCCAACCTCGGGCAGTCCACCAGCCGAATCGGCGCCCCCTGATGCCCGCTCGGCGACATCAGCGGGGAGCAGCGTCGGCACACGACGCTCCCCGGCCCGGCCCGCGGCCAGGAGAACGGCTACCAGCCACAGCAAGGTCGCCATGGCCAGGTGGACGTCGGCCGCACCGGCAGGGGCCTTGAGCACGGCGGTGACGCCCCCTGCAGCGCCCTGCAGGGCCAACAGCACCACCAGCAGGATCGGGCCGGCGTCCACGCGCCGGGAGCGGCGACCCCACATTCGCCACGCAGCTACCAGCACCACCAGCCCGGTCATCCCGGCCAGCGAGCGATGGACGAGTTGCAGCACCACGAGGTGGATGGGCGCACCCGAGGAGCACAGCGGCCAGCTCGGGCACGCGCCCCCGGCGCCACCGTCGACGACGACCGCCCCCGCCGCCACGGTGGCCAGCAGGCATGCCACCATCACCAGCGCCCACGGGTCCCGCCGCGCCAACGGGAGCACACCCACATCCGGCCTGCCGAGCAGATGGTCGTTGCGTCCATGCGCCGCCCCGGCGGGGTCCGCGTCGCGTACGCGGACCGCGCGTTGTGCGGCGAGGGCGGACAACGCCAGCAGGATCTCGGCACACAGCAGGTGCAGCCCGACCGTCCAGCCGGCATTGTGTGCCAGCACGGTGAGCGCACCCAGGGCAACTTGCACCACCAGCGCGCCACCGGCCGCCAGGGCCGGGGCCAAGACCCCGGGCCGCCGACGCCGCCACGCCAGCACCACCGTAGCCACCACCAGGATGCTGGCTACGGTGGCCAGGTACCGGTGGCTCTGCTCCATGAGGGCGTGGAACCGGTCGATGGGGGCGATCTGCCCGTTGCACAGCGGCCAGCTGGAGCAGCCCATGCCGGAATTCGTGACCCTCACCGTGCTGCCGAGGGCGATCAGCAGGACCAGGGCCACCACAGCGGCGACCGCTGTCACCGCCAGCAGGTCGGCTCGCGACGTTCCGGCCCGCCCGGCGGGTCCGCGCCCGCCGCATTCCGGCCAGCTTCTCCAGACGCGCATAGCTCATCGTTTAGCACAGCACAGCACGTCGATGACCAGTTGCGCCGGCGAGTGCCGGCAGGTCGGCGCATCGTGGCGGCGCGCACGCGTCGGTGGGCACGCACCTGCTCGGCGCTGCGGGTGTCGGGAAGGCGCTACCTCGACGCCGGCGCAGGGAGATCGGGCATCGACGACCGGCGCCGCGTCTCGGATGACGGAGCACCCGCGATCGCGTCGGGCCGCGAGACGGCGATCGAAGCAGACGGCACCCTGACGGGCATCCCACCGGGCGCCGGACCAGCGGCGGTACCGACTAGGGCGGCGACGGTCTGCGCCAGCGCCAACGGGTCGAGCAGGTCACCGAGCACGGGCTGCATACCTACGGCGGCCACCGCGTCGGCGGCTGCCGCGTCCCGGTGGTCGAGCACGAACGTGTCCACCAGACCCGGGCAGGTGCGGGCGTAGTACGCGGCGATCCCCGCAGGGTCGTCATGGCCCCCCGACGCGGCCAGGACGGCACGCCGGGCTCGGCTGTGATGCTCCACCCCGGCGCTCGGGGCATCACCGCCGCACACAACCGGCGACACGGCGATGCGCACCGGCACGGCGGCAATGGCCGAACGGACGCCGTCGAGTGCGAGGACCGGGCCGATGCTGGTCACCGGGTTGCTCGGCCCAAGGACCACGGCCTGCGCCGCCGCCAACGCCGCGAGGACCCCGGGCGCGGCGGGACCCCCACCGGCCACGACGGCGTGCACCGGGGGAACACCCTGTTGGCGGACGTACCAGTCCTGGAAGTCAACGGTCCGGCCTTCGTCGAGGACGAGGCGCGTCGGGCTCGGGTGGTCCGCGGCCGGAACGACCGTCACCGGACCGGCGCCCAGGACCGCTGCCAGTTCGCGTGTGACCTCGGTGAGGGACAAACCCGACGACAGCAGCTCGGAGCGCCGCAAGTGCGTCGCCATGTCCCGGTCGCCGATCCCGAACCACGGAGCCGCCCCCAGGTCCCCCAGCGCGGCCACGGTGGTGAAGCTGTCCCCGGCGATGCCCCATCCCCGCTCGACGTCGAACATACCGGCGAGCGCGTACAGGACCGTGTCGACGTCCGGGCAGACGCGCAGCCCGAACCACTCGAGGTCGTCGCCGACGTTCACCACGACGGTCAACGCGTCGTACCCGACCACCCGGGCCAGGGCCGGAACCAGCCCGGCGCCGCCGAGGCCGCCGGTCACCACCACCGTACGGGTCGCCGTCATGGTTGCGAGCGGGGACCGGCCAGCTCGCCCCGCACTCCTACGTTGAGTTGCACCATTGACATCTATTCAATAGGTTGAGTAGAACAAGAGCAACAGCAACGGTTGCCCGGCGGCGGTCCGAGCCGCAGGGCGAGCCGAGCCCCGGTCGTGCGCGTGCATGCACACCGGGCGGATGGGGGAGGGGTTGCTATGTACTTGGAACTTCCGTCTGGCCTGGGGCCCGAGGAGCAGGCCCTGTGCTCGGAGGTCCACCGGTTCGGCGCCGAAGTGCTGCGACCGGCCAGCCTGCGCTTGGACGCCATGTCCGCAGAGGCGGTCGCCGCACCTGGATCACCACTGTGGGACGTCTTGCACGCCTGGTACGGCTTGGGCAATCACGCTGCGGTGCTGTCCGAGGCACACGGGGGCCTCGACCTCAATGCCGCCACCCAGCATGCCGTGTACGGGGAGATGGGCTGGGCGGCGTCCGACCTGGCAGTCAGCCTCGGGGTGACCTCCATGCCCTTCCAGATGACCTCGATCGTGGCCCAGCTGCTCGGCAACCAGACGGTAGTGGACGAGATCGTCCGGCCGTTCGCCGAGGACCGCGACGCCCGGATGATCGGGTGCTGGGCGATCACCGAGCCCGGGCACGGGTCGGACACCCTCGGCGTCGGCCGACCGGAGTTCGCCGACCCGGCCATCACCGGCGGCTGCCGGGCACGCCGGGTGGGTGACGACGTCGTCATCACCGGCCAGAAGTCGGCGTGGGTGTCGAATGGCACCATCGCCACCCACGCCCTGCTCTTCTGCACCATGGAGGAGGACCGGGGCATGAGCGGTGGCACCGTCGTGATCGTGCCACTGGACCTCCCGGGGGTGAAGCGAGGAGCCGCGTTGGAGAAGCACGGCCAGCGCGCGCTGAACCAGGGGGAGATCTTCTTCGACGAGGTCCGCGTCCCGGGCTGGTGCCTGCTCGCTGAGCCCGACATGTACCCGCTCGCGCTCGAAATGACCCTGTCGTTTGCCAATGCGGGGATGGGAGCGATCTTCACGGGGCTGGCTCGCGCCGCGTTCGAGGAGGCGCTCGCCTATGCGCGGGAGCGGGTCCAGGGAGGCAAGCGGATCTGCGAGCACCAGCTGGTGCAGTCCAAGCTCTTCTCCATGTTCTCGCGGTACCAGCAGGCGGTCGCCGTGTCCCGAGCCGTCATGACCGGTGCGGAAAAGCTCGATGGCGTCGGTGTCCTCGCCCATGCGGTGAACGCCAAGGTCACCTGCACCGAGGCGGCGTTCTCGGTGGCGAACGACGCCGTGCAGGTGCACGGCGGCGTCGGGCTGGCACGGGGGATGCTGGTGGAGAAGCTCCTGCGCGACGCCCGGGCGGCGCTCATCGAGGACGGGGTCAACGAGTTCCTCGGCCTCGTCGCCGCACGGCAGATCGTCGACGGCCACGGTGTCTGACCGCCCGACGCCTATCGCATCTCGAGCGCCAGTGCGCACCCACGCAGCGTCGGGCTGCGGGCACCACAGGGGCGGTTCGGCACGATGACGCGCGCGCAGTCCGTGATCGAGCTGATCATCCGCGAGCGGGCGCGGGCACACCCCGACGCGCCATGGCTGGCGTGGAAAGACGAGACCGTCCTCTGGAGCGAGGTGCTCAGCAACGCGCGCAGAGCGGCGAACGGCTGGCTCGAGCTCGGCATCAAGCCGGGCGACCGGGTGGCGCTGCTCCTGGGTAATTGCCCCGAGTTCATCTGGGCCTACTTGGGGCTGCTGTTCATCGGGGCCGGACCGGTTCCCGTCAACACCGCGCAACGGGGCGTCACCTTGCACCACATCCTGGCCGACTCGGGGGTCCGCGGCGCGGTCGTGTCCGCAGACCTGCGCGAGGCCTTCGGCGAGGCCCGCGCCGGGTGCCCGGACCTGGCACATGCCGTCGTCGTGGGGGGCCCGACCGGACAGGAGTTCGACTGGGACGCCGACCGGCTGATGGCCGCACCGGACACCGACCCCGATGTCCAGGTCGACGACGCGCCGGCGGGGCCGGCCATGCTCTACACCTCGGGCACGACGGGACCGCCCAAGGGGGTGGTGACGACCCAGTACGACGCCGGCGCCATCGGCATGCTCCTGGGCGCTTCGGGTGTGCAGCCCGGTGAGACGATGTACACCCCGCTGCCCCTGTTCCACGGCAACGCCCTGTACGTCTCCATGA
>JAKAYQ010000221.1 GCA_021826725.1 Actinomycetes bacterium
TTCCGATCTAGCACCGTCTGCCCGGTCAGCACCGTGCCGGACCCGCTGGCCAGGGGGCCGCCGGTCTGGGTGGGTGGCGAGGTGGCGCTCGCTGCGGCGCCCACCCCGTGCCGCCGCAGGAGCGCGGTGGCCCGCCCGCTGCCCAGATGGAGCCGGCGGACGAGGACGAGCGGCACCGCCGCCAACGCGCCGGCGGCCGCAGCTCCGCTGTCGAGGGCGTGGCGCAGCGCGGTGCGGGCCCGCTGGACGCGAGCCCGGGCGTTCTCCTCGGAGATGCCGAGCTGGTCCGCGATGTCGCGGTAGGGGAGGTCGTCGACGGCGCGGAGCACGAAGGCCTGTCGCTGGCCGAGCGGCAGGCTGCCGAGCGCGGCCCGGACAGCGGTCAGTGCGACGGGGTCCGACGCCAGCTCCGCTGCGTCCCCGACGGGCCGGTCGGTCGGGTCCATGCGGTCCGCCAGGCTGGCCTCGGCCAGCCGGCGGTTTCCCTGGTCCGCGCACACGTTCGCCATGATCCGCGTCAGCCAGGCGGCCAGGCGCCAGTCCCCGGCGGCGCCGAACCGGCCGAGACCACGGAACGCCCGCAGCAGCGTCTCCTGCACCGCGTCCTCTGCGTCGAACGTGTTGCCCAGCCGCCTGCGCGCCAACCTCCACAGCATGTCGTGGTGGAGGTGGACGATGGTGGCGAAGGCGCCGGGGTCCCCCAAGCGGTGCGCTTCCACCAGGGCGCGGTCGCGCTGCGCGGCATCGACGACCACGTCGCGCTCAGCATCGACCGCCGGTGGGTTGAGTGCGATGACCACTATGTCGTCCCCTCGTGTGGAGCGACTCCTGTGCAACGCCGGACGCCGGTGCGCCGTACGGGCGGCCCACCCGGTGTGCACGACGCCACGACTGACATTAGCCGGTCGACGCATCGGAGGTCAGCCACCCCGCCGAGCACGCCGACTGCACCATGGGCGAGCGGTGCGTGGCTCGGGCCGCTGCCGGCACGACCGCCACCGCCCGCTTCCCCAACAACGGGCACCGTGCGCACGTGTGTGAACCGAATGACCGCTCCACGTGGGTACAGTGCGTGGCTCGTGCCCTGACCGCGGCCGGACCGGTGAGATCGCCCGGACGGAGGTGTCACGAAATCCCCGCTCCGCCGGTTGTACCCGGTGTAACCTCAGCGCGTCTCGTCGTTGGGCCCTCCTTGCCGTCACGCGGTCCGGGGCCACGGGCGGGAGCCGTGTACCGATACGAAGCCCTTAGGAGGCGTTCACTTGAAAGACAAACTGTTCCGATTCCGCCGAGCAGCCTTTGCGCTGATTGCCGGTGTCGGCACCGTCGGCGGTGTCGTCGCCGGGGCCTCTGGCATCAGCGGCGCGGCCACCAGCAATCTCCCCACCGGTTCCACCATCTCGGCGGCGAGCGCCCCGACGATCGCGTCGACCGGTGTCAACCAGGCCGCGGGCAACCTGACCCTCACCCTGGCGTCCGGCGCCATCTTCAACATCGGTGACACCATCACCCTGAACGTGGCATCGACTTCCGGCACGATCGTGTGGTCGCAGAACCCGACGGTCACCGCGCCCAACACCACGGGCTCGACGACACCAACGTTCACCGTCAGCGGCGCGACGACCACCTCGCTCGTCCTGACCTTCACCGACGCCAGCAGTGCGCCGAGCACGGCAGCCCAGACCATCACGCTGTCGGCAGTCGGCTACACCACGACCAGCGCGACGGGCAACATCACGGTCACCGCCGTGTACGCCCCGGCGGTTGGCACGTTCAGCCCGGCGTCGGGTGTGGCCAACGCCACGCTCGTCACCGCGCCGTACTTCGGCCTGAGCGCAGCCAGCACACCCACCATCGGCGCCGGGCTGACCAGCCAGGCTGCCGGCAACCTGAACCTGTCGGTCTACGGTGCCGCCAGCACCGGGTGGCAGCAGAACAACACCATGGTGATCGAGCTCGACCCGACCGCCGGCTCCGCCACCAACTGCACCGGCACGCTCGCCGCGCCGATCGCAGTCGGCCTGTCGGCGACGCCCACGGTGACCGTCACCCCGACCAACGGTGACGTGAGCACGGCACCGACGGTGACGGCCAGCCTCGGCCAGGCCAACGCCTGCAAGGGCTCCGCCTACGACAACGAGCTGATCCTGACCTTCACCAACTCCGGCACGCTGTCGCAGACCACGACGAACACCGCTCCTGCCGTCGTGATCACCCTGAGCGGCATCAGCTACAGCGTCGGCAGTGGCACCCCGATTGGCCTGGTGAACGTCACCGCGGCGTACGCGTCGACCGCCAACGCCGTCGGCACCCCCGGCAGCACGTTCGCGTCCAACGGCACCACGCCCCTGAACGGTGTCACCGGCGCCAGCCCCGGCCCGTCCGACGCGGTCATCAGCGACGTCGTGGTCGGTGCGAACAACCCGGCGGTCTCGATGAGCGTGGGCGCCATCAACACGCCCATCAGCAACATCACCATCACCGAGGCAGCGGCCGGCACCATCCCGACCGGCTACGTGTGCCTCACCCTGACGAGCAACGGCGGCCCTCTCGCCGGTGCGGCATTCACCGCCTCGTCGACCCCGGCTGTTGCCGTCACCTCGGGCAACGCCACGGTCAACACGACGGTGAGCGGCGTCGGGACCACGACGCTGTCGTTCAACGTCACCGCCTCGTCCAGCACCGCCAGCGTCTTCACGCTGAGCAAGCTGGCAGCCAACGCGCCGACCGGCGCCTACAGCGGCCCGGTGTTCCTGGCGGTCAGCGACGGCAACGGCCCGACGTGCGGTAACGCTCCCTTCACCACGGGAACCGTGGCGGCCTTCACCGTCGGTGGCAGCACCGCCATCTACGGATCCACCGCTGACGGCACCGCGGCAGCCGAGCTCGAGCACGTGTTCAACCCGAGCACCGGCGGCTGCGTCGACGGCACCGTGACCAACGGCCTCGGCACCGCTCGGTACGCACCGGTCATCCTGGCCACCGACGCCAACTACCCGGACGCACTGGCAGCCGGCTACCTGGCCGGCCAGCTCCACACCGGCGTGCTGCTCACCCCGACGAACTCGCTGTCGCCCGAGGCGATGCAGGCGCTGCGTCTCGAAGGCATCACCAACGTGTTCATCGTCGGTGGCCCGCTGGCCGTCAGCAACGCCGTCCAGACCCAGCTGCAGGCCACCCCGGCCTACAACTGCGGCGGCAACGCGGCGCTGACCTCGCTGCTCGGCACCGCACAGAACATCCAGGTGACGCGCATCTACGGCCAGACCGAGTACGGCACGGCTGCGGACATCGCCCAGTACGGTGGTGCCTCCGCGGTCCACCAGGCGGCCTTCGCCGGTGCGTTCGGGATGTACAACGACACCACCGGCACGTCGTCGTCGGCTCCGGCCACGAGCGCACCGGTGCCCACGGCCATCCTCGCCACCAGCCAGGGGGCGGCGGACGCCGTGGCAGCCAGTGCGCTGTCGTACTACGAGCAGTTCCCGATCCTGCTGACCTCCCCCGCGAGCCTGTCGACCGACGCCCAGAACGCCATGCAGGCGCTCGGCATCAAGCAGGTCATCGTCATGGGCGGTCCGATCGCCATCTCCAACTCGGTGGTGACGTCGCTCACAGGCATGGGGATCTCCGTGCTGCGCATCGCCGGTCAGGACTACACCGACACGGCGGCACAGCTGGCCAGCTTTGAGGTGAACAACAGCATCAACGCAGCCGGCAACATCGAAGGCCTGTCGCTCAACCCGAACCACACCGTCATCGCCGCTCGCGGTGACTTCTACACCGACGGTCTGGCCGGCTCGGTCGTCGCAGCCAGCGGCGCCACCTACCAATTCGGCGGCAACTTCATGCCGGTGCTGCTCACCCTCAACCCGACCACCGTCGGCAAGTACCTGACGAGCTTCCTGAACACCGCAGGGAGCCCCGCAGGTATCGACGGCATCTCCGCAACCGTCCCAGGCGCAGTGATCAACAACATCACCGTCCTCGGTGGTCCGCTGGCCGTGGCGCCGACGACCATCTCGGCGATGCAGAGCGCGCTGAACGGCTGACGTACCCATCGGCGACGGTCCGGCACCACGGTGACCGGGCCAGACAGCCGACCGTGCAGTACCAGTGACACGCAGTACCAGTGACACGCAGTACCAGTGACACCGGCGGAGGGGCCCTACGGGGCCCCTCCGCCGCGTCGTACGCCAGGCAGCTTTGCCAGTGAGGGGGTGGGAGTCCTCCCCGAACGGTGGTCGTCGACGCTCCGTCGCCCACGCCCAGGGCGTCCCGGCGACGGGGGCCTGGCGTGGCGCCAGGAGGCCAACCCCGCATCTGTCGTACGCCCCCCGGCCTGCGCCACAGGCCTCCGGGGTATTGACTGGGTGGGGAGGGGGGGTCCAGCCGCAGCGCAGCTCGCCTGCGTGTCGCCGCCCCGGCCCCGGTGGCGGAAAGGAGCCCGCATGCACAGCTCGGACCTGCTCGCCGACGCGTTCGGTCGAATCAGTGAGGGCGTCGACCAGGTGGTCGAGGGTCTCGACGCCGACCAGCTCGCCTGGCGACCCGGTGACCGTGGCAACTCGGTCGCCTGGCTGGTGTGGCACCTCACCCGGGTGCAGGACAACCATGTCTCCGCTGTCGCCAGCACGGAGCAGGCGTGGACCGCCGCGGGCTGGGCCGACCAGCTCGGCCTGCCGTTCGACCCGGCAGCCACCGGCTACGGGCAGAGCCCCGACGACGCCGCCCAGGTACGGGTCGCGTCGGGTGCCACGCTCCTCGCCTATCACCACACCGTCCACCAACGCACCATCCGCTACGTCCACGGCCTGGGTGACGACGACCTCGAACGGATCGTGGACGAATCGTTCTCGCCGCCGGTCACCCTTGGCGTCCGCCTCATAAGCGTCGTCGCCGACGACCTGCAGCACCTCGGCCAAGCCGCCTATGTCCGGGGCCTGCTCTCCGGGCCCTGACCCGCTGCCGGAACTGCCCGGACCGGACTCGACCTGGTGGTGCTTCGTCGGGCTCGGCGTGACGTGGCTTGGCCGGACCTGACCTGAGGTGGTTTGGCCGAACCGGACCTGACGTCACCGCCGTCGGGCGTCCCGGCCAGTACGCTCTGCCATCGCCCGGAGGTGCTGGACCACAGGAGCGCACCGGGCGCCGACGAGTGCAGCGGAGGTGCGGTGG
>JAKAYQ010000222.1 GCA_021826725.1 Actinomycetes bacterium
GCCTGAGGAGCAACGACGGCGCGGTGAGCACGCGCGGCGACACAACGACCATCGGCCATGGTCAACCGGAGTGCCGCCGCGGTGCTCATCGAGTCCGTCGGGCAACAGACGAGGTGCTGCGACAGCTGGCCCGCCGCATGCAATCTCTTTCCCGCGCCTCGGACCTGGTCGTGCGGTTGGGTGGAGACGAATTCGTCATCGTGCTCGCGGACCTCGATCCCACCACCGCCATGAGCCAGCTGCAGGCGGCCCTCGATCGTCTCCACACCGCAGTGGAGACCCCGTTCGACCTCGGTGACGGTCGTAGCACTTCCCTGCGCATGAGCTTGGGCGTTGCGCTGTTCCCCGACGGCGGTCAAGAGGCCAATACCCTGCTGCGTCAGGCCGACGCTGCCTTGTATGCGACCAAGGCCGGAACAGCTGAGCGTGATCGCTGGTGGGCACTGAGCACCGGAGCACTGGGAGCTCAGATCTCCGGTGCGCCACCAATGAAAGGAGGGGCGACGACGTAGGCAACGCTCTTGCTCCGATGCTGTGCGAGAGATGAAGGTTGGCCCTTCGGAGCCGCCCTGCGGGGGGCGGCTCCGAACCGTTGCGTGCTCCGTTGGCTGAAGACCGTCGTGGTGAGCGATCACGGAAAAGGCACGCTTGACGTGTCAGGTGGGGACCGGCAAGACGGTGCGCAGCAGGCGAGGAGCTGCGGCTGGTCCTTCTTCGCCCCGAAGATGTAGTGGGCACCGAGTCCGAACAGGGAGCCCTCGTGCTCGGGCTGGGTGTGGAGCGCGTCGGCGGTGACGATGACGAGGCTGCGGTCGAGGGTCGCCAAGAGCAGACGAAGGGCAGTCGTCGCGTTCGCCTTCGGGTCGCAGTCCAGGTTTGCCTGGGCGACCGTCGTCGCCTCTCCGTCAGCCACCACCGAGACGAGGTGGCCCTTTTGGCTCTCCCCAAACGGACGCCGCGCAGCGGCTTGCCGCCAGCGCGCCGGGGCCCGAGCCGATCGTCTGGATGGTGCCAAGGCCCGGAGCGCCAGGGCGTGCCGTGGCACGCTCCGCTGGCTGCTGACGGCAGGAAGGGTTGCCGGTATCCACACGGTCCGCCTGGGTATCGATAGAATGACGAATTGATGTCCTTCTCAGGTCATGTGCCCGCCCGAGCGTGGTCCGGTTCTTCGTCGCCTCGTGTCGGCGGCGTTCGGACGCTCGCCGCGACCGTGTGCGTGAGCACCGAGCGAGTCTCGTGACACAGCCGATCTACCAGGTGAAGGCAGATTTCTTCAAGACCCTGGCGCATCCGGCCCGCATCCGGGTGCTCGAGCTGCTCCGCGACGGGGAGCGGTCGGTCGGCGAGCTCATTCCCGAGGTCGGGCTCGAGGCATCCCATCTGTCGCAGCAGCTCGGCATCCTGCGACGCGCCAACATCCTGCACTCCCGCAAGGAGGGGGCGAGCGTCCGGTACTCGGTCATCGACCCCCGGATCTTTGAGCTCCTGGAGGTGGCCAAGGCCATCCTCACGAGCTCGCTGGGCGAGTCGCGCCAGCTCCTCGCGGAGCTCGAGGGACTGGAGTTCGTCGAGCGGGTGGCTCCGGACTCCCGGCGAGGCCCGGCCTAGTCCCGCGACGGGAACGATTGGCACTGCCCGCGGCGAGCTGAGGCATTGCTCGATCAGCCGTAGGGCGACCATGCGGTTCGTCTGTCGAGGTTGCCGTGCGCACTTCGGCTGCTACCTCGGTGCTGCTGGTCCCGCGACCGGTGGCTGTGCTGGTGGCGCGGCAGTGATCGGTCGCCGGTGTCGTGTGGCGAGGCCGGCGGCTATCGCGCTGGCCCCGGCGGCTGCAGTTCCCGCGCCGACCATGGCCGCCGACGCTCCACACCTGGGGCAGCACCGGCAGGCCCCGAAGACGGCGGGATCGACGCGCCGCCAGCACCTCCGGCAGACGAGCGACGACGATCGTCTGTTCCCGCGGGGCGTCACTGGAGGGGGGCCTGGGTCGGCACCGCCGGTCCGGGCGACGGTGGACTGCTCGAAATACCAGACAACGTGATCATGTGAAGGCATGATAACTTCATCAATCATGCGATACCTCGCCACGCTCCGGTCGGTCTTCGCACGCCCCGCGACCGAGGTGTTGCCGCGAGCGCCCTCGGACGGCTCCAGGGCCAGGTTCCCCGGGTCGATCCAGCTCCGCCATGTCGACGTTGGCTCGTGCAACGCCTGCGAGATCGAGATCGCGTCGGCGTTCGGCCCAGTCCACGACGCGGCACGGTTCGGGGCATGGCTCGTCGCATCGCCGCGCCATGCGGACGGATTGCTGGTGACGGGCGTCGTCACCAGGAACATGGCGGACCCGCTTCGAAAGACCCTGGCGGCTGTCGCTCGGCCGCGGGTCGTCGTTGCCTGCGGCGACTGTGCCGTCGACGGCGGGGTCTTCCGTGGTGCCTACGGCGTCGAAGCGGGGCTCGACGAGGTCGTCGACGTCGATGTCCGCATCCCCGGCTGCCCGCCGCACCCGACGGCCATCACCGAGGCGCTCCGGGCGACGACCGGCCGTTGACCATGGTGCTGTTCCTCGCGGGTCTCGGTCTCGGGCTCGCCGGGGGGGTGGCCGGCGCGGTCCTGCCCCGCAGCACCAGGCTGCCCATGGCAGCCCTGGGTGGCGCCACGGCCAGCGCCGTCGCCTTCGTCGCTGCAGCACGGGTCCTCGTCTCCGGGCATGCGGCCACCGTTGCCTCCGGCTCGGTCCTGCCGTTCAGCGGGGTGCGTCTCACCCTCGATCCCCTCGGCGCCCTGTTCGTCGCCACCACCGCCGCCGTCGGGCTGGCCGCCAGCTGCTTCAGCGTCGGCTACGAAGCCCACGGGCCGAAGAGCCGCGTGACGACGGCAACCCTGCCGCTGTTCCTCACGAGCCTGCTGCTCGTCCCCGTCGCCGCCAGCGTCACCACGTTCATGGTCGCTTGGGAGCTGATGGCGCTCACCTCGCTCGTGCTGCTTTTGACCGACCATCGCCGGCGCCCCGAGGCTCGCGACGCAGCGCAGTGGTACGCGGTGATGACGCATCTCGGTGCCGCTGCCATCCTGCTGGGCCTGGTCCTGCTCGCCGCGCACGCCGGTAGCCAGTCGTTCGCCGTGATCGCCGCGCACGCCAAGGCGATGCCGGTCGCCGTCCGGTCGGCGGCGTTCGTACTGGTCCTCGTCGGGTTCGCCTCCAAGGCCGGAGCGGTACCACTGCACGTCTGGTTGCCCCGTGCCCATTCCGAGGCGCCGAGCCCGGCCTCGGCCCTCATGTCCGGCGCGATGGTCAACCTCGGCATCTACGGCATCGTCCGGGTCGGCGGGGTCCTGCTCGGTGGCACGGTGCTGTGGTGGTGGCTCGTCGTCGCCGCCATCGGGGTCCTATCAGCGCTCTTCGGTGCCGTGCACGCCGCGGCCAGCTCGGACCTGAAGCGCCTGCTCGCGTATTCGACGATCGACAACATGGGCCTGGTCCTGGTGGGTGTCGGCGCGGCCGGAGCCCTTGTCGCCACGGGCCATCGGACGCTCGCCGACCTGGCGATGATCGCCGCGCTCTTCCACCTGGTGAACCACGCCGTCTTCAAGGGATGTCTGTTCCTCGGTGCCGGTGCCATCCAGCACGCCGCGGGCACCCGCGATCTCGACCGTCTCGGTGGGCTGGTCCACCGGGTCCCCGTCACGGCCGGGCTCGTCGGGATCGGGGCACTCTCCATCATCGGGCTCCCGCCGTTCAACGGGTTCGCCAGCGAATGGCTCCTCCTCCAGGGGTTCCTGCGCGGCTTCGGGGATCCCAGCGCGGCGACCATGACCGTGTCGCTGGTCGGCGTCGCCACCCTGGCGCTGACCGGCGGGCTGACCGCGGCCGCATTCGTGAAAGCGCTTGGTGTCGGTCTCCTCGGCCAGCCCCGCAGCGACGGAGCAGCACGTGCACGGGAGGTGGCGCCGTCGATGCTGGCGGGCATGGCGGTGCTCGCCGCCGGCTGTGTCGCTGTCGGCGTGGTGCCGGGCGCGGTCGTGCCGGCGCTGCGTCGAGCGGCGCAGCTCGGGCTCGGGCTCACGGCCGGGTCCCCGAGCCCGGTACGCAGCGGCGTGGGCCTCGATCTCGCGGGCTTGCGCGGGGCGATCGAACCGGCCCTGCTGCTCGGCGCGCTCCTGGTCGGGATGGCGGTGGTGTGGGGCGGAGCCCGCCTGGTGGCCCAGCACTCGCCGTACCGCTCGGCGCGTCGCGCCGAAGCGTGGGGCTGCGGGCGCGAGCTGCAGACGGCCCGCATGGAGTACACGGCCACGTCCTTCGCCGAGCCGCTGCAGCGGGTCTTCGCCGACGTGCTGCGTCCCGACCATGACGTCGAGGTGACCCATGCCGTCGAGTCGCGCTTCTTCCGTCAGGGTGTCCGGTACCACCGGCGGGTCGACGACGCCATCGAGCGCTCTGCCTACCGTCCGGTGATCCGCCTGGTGTCCGCCTGGGGGGGCCTGGCCCGGCGGGTGCCCAATGGCAGCACCAACCGGTACCTTGCCTACGGCTTCGTCGCACTGGTCGTGGTGCTGGTGGTGCTGGCATGACGGCGATGCCGGGGGCAGTCGGCCTGGGGATGCGGGTCGCGGCCTCGACTGTCCAGGTCGCGTCGGTGGTCGTGGGTGGCCCGTTGCTCCTGGGGTTGATGGCCAAGGTCCGAGCCCGCGCCGAAGGTCGCATCGGCGCGCCGGTCCACCAGGTCCTGGTGGACCTGCGCAAGCTGGCCAGGAAAGAACGGGTCCGGGCCGAGCACGCCAGCGTGGTCCACGCTGGCGCGCCGGTCGTCCTGGTCGCTGCTGCGGCCGTGGCCGTCGCCATGGCGCCGCTTGTCACGACGACCCCGGTCTTCGGCCATGGCGCAGACGTGTTCGTCGTCGTCTATCTCCTCCTGATGGGAACGGTCGCCCTGGCGCTCGCTGGTCTCGATCCCGGGACGGCGTTCGGAGGCATGGGCGCGAGCCGGTCCATGACGATCGGGGCGATCGCAGAGCCGGCGCTGCTGGTGGCGCTCCTCGCCCTGTCGCTGCAGGCCCGCACCTCGAACCTCCCGGCGATCGTCGCGGCGACCCTCGCCCACCCGGCGTGGACGGCCAGCCCGGAGCGGTTGCTCGCCCTCGTCGCGCTCGTCGTCGTCGTGCTCGCCGAAACCGGC
>JAKAYQ010000025.1:0-23128 GCA_021826725.1 Actinomycetes bacterium
CCACCGCCACCCGGCACCCCCATCGGCTACGGCACCCCACCCGGCTACGGCACCCCACCGCCACCTGGCAGCCCCATCGGCTACGGCACCCCACCCGGCTACGGCACCCCACCGCCACCCGGCGGGTGGGACTGGTCGCACGGCGCTCCTTCTCTTCCTCGCACACATCGCTCCAGGCGGTTCCTGCTCCTGGCGGTGGCAGCGGTGCTCGTCGCAGCAGGGGCCGGCATCGGGATCGGCGCGGCCATCGCCCCGGGGAGCTCGACCGTATCGGCACGCAGCATTCTCAACCAGGCCATCGCCGCCGGCAACGCAGCGGGGACCTACCACTATGTGCAGCAGGCCACAACCGACGGGGTGCCGTCGACGATCGTCGGTGACGCTGCCCCCAACGGCGGCCGCCAGATCTTGACCCAGGGACCGGACCACTTCACCCTGCTGCTCGTGAAGGGCATCGTCTACTTCCAAGGCAACGCCTCCGCCATGGTGGACCAGCTCGGCGCTCCGGCTGCCACGGCCCAGAGCGATGCCGGTCGGTGGGTGTCGGTACCGACATCAACAGGGAGCCTGTACCAGAACTTTGCCGTCGGCATCACGACCAAGTCGAACCTCTCTGAGATCCAGGCGACATTCGCTCCAGACTCAGTCCCACCGGGAGGCTCCGGCGCTTCGGCCACAACCGTCGTCATCGGTCGCATGAAGGTCGGATCGGGTACGGCACCGGCAGGGACCGTAACGTTGACACTGCGCTCGTCGGACCATCTGCCCCTGACGTTGGTCGGACAGGCCACCGTGAACAACGGCTCGTTAACGACCACGCTGCACTGGACGTTCGATCATTGGCACCAGTCGGTCGCTGTGTCGGCGCCGTCGGGAGCGATTCCCTACGCATCACTCGGCGCCACCCCTCCGAGCTCCTCGGGCGGCGGCATCTCCCCAGGCGGCATCTCCCCAGGCGGAAGCGGAAGTGGCATCGGCAGCACGGGAGCCTGACGGCCAGGCCCCTCGGCGACCCCGCAGCACGCTCCCCAATCCACCCGCCCCAGGTGGCCCATCGGCTGCGTACACCGGGCGTACGTGCAGGAGGCGTCGACCGGCCGCGCCGTCAAGCCCGCTCGACCGGCCGCACCGGTACACCGGCGGCGGCCATATGGGCCTTTGCCTCCGCCACGGTGTGCTCTCGCCGGTGGAAGATCGACGCAGCCAGGACGGCATCCGCCCCACCGGCAGCAGCACCTTCGACCAGGTGGTCCAGGGTTCCGACGCCGCCCGACGCGATGACCGGCACCGGCACGGCGTCCACAACAGCGCGGGTGAGCGGCACGTCGAAGCCGTCGTAGGTGCCGTCGCGGTCCATGGACGTGACCAGGATCTCGCCGGCGCCGAGCGATGCACAGCGCGCTGCCCACCCCACGGCGTCGATCCCGGTTGACCGCCGGCCCCCGTGGGTGTGGACCTCCCACCCACCGGGGGGCTTCCGGCGTGCATCGATGGCCACGACGACGCACTGCGCACCGAACTCGTCGGCCAGCTCGGTGATCAGCTCGGGCCGCTCGAGTGCAGCGGTGTTGACCGACACCTTGTCCGCTCCCGCCCGCAGTAGGGCACGGGCGTCGTCAAGACGGCGGATCCCGCCGCCGACGGTGAACGGGATGAACACTTCCTCTGCCGTGCGCGCCACGACGTCGACCATGGTGCGCCGGCCATCGGCCGAGGCCGTGATGTCGAGGAAGACGAGCTCGTCGGCTCCCTCCGCGTCGTAGCGAGCAGCAAGCTCCACGGGGTCTCCGGCATCGACAATGTCGACGAACCGAATGCCCTTCACCACTCGCCCGGCGTCGACGTCGAGGCAGGGGATCACACGGACGGCACGCACGCGGCCAATGCCTCCTCGATCCCGAGCACTCCATCGACCAACGCCCGACCCACGACCGCTCCCGCTAGCCGCCGACCGTCGGCGTCGAGCGCGGCAAGCGCCCGCAGGTCGTCTGCCGACGCCACACCTCCCGAGGCGACGACCGGGTGCCCCGTACCGGCAAGCGCGACCCGCAGACCGTCGGTGTCCGGACCGCCGAGCATGCCGTCACGCTCGATAGCGGTCACCACGAACGCGGCGAGCGGTACGGCGGCAAACCGGTCGAGCAGCTCCGTCACGGTGTCGCTCCCCGTTTCCTCCCACCCGGCCACCGACACCCGGCCACCGCGGTGGTCCACACCGATGGCGATGCGGTGCGGGAACCGCAGGGCCAGCTCGGCCGCCCAGGCCGGTCGCTGGACGGCGGCGGTGCCGAGAACCACACGCGCCGCACCGCACCCGAGGAGCTCCTCGGCGTCCGCGGTCCGGCGCACGCCGCCGCCGACCTGCACGGGCACCGGTGCCACCGCCCCCACCAGCTCAGCCACCACAGCCCGGTTGGTGCCACGTCCGGTCCGGGCCGCGTCCAGATCCACGACGTGGACCCAGGGGGCGCCAGCCTCGACGTACCGGCGAGCCAGCGCCACGGGGTCCCCGTACTCGCTCCTCCGGCCGAAGTCGCCCTGTACGAGCCGCACCGCTTTGCCGCCGATCACGTCGACTGCAGGAAAGAGGTCCACTGGTCAAGCCTGCCCCGTGGCCCGGACGAAGTTCGCCAGGACGGCCAGACCCGTGCGGCTGGACTTCTCCGGGTGGAATTGCGTTCCCCACACCGCCCCCCGCTCGGCGGCAGCAACCACGGTTCCGCCGTACTCGCAGGTGGCGGTGGTGTCGTCGGTGAGCTCCGGAGCGAACGAGTGGACGAAATAGACCCAGGGGGCCTCGGACAGCCCGTCGAGCAGGCCGCTTGGAGCACCGGTCCGACGATGCAGGACGTTCCACTGCATCTGTGGATGCTTCACCCCCTGGGCCAGGCACCGCACGGTGCCGGGCAGGACGCCCAGACCCGCTACGCCGGGAGCTTCCTCGGACGACTCGTACAGCAACTGGAAGCCGACGCAGATCCCGAGGAAGGGTAGGCCGGCGTCGATGGCCTGCCGGGCGACGCGATCCAGGCCGCTGTCGCGTAGCGCCAGTGCGCAACGCCCGAACGCCCCGACCCCGGGCAGGACCACCCCGGACGCTCCGACGGCAGCCTGCGGCTCGGACACCAGCCGGGCATCGGCGCCAAGGTGCTCCAGGGCCTTCTGCGCGGAGCGGAGATTGCCAATGCCGTAGTCGAGCACCGCGAGCATCGGCTACAGCACACCTTTCGTGGAGGGCACGCCGGCACCATCCACCCGCACCGCTTCCCGCAGGCACCGGGCGACCGCCTTGAACGACGCTTCGAGGAGGTGATGCGTGTTGACCCCCGACACGGCACGCACGTGGAGGGTCAGCTTCGCGGCTGTCACGAGCGCCCGCCAAAACTCCTCTGCAAGCTGCGGGTCGAACGGCGGATCGCCCAGCGGCGTCGACGTCGCGGGCAACCCCAGGTCGTAGGCGAGGAACGGTCGACCGGAGACGTCCAGTGCCACCTCGACGAGTGCCTCGTCGAGGGGCAGGGCAATCGACGCGAAGCGCCGGATCCCGGCCTTGCCACCGAGCGCTCCGGCCATCGCCTCGCCCAGGACGATGCCGACGTCCTCAACGGTGTGGTGCGCGTCGACCCGCAGGTCGCCAGTGGCATGCACCTGCAGGTCGAGGCCACCGTGCCGGCCGAGCTGTTCGAGCATGTGATCGAAGAACGGCAGCCCCGTGGCGACCGACACCAGACCGCTGCCATCGAGGTCGACCACCACCTCCACCTCGGTCTCCTTCGTCCGGCGCTCGCGCCTCGCTTGGCGAGCCGCTGCCGCGCCCGGGTCGGGTTCGCCGGGATCTGCGCCACGGTGACTGGGACGTCCTGCCGTCGTCGTCATGGGATCATCCTCGGGTATGGGTCGAAGGCGCACCCGGGCGGAGCCCACCCAGGGACGGCTCGGCCGGGGACAGCCGACGGACTGGGCGACCGCGCACCGGGCCCGGACCTGCGACCCGGGCCAGGGCTGCGCTCGGACCGAACGACAGCTCCGGGACCCGGTGTGCGTTCCAATCGGGATCCGCCTTTCGGTGCCGGTGCCGAAACAGGTCCGCTCATGGATTGCGGACGGCAGCTCATCGGAGGCTCTCGTCCAGAGCAGCCAGGAAACGGTCGTTCTCGGCCGGAGCGCCGATCGTCACTCGGAGGCACCCGTCCAGGCCGGGCCATTCCGAGCAGTCGCGTATGAGGACGGACCGGTCGACCAGCCGTCGCCAGATCTCGACGGCGTCGGCCTGCAGCGGCCGAAAGAGGACGAAGTTGGCGTCCGAAGGCCACGTCTGCACGGGCAGCGCACCCAGCTCCGCCTGGACGCGGCGGCGCTCCGCCACAAGCTGGCCGACCCGCTCGTCCATGGCGTGTGCATGGCGGAGCGCGAGGCGGCCGGCGGCCTGCGACACGGCGTCGACGTTGTAGGGGAGGACGACCAGCTCGCAGGCGGCGACCACTGCCGGGGCGGCGACCATGTAGCCGAGCCGCATGGCGGCCAACCCGAAGGTCTTGGAGAAGGTGCGGACCACAACCAGCCGTTGCGCCTCGGGTCCGCCGGCGCGCACGAGGTCAAGAGCGGAGGCGCGTGCGAACTGTCCGTAGGCCTCGTCCACCACCACCAGGCCGGGGGCCACGTCCAGCACATGCTGGATGGTTTGGAGGGTCTCGGCGCGGCCCGTCGGGTTGTTGGGCGAGCAGACGAAGGTGATCACCGGTGCAGCCGTCCGCTCCAGTTCGTCGACCGCCTCGAGATCCAGCGCGAACGCCGCGTCACGCGGTGCCGACACCACCGGGGTGCCGGTGACCGCGGCGATGTGACGGTGCAAGGTGTACGACGGCTCAAAGGTCGCCACAGCCCGGCCGACGCCCCCGTAGGCGAGCAGCAGGCACTGCAGCACCTCGTTCGACCCCGTGGCGCAGAAGACCTGGTCGACACCGACCCCGTGGTGTGCGGCCAAAGCGGTGCGCAGGTCCGTGCAGTGGCGGTCTGGGTACCGGTTGAACGCGATGCGCCCGAGCTCGTCGCGCAGCTCGGCCAGGAACGCTGGCGGCGGTGCGAACGGCGACTCGTTGGTGTTGAGCCGGACCTCGACGTCGACCTGGGGAGAGTGATAGCCGGCCAGGGCGCTCAGATCGGGGCGGACTGCCACGGGATGACCCCGGTGGGCGGTCTCCGGAGAACGGCCTCCGGAGGCCGCGCCACCGGCCGCGAAAGCCGTTCCTTCTGAAGCCGTTCCTTCTGGCGCCGCTGTGCCCACGACGCCAGCAGCAGCAGCGCCCTCGCCGGCGGTCTCGACCGTCATCGCTCAGCCGTCCCCGCTCGGCCCGAGCCGCTCGCCGGGGATCCGGCAGCCTCGGCGTGCAGGCGGACGGTCACCGAGGCGGCATGCGCCGGCAGGCCCTCGGCCTCGGCCAGCGTGACCACCGCCGGTCCGAGCACGCCGAGCGCCTGGCGGTCGACCTCGACCGCGTGGATGTGGGTGCAGAAGTCGTCCACGCGGAGCGCCGACGAGAAGCGCGCCGTGCGCGCCGTGGGGAGCACGTGGTTGGGCCCGGCCACGTAGTCACCCACGCTCGCCGGCGCGTACGGCCCGAGGAACACGGCCCCGGCGCTGCGCACCTGCGGCAGCAGCCCGGCAGGATCGGCCACGAGCAGCTCCAGGTGCTCGGGGGCCACGATGTTGGCCACCGCCATGGCGGCTTCAGCGTCGGCCACGAGGATCACACAGCCGTTGCGGCTCAAGGTGGCCTGCAGGTCATGACGCCGCGGCGACGCCTCCACCAGGCTCTCCACCTCGGCGGCCACTTCGTCGGCGACCCCTTCATCCCACGTGACCAGCCAGGCCAGCCCGTCGGGGCCGTGCTCCGCCTGGACGAGAACGTCCACTGCGGCCCAAGCGGGCGGCACGCTGCCGTCGGCTACCACGACCACCTCGGACGGCCCGGCGAAGGCGGACGGCGTCCCCACCCGACCGGCGAGCTGGCGCTTGGCTTCAGCCACGTACCGGTTGCCCGGGCCGACGACAACATCGACTGGCCGGATGCTCTCCGTGCCGAACGCCATGGCCGCCACCGCCTGGGCGCCACCGACGCGGTAGACCTCGTCGATACCGCAGACCGCGGCGGCGGCCAACGTCGCCGGAGCCACCGTCCCGTCGGCCCTCGGCGGGACGCACAGGGCCAGCTCCTCCACCCCGGCGACCTGCGCGGGCGCCGCGCACATCACCACGCTCGACGGGTACTGCGCCCGGCCGCCGGGCGCGTACAACCCAGCTCGCCGCACCGGCCGGACCAAGTGGTGCACCACCACGCCGTCGACGGTGACGGTGGCATCCTCCGCTCGCTGGTGACGGTGGTACTCGATCACCCGTGCATAGGCCAGCTCCAGCGCCTCGCGCAGCTCCGGTGACACTGCGTCGAGAGCGGCACGCACCGCTGCCACGGGGACCCGTATGGCATCGAGCTCCACTCCGTCGAAGCGTGCAGTCAACGCCCGCAACGCGGCGTCACCGCCGCGACGCACCTCGTCGACGATGGCCGCCACCGCCTCCGTCGGCACCAGCTCGTCCCAGACCGGGCGCGGCAACGCGTCCGCAAGGTCGGCGACGGCGACGGCGCGGAGATCCAGGCGTTCGAGCAGCATGAAACCTTGATCGTACCCGCCCACCAGGCTGCAGCCGCCCATGCCCGGCGCCCACGGCCACAGCGTGGATGGTCCTCCGCTCCGCTGTCGGCCATGATCGGCAGGTGCCCACGTCGCCACCGGAACTGTCGTCCATCGCCACCGCTCTGTCGGAGCTCACCCGACGCGTGGGCGCTATCGCCGAGGATGCCTCCACCGCGCATCAGGACGACCTGGCTTCCGAGCTGTTCGCCGTCGAGCGCTCGCTGACCGCCGCCGGTCGCCGCATGGACCGGTTGGCCGCCGGAGCACGCCGCGTTCGCTGACCCGGCCTGCCTCCAGACCAGAAACGCCGACCGCCCGTCCCACTGCCCTGCACCTGATGGCACGCGTCCAGCGGGAGCCTCCGCAGGCGATGGGAGCTCGGTGCCGGACCGGTCCCCGGACGCGCCGATGGCGCCCCGAAGGGCGCCATCGACACGAGCGGGCCGGGCGGCGGATCCCGGGACCCCGCTCTCACGGAACCAGGTGGCGGGAACCGGTTCCGGTATGTCCTACAACATCACGAACCGAGCCCTCTGTTCCAATCCTGGAGCACAACATCGGCACAACCCGCTGCCACATGGGCCGGCGAAGGCCCGCTCCCAGCGTCACGGACGCCGCTTTCGCCCACGGGCGGTCACGCCCGCACGCCCGGGCGCCGCATCCGCCGACGGGCAGATGTCGGCCAGGACGCAGCGAGCACAGTCCGGTGCACGCGCCGTGCACACGGCCCGACCATGCAGGATGAGGCGCAGACTGAAGGCTCCCCGTTCGTCGGCGGGGACCATGGCATTGAGCGCGGTCTCCACCTTGACAGGGTCGGTCTCCTCGGTGAGCCCAAGCCGCCGGACCACGCGACCCACGTGGGTGTCCACAGGCAGGCCGGGCAGGCCGAAGACCACGGAGCGCACGACGTTGGCGGTCTTGCGACCGACGCCTGGCAGGGTCGTCAGCTCGTCCATGTCGGACGGGACCGTGCCGTCGAATCGATCCTCCACCGCCCGGGCCATGCCGACGAGGTTGCGGGCTTTGGCGCGGAAGAACCCTGTCGACCGCACCAGCTCCTCGACCTTCTCGACGGGTGCTTCGGCCAGGGCAGCGGGGTCGGGGTACCGCGCCAAGAGCGCTGGGGTCACCATGTTCACCCGCTCGTCGGTGCACTGCGCCGACAAGATCGTGGCGACCAACAGGGCAAAGGGGTCCTCGTGACGAAGGGCGCACAGCTCGGCGGCGCTGCCCGGGTATTCGGCGGCCAGGCGGTCGAGCACGATCCTGGTGCGCTGGCGAACGCTCGTCCTGGTGGCCACCGTCGTACGCTACCCAGCCCCGGTCGAGCACCGGGCGGGCGATAGCCTCCGGCAGATGCACCACGTCGAGGTGAAGCGCCGGATGGGCGAGGCCGACATCGCCGAGGTCTCCGTGCTGCTGGCCGAGGTGGCCGCCGCAGACCGACACCGCCCGCTCGGCGAGCACAAGTGGCTGGACCTGGTGCACGGCGGCCGGACGGGCTTCGCCGGCTTCGTCGCACGCGACCGCACCACCGGACGGCTGGTCGGGTATGCGCAGCTGAGCCAGGGGCACCACACCTGGGGCGTGGAGGTGGTCGTGGCTCCCGGCAACCGGGGCCCCGAGGCGTCCGTCGGCGCCGACCTGCTGCGCGCCGCTCTCGACGAGGTGGGTCACCAAGGCGGAGGGCACGTCCATCTGTGGGTACCGAAACCGACGCCGGTCACCGACACCATGGCCACCAGCAGCGGCCTCGTCCAGGGTCGCGACCTGCTCCAGATGCGGATCGCCCTCCCCGCTCCAGCCACCGCCACCGCCGGCGCTCCCCCGCTCGCCACCCGCCCCTTTCGGCCCGGCCAGGACGAGGCGGCCTGGCTCGCGGTGAACAACCGGGCCTTCGCCAACCATCCCGAGCAAGGCGGCTGGACGCTGGACACCCTTCGCGAGCGCGAGGCCGAAGCCTGGTTCGACGCTGAGGGGTTCCTCCTGTACGAGCGGGACGGCCGGCTGGCGGGATCCTGCTGGACGAAGGTCCACAGCGACAGCGATCCCACGCTCGGTGAGATCTACGTCATCTCGGTCGATCCGTCCCTACACGGGCACGGGCTCGGCCGCGCCCTCACCCTCGCAGGTCTCGACTATCTGGCCCGGCGGGGGATCGCCGTTGGCATGCTGTACGTCGACGCTGGCAACCGGGCGGCGGTCCACCTCTACGAGTCGATCGGCTTTGCGCTCGACCATGTCGACAGGGCGTACACCGGGGATGTCGCTCCAGCCCGGTGAGACAGCCCGGAGTGTCAACCGCCGCCAGACACCCCGACCGCAGCGCCGATACCGAAGGTCACTCCGGCTGCAGCAGCCCCGATCAGGAGCTGGCGCAGCGCCGACCACCACCAGGACCGGCCGGTGAACATCGACAGAGAAGCACCCACCAGGACCGACGCCACCACTCCCACCACCACCGACGCAAGCTCGGCCGAGCTGCCCGCGGACAGTAGCCACGGGAGCAGCGGCAGCAGGGCGCCGAAGGCGAAGGTGACGAAGGACGACAGGCCGGCCTTCACCGGCGAGCCGAGCGAGCTCGGGTCGACGCCCAGCTCCTCACGAGCATGGGTCTCGAGCGCGAGCTCCGGCGTCCGCATCATCTCGTCGGCCAGCTGTCGAGCAACCGATGGCTCCACACCCCGGCTTTCATAGATGTGCACCAGCTCGCTGCGCTCGCCCTCGGGTCGACGCCGCAGTTCGTCGCGCTCGCGCGCCAGCTCCCGCTCGAGCAGCTCCGACTGGGCGCGCATCGACACGTACTCGCCGGCGGCCATCGAGAACGCCCCGCCGATCAGACCGGCCACGCCGGCCAGGCGGACGACCGACGGACCCGGGTGCGCGCCGGCCATGCCCAGGACCAGCGACACGTTGGTCACGAGCCCGTCGCTGACGCCGAACACCGCGGCCCGCGCCCACCCGCCGGTGATGTCGCGGTGGGTGTGCCCGTGCTGCTCCGGACCGACCGGTGCCCGCTCGACGGCCCGGCGGCCGCCGGCACCCCGACGGATCCCACCAGGGACGCCAGATCCGTCTGCATGCCCTGGGTGCCGCTCGCCGACATCGGCATCGGTCGCCGCTTCCCCCGACGACAAGACCGTGCCACCCACTTCGCCCGTCGCGTCCCGGTCACCGTCGCCCATCGCCACCGGTCCAGTGTAGAGGCCGGCGGGCGCGGCATCTGGGGCCGGCGCGGCTGGCACAATGACGGGATGGAACCGCGCCGCTGGCTCGACCGGTCGCAACCCCAGACCCTGCAGAACGCCGTGATGCTCTGCTACTTCAACGCGGGCTTGTCCTTGCTGTTCGGTCTCGTTGCCGGCGGTATGGGCCTGCTGCTGCTCCTTCCCATCGCGCTCGGGGCCGGCGGGTTCGGCATCGCCAACGACCGCAAGTGGGGGTACTGGCTCGCGGTTGTGTTCGCCGGTCTGTCGCTCGCCGACGCCGTGCTTGTCTTCGTGCTCCTGCCCGGGTTCGGACCGATCCTGAACATGCTCTTCATCGGGGTGCTCTTCGCCCTGCTGCTGCACCCGATGAGCCGGCACTACCAGAAGCTCTGGTTCCGCTGACCACACCCCGGCTCCGCTGACCACACAGAGCATGGGCTGGCACCAGCGGAGCGGAATGAGCGCGGTGACCGTCGGTCGTGCACCTCGGAGCTCACGTCGGAGATCGTGGGCCGGTGTCGGGCCGGTGTCCGGTCGATCGCCGAGGTGGCCCGGGGCTGCGACCTGGCGGAGCCGGCGGTGCGCAGGTGGGTGGCCGAGGCCGAGATCGACGTCGGCAAGCGTCAAGGCCTGAGCAGCGAGGAACGCGAGGAGCTCTCCCGGCTTCGGCGGGAGAGCAAGCGTCTGGAGGCCGATGTCGACCTGCTCGAGCGAGCGACAGCGTTCTTCGCGAAGGAGACCCGGTGAAGATGGACCCCCAACACCTGAGGCGGAGAACGCTGCAGGTCGCGAGGTATGACCTGAAGTTGTGGATCGCCCACTCGTCTGGAGACGCGACGTACCTTCCTCGTTGAGATCAAGACGAGACCACCGGCGTTGGCGCGCCGGTGAGGAAGGAACGTCGATGCTGAGCGTAGTGAACGACGAGACGGCCGGCGCGGACGGGCGGTCGATTCTGGACGAGATCTGCCGGGAGGGTGCCCGGACGATGCTCGCGGCTGCGCTCGAGGCTGAGGTGGACGCGTATCTCGCAGAGCTTCGTGGCGAACGTGACGAGAACGGGCGGGCGCTCGTGACCCGCAACGGCCACGCCCGGCCACGCGCGGTCCAGACCGTCGCCGGGGCCGTCGAGATCCGCGCGCCGCGGGTGAACGACCGGCGCGTCGACGAGGCGACGGGCAAGAAGGCGACGTTCAAGTCGTCGATCGTGCCGCCGTGGTGCCGCAGGTCCCCGAAGGTCGCCGAGGTGCTGCCGCTGCTCTACCTGCACGGGCTGTCGACCGGGGACTTCGCGCCGGCGCTCGAGGGCTTCTTCGGCTCGGCAGCCGGGCTCTCACCATCGGTGATCACCCCGGCTGACCACGGCTTGGCAGGCCGAGCACCGCTCCTTCATGGCCCGCAGCCTCGCGGACCGGGACTACGTCTACGTCTGGGTCGACGGGGTGCACTTCACCGTCCGCCTCGAAGACGAGCGGCTGTGCTGTCTCGCCGTCGTGGGCGTCCGCCTCGACGGCAAGAAGGAGCTCGTCGCCATCGCGGATGGCTACCGGGAGTCGACCGACTCCTGGGCGGCGCTACTGCGGGACCTGCGTCACCGGGGCATGCGGGCCCCCGCCGTCGCTGTCGGGGACGGCGCGCTCGGGTTCTGGGCCGCACTTCGCGACGTCTTCCCCGAGACCAACGAGCAGCGGTGCTGGGTGCACAAGGTCTCGGTTTACCGGCCCTCGTGGGTCGCTCTGCCGACGTCGATCCAGCCGCTCGCCAAGCGCATGCTCGCCGAGGACCGCGACGCCGAGGACCGAGAGCACGCCAGGGATGCAGCGAAGGCCTTCGATGCCGAGTTCCGGCCCAAGTGGCCCAAGGCCGCCGACAAGCTCGCCTGCGACCTCGAGATCCTGCTCCGCTTCTCCGACTACCCGGCCGAGCACTGGCTGCATCTGAAGACCTCGAACCCCATCGACTCGACCTTCTCCACGGTCAGGCTCAGGACGAAGGTCACGAAAGGGCCGGGATCTCGAGCCGCCGGGCTCGCCATGGCCTTCAAGCTCATCGAGGCCGCCGAGGCCCGCTGGCGCTACGTCAACGGAGCCCATCTCGTCGCGCTCGTGCGCGCCGGCGCGACGTTCCGGAAGGGGGTGCTGATCGAGAGCGAGCCGCAGGACCGGGAGGTCGCCGCGTGATCAGCGGGTCGGGCCCATCCACAACTCTTGACCATTCCTCGCCACCTCGGCCTGCACCAGGGCCACGAGGTGGTCGGCAAAAACCGTGAACTGTGCCCCGAGCGCCCGGTCCGCATCGTGCAGATCGTCGGCGTAGCGGCCGTCGACACCCCACGGGGTCAGGAGGGCGAGCGTCGACCGTTCCACGCCTGCGAGGCGACCG
The DNA here is from genome assembly GCA_021826725.1 of Actinomycetes bacterium. GTDB lineage: Bacteria > Actinomycetota > Acidimicrobiia > Acidimicrobiales > UBA8190 > JAJZYI01. The sequence continues at coordinate 12,288 of JAKAYQ010000025.1, forward strand.
GCGTCGTGGCAGCGGTCGTACAGGGCGACCAGATCGTGCGTCTTGGCGAACGGGACGGCGGCGTCGATGAGCGTGGCCTTGAGCGCCTTCTCCACGGCGAGGTGTGCCAGGAAGCAGCCGATGCGGGCCGGTGACGCAGGATCCCGCTCGACGGCGTGGAGCGCCCGGAGGTCGTCCTCGACGTTGGCCAGCTACCGCCGAGCCTCGTCGCCGGCGTTGTCAGGCAGCTCGTTCATGGAGCACCCGGCCTTCGCGCAGCGGCCAGTAGTGCTGGGATCCCACCACGTCCCGGCGCCGCTGGCACTCGCGTTCGTCGGTGACGAACACCCCTTCGGGGCGCGCCGGCGTCGTCGCCGTCCACGGCGCCATCCGGAGGAATCAGCCTCCGCCCCGGCGAGCTCCTCGGCCTCCGATGGGGCGACGTCGACCTGGTGGACGGCACGCTCCACGTGGCCGGCTCGCTCAAGCGCGAGCGGGACGCCGGCGGCATCCAGGTCCTCCGCCTCGGCGACACCAAGACCGCCCGCTCCCGGCGCACCCTGGACCTGCCGGGCCGGTGCTGGTGGCCCTCCGGGCCCACCAGAACCGACAGGACGCCGAGCGGCTGCGGGCCGCCGGTGCTTGACACCAGACCGACCTGGTGTTCACCACCGAGGTCGGTACGCCGGTCGACCCGGCCAACCTGCGGCGGGCGACCAAGGCGCTGTGCACAGCGGCCGGCGTCGAGCCGGTGCCACCGAACGGGCTCGACCGCCACTCCGCCGCCTCGCTGCTGGCCGACGCCGGGGTGCCCCTCCCCCACATCGCCGACCTGCTCGGCCACGCCAGCACCCGCATGCTCGAGCAGCGCTACCGCCACCGGGTCCGCACGTCCCTCGGTGCCCACGTGGGCCCGATGGAAGAGCTGTTCGGCGACGGGTGACTGCCCGGTCGGCGTCGCATCGCCCAGAACACGGTGGGCGGCGTCATCCCGGACCCTGTCCCGGCTCGCTTGCTGCAGCCGGTTGCTGCAGTGGTTGCTGCAGGAACGCCGGATCCCCGGCCACCAGGGCCGGGGATCCAAGCAAAAGTCCAGTTCAGGACGGGTGGGCCGTACAGGACTCGAACCTGTGACCCCTTGCGCGTCATGCAAGTGCGCTACCAACTGCGCCAACGGCCCGTGGGAGAGACAAACTAGCACTGGGCCTGGCACCCGACGACCTCGGCGCACGAGGTGGCCTCACCAGCTCGATCAGGCGGTGGCGCGGTCGTGCTGCCGGTCCCCGTCCCGCTCCAGCCCGTCCGCCAGTGCCCGTACGAACGCACGCACGGCCCGGCGGGCAAGCCGCTCGGCCAACTCCGAGTCGGGTGCCGGGTCGCCGGGGCGGCCGGGAACCCGGAACCGGCCCGACACCTCGACCTCGGTGCGCTCGGGGTCGGCCGACTGCAGCGTGAGCGTTCCCTCGAGCCGGGACGTCGCCCCGCCGGGGAAATCCAGCTCCCACGCCAGGTCGAACACCGGCTGGTCCGTCGCCCGGACCCCGTTGACGCTCTGGCGCCGGGCGACCCGCACGGCAGGAGGCGAGCCGGTGCTCCACGGCAGGCCACCTGGATCAGCTTCGGCGCGAACGTCGTCGGCCACTGCGTACGCGTCGACGATCCGGGCCGCGACCCACGCCTCGCGCCGCAGGCGGTCCACGACGTCGGCCACGGCCTGCTCGACCTGGACGGTGTCGTGAACGGCGATGCTGGCCGCCACGTGCCGGTGCGAATCGTCCGGCGCAACCCGGGTCCCGGCCTCGAGTGCTCCGTCCTCTGCCGCCAAGGCGGCGAGCGACGTCCCCGCCAGCGCGGCCCGCAGCGCACCCGTCGCCGCCTGCCACGTGTCGTGGAGCGGGCAAACCGCATCCCATCGGCACGGCCCTTCGCCCAGCGCGCAGCGCTCCGCCTGCAGGGGCCCCTCGCCCGCCTCGACGACCTCGACGACCATGATCTCCTCCGGCGGGCGTGACAGGCGGTAGCCCCCCTCACGCCCGGCCCGTGACGTCGCCAGCCCGGCCCGGACCAGCTCGGCCAGGATCTGCGAGGCGAACGTGTGGGGCACACCCATCTCCGCCACCACCTCGCGGATCTTGCGGTGCTCGCCCGAGGCGTAGGCCCGGGCCAAGCAGAGAGCAGACCGCACGACGTAGTCGCCGCGTTTCGACAGCGTCATGTTCACGGGACAAACTGTAGTCCGCCGCTTGACGTTGTGCCACACTTTTCTTCGACCCGGCCGAAGCCCACTGTCTCCGAATCGTCCCATGTCGGGGCACCGGTACCGCCAGGGCTTGACGGCGACCCACAGGTGTCGTATACCGTTACCAAACGTCAAGTACGTTGGTACACGTACAGCGCAGACGCCACAGGGAGGCAGGCATGACGATCACCGCGGGGCCCGGTGCGACAACCGGACCGGACGGCGCACGGACCGCCGGCACGGACACCGCCACCAGGCCCACCCCTGTGGGCACCGACCCGGTGGTGACCGCAGTCCACCTGCGGCCACCACAGCGCCGAGGCATGGAGGAGCGGTTCGCTGCGACGGACCCGTCGCCTGGGCTCGACATCGCCCGGCACCCGAAGGTGGCCCGGATCCTGCACAACCGCCGCCTGCAATTCATGTTGATCCTTCCCAACCAGATCGTCTTCTGGGCGGTCATCTTCCTCGGCCTGCTCGGCACGGTGGTGCCAGGGCTCAACTTCGGCACCGCCATCACGTGGTACCTGTGGTTCTGCCTCGTGTTCGTCATGATGGTGGTGGTGGGCCGGGCCTGGTGTGCCATGTGCCCCTTCGGCGGCTTCGCCGAGTGGATCCAACGCCGGACCTTCTGGAAGCGCACCCAAAAGGTGCTGGGTCTCGGCCGCAAGGTTCCCGAGCCGATCGCCCGATATGGCTTTCTGCTCTCCGTCGGCTCCTTCCTGGCGCTCACCTGGATCGAGGAGTTCTTCAACATTGCCGGTCCGGGCGCGCCACACGCCACCTCATGGATGGTGGTCGGCATCGTCGCCTCGGCTCTCGTCTTCTTCCTGGCCTTCGAGCGCCGATCCTTCTGCCGCTACGTGTGCCCCCTGTCGGCACTGATCGGCACCGTGGGCGCCATGGGCTCCGTAGCCGGGTTCCGCACCCGTGACCGCGAGACCTGCCTGTCATGCGGCACCAAGGACTGCATGCGAGGCGGCACCGACGGGTACGGGTGCCCCTGGTACACCTGGCCAGGTTCGGCGGACTCCAACCTGGCCTGCGGCTTGTGCACCGAGTGCTACAAGGCCTGCCCGTCCGACAACATCGGCCTGTACCTCCAGAAGCCGCTCACGTCGGTGGTCGCACCCCACCGGCGCCGTGCGGATGTCGCCTGGGCCGTGGCCATCCTGTGGGGCCTGGTCGTCTTCCAGCAGGTGAACGCCACCAACGTCTACGGCTCGCTCGACTCGTGGCTGATCCGGGCAACCCACATCGGCTACCCCAACCCGGTGGACTACGTCGGGATCATCGCTGCCGTCGCCGCCCTCATGGCCGGGATCGTGTGGGTCGCACAGCACGCGCTTGAGCGCCGCGACCTGCAGGTGCCTGCTGGGGGACATGGCTTCATGGAGCACACCAGCAAGTTCCGGACGTTCTTCCTGCCGCTCATGTACGGGATCATCCCCGTGGTCGGTGCCGACTACTTCGCCCGGCAGCTCCCGAAGTTCTTCAAGCACGTGCCCCGCTTGGTGCCCGCCATCGGCGCCTGGTTCGGCCACGGTTCCACCAGCTCCAGCATCTACCACATGCGCCTGCTCGCCGATCCCCGCATCGTGACGGTGCAGGTCGGCGTCATCGCCCTGGGCACCCTGGCGGCCGTGGTCACCAGCTGGCGCATCGCCGGCCGAGACCTCGCGACCGTGAGCGCCCACCCCGCAGCGGCCCGAGCCGTGGCTGTGGGCCTGGCCCTCGCCTGCGGTGCTGCCGCCATCGTCCTGTACATCGCCATGCACGCAGCGTCCTAGGAGGCCCGATGACCATCGCCCCCGATCGCACCGCCGCAACCCCCGGCGCCACCGCCGGTACCGCCTCACCCGCTGTCACCGTCCTCGTCGACCGCTGCGCGGGCTGCCAGGAGTGCGTGGTGCGCTGCCCAACCGAGGCGCTCACCATGGACACCGGACGCTGGGTCGCAGTCGCCGACTCGGCCCACTGCGTCGGATGCCGCCAGTGCGTCCGCACGTGCCCGTTCTCCGCCATCACCGTCGAGGGGCCCATGCTGGTGGCCGATCGGGTTGCGACCCAGGTCCACCTCCCCAAGCACCTCGCCGGCGACGTGAGCGAGACCCGGCGAGGCATCACCACCTGGGACGAAGCAGTGGCCGAGGCATCGCGATGCCTGAGCTGCCCTGATCCGACCTGCGTGCGTGGCTGCCCGACCCACAACGACATCCCCGCGTTCGTCGCCGCTGTCCGCCAGCGCGACCTCGACGAGGCCCACCGCATTCTCCGGCGCACCACGTTCCTCCCCGACGTGTGCTCGCGCGTGTGCGACCAGGCGGTGCAGTGCGAGGGAGCCTGCACCTGGTCGCTCGCCGGTGGCACGCCGGTCGCCGTGGGTGCCCTGGAGCGCTTCATCACCGACAACGCCCCCGTACCCCCGCCAGCCCTGCCGGGCTCACCCGGTGCGACCGGATCGGCTGATGTGTCTTCTGCGCCTGGCGAGGTTTCGTCCTCACCCGCCCGGCGCCGGCGCGTGGCGGCGCCGGGCGGCTCGAGCGCCGCAGGCGCGCCCAGCGTGGCCATCGTCGGCTCCGGTCCCGCTGGCATCGCCGCCGCATGGGAGCTGCTCGAAGGTGGAGCGCAGGTCACGGTGTTCGAGCGCGACGCGAGCCCCGGCGGACTCCTCGGCTGGGGTATCCCCGACTTCACCCTGCCGGCAGCCGTGGCCGAGCGCCCCTGGGACCAGCTGCAGGCAGCAGGTGTCGACCTCCGCTGCTCCACCGCGGTCGACGCCCCTGGCCTGGAGCGGCTGCTCGCCGAGCACGACGCGGTCGTCCTGGCCCACGGCGCCGGATTGCCGGTGCGCCCACCGATCCCCGGTGTGGACCTGGCCGGGGTGGAGGACGCCACCAGCTTCCTGCAGCGGGCACGCGCCGCCCTCCAGAACGGCGACAGGCTGGCCGACCTCGACGAGGCGGCCACTGGCTCGCCGCGCACCGCCGCCACCGTCCTCGTCCTCGGTGCCGGCAACACCGCCATGGACGTCGCCCGGTGCGCCCGGCGCCTGGGCGCCAACGCGATCTGCATCGACTGGATGGACCCCCGCTTCGCACCCGTACGCCCCGACGAGCTCGAAGAGGCCCGCGCCGAAGGTGTGGACGTGCGCTTCTCCAGCACGGTCGTCGGCCTTGAAGGAACCGGCGGCACCGTCGGCGTTGCCCGGATCGCCCGCACCCGTCAGGAGCGCGCCGACCGCCGGCCCGTCATCCAGCAAGGCTCCGACGAGCTGGTGCCCGTCGAGCACGTCGTGCTGGCCATGGGCTACCGGCTCGACCCCGAGCTGTCGCACGACGACCTCGGCAGGCCCTTCGTGAAGCACGCACCCGAGCTGCCCGACCGGCGATGGACCGGCAGTGGCATCCTTTCGGCGCCAGCGCCGGCGTTCGCCCGCCACCAGCCTGTCGGCCGCCTGGCTCTGGCACGTGAGACGGCACGCGTGACTGCTGCCCTCCCCCGACGGGAACGCCTGTGGGTGGCCGGCGATGCCCTGGTGGGCCCGTCAACCGTCGTCGAAGCCATGGCGCAGGGACGCGAGGCAGCCCGGGCCGTTCTGGCCCACCGCCCCCGCCGCCCCGGCACACAGCGGCCCGAGATCGCTCACGTGGTCGTCGCCTACGACAGTGTCGGCGGGCGCACCGCGTCGTGCGCTCGTGCTGTCGCCGACCTGCTGGGCGCCGACGGGACGACGGTCGAGATCCTCCCCCTCAAGCAGGTCGACACGATGACGCTCGCCCGTGCCGACCTGCTGGTCCTCGGGACGTGGACGGAGGGCTTCGTCGTCGCCGGTGTTGGCCCGTCCCGGACCACTCGCCGCTGGCTGGCCGATCTCCCCCCGATCGCCGGTCTTCGCGTGGCGACCTTCTGCACCTACGGCGTCACACCTCGCGGCACGCTGGGGATCATGCGCACCCTCATCGAGGCTCGCGGCGGCGAGGTCGTCGCCGAGGCCAGCATGGGGGGTCGCAACTTCCTGGCTGAAGCCAAGCGCTTCGGCGTCACCGTCCGCACCCGCATGCGGTCGCGCGCAGCCGTGGCGTCATAACCCGGGGTCGCCGACCGGTCCGCATCTGACCGGCGTACACGCCCCCGACGGCCGCTGGCGTCGGGGGCCAGCCCGGCGCGAACGACCCACCGCCCCCCCAGTGGAGGCGCAGCTGGTGGGCACGCCGGGCTCGCCGACCGCACCGTCCCCCGACCGCACCGTCCCCCGACCGCACCGTCCGAAGGACAGCAGTATCTGATCGCCGGCCACGCACGCCAGGCCGCACCCCACCACGCTCATGGTCCGCAATGTGTTACGAGGCGCGCTCTTTCCGCCACGCGAAGCATTCGAGGAGTACCATGAAATCGCGAGTGGCCGGCACCCGAGCCGGTAGGCATCCCCGGGGCATCGCCGCGCGCGAGGGGAGGGGAACATGACCGATGCAGCGCTGGCGTCACCGTCGGCCCGTCGCGGATCTCCGTTGTCGTTCCTTTGGCATCGCCGGTTGGAAAGCTATCCCGACGACGGGAAGCGGATCTTCTACCTTGGCATCGTCGTGGTGGCCACGATCGTCCTGTACTACGAGCTCTACGTACAAGGGGCGGTCGCACCGTCGATCATCAGCCAATACCACATGTCGTTCACCTACTACGTGGATGTCGTGGTCGTGGCCAATGCCTTGGGAGCGTTCTCGTCGCTGATCGCCGGCTTGGCCGACCGCTGGGGGCGGGCGAACCTCGTCACCTACGGACTGGTGATCACCGCCGCTCTCATCCTGTGGGGGCTGCCGAACGCTCCGAACAAGTGGACCTACGGCGTCCTGCTGGGCGCAGTCGGCTTCGTCGAGGGGATCATCCTGGTGGCGACCCCGGCGCTGGTGCGGGACTTCTCACCGCAGCTCGGGCGGGCGTCTGCCATGGGCTTTTGGACCCTCGGGCCGGTCATCGGAAGCCTGGTGGTCGCTGAAGTCGCCACCCACACGCTGGCCGCCGGGGCCACCCCGCCGTGGCGCGGCCAGTTCGTCATCTGCGGCATCGTTGGTCTCGTCGTGTCGGTCATCGCCATCGTCGGCCTGCGTGAGCTCTCGCCCCAGCTCCGAGATCAGCTCATGGTCTCCATGCGCGACCGGGCCCTCGTGGAGGCCCGAGCCCGCGGCCTCGACATCTCCGATTCGCTCCGCCGGCCGTGGCGCCAGATGCTGCACTTCGACATCATCGGGTCGGCCCTCGCCATCAGTGTGCTGCTGCTCATCTACTACACGGCGGTCGGGTTCTTCGTCATCTACTTCGAGAGCATCTTCGGGTTCACCGCCAACCAGGCAAACGGCATCGGAAACTGGTTCTGGGCGTTCGATGCCGGCGCCCTCGTCGTCGTCGGGGTCGTCTCGGACCGACTGCTCGTTCGCAAACCGTTCATGATCGTCGGCGGGATCGGGTCCGTGGTGATGACGATCATCTTCCTCACCCGGGCAACGCACACCCACACCGGCTACTACACCTTCGTGTGGATGATCTCGGTGCTGGCCGTCTTCCTGGCCATTGCCTTCGCACCGTGGATGGCCAGCTTCACCGAGACCGTGGAGAAGCGGAACCCCGCGCTCACCGCCACCGGCCTGGCTGTGTGGGGGTGGGTCATCCGGGCCGTCGTCGCCGTTTCGGCCTTCATCCTGCCGTTCATGGTGAGCTCGATGACCCCGCTCGTGACCTACGGCGCACCAGTCCAGGCAGCCCTGGCGAAGGTCGATGCTGCCAAGCCGGTCAAAGTTCCCTACACCTCGACGCCCCAACCGCTGCTCGCCGTGGTGCAGGGACACGCGCAGGTGTTCGCGTCGCTGGCCAAGTACACGAACCCCAAGAGCATCCCGGCGTCGGTCCTCGACCCCGCCATCGCCGCCGTCGGCATCCCGGCGCTGCTGGCTGCGCAGCAGTACACCGTGCCTCTCGGCGTGCTGGCTGCCCACGGCAGCGCTGTCCTGGACGCGTCCAAGGCCGCTCCCGGCCAGTGGCAGAACTGGTACTGGGTCTGTGTCGCCGGCGAAGCCGTGTTCATCCCGCTTGTCTTCGTGATGACCGGTCGCTGGCGGCCGAAGCGCGCGCGCGAGGACGCCCGGCGGCACGAGCAGCTGGTGGCCTCCGAGATGGCCAGGCTCAGCGCCACCGGGCCGTCGAAGGCTGCGTCGGCGGCTGGCGCCGGCAACGTCGCCTGAGCTGCCGCGCCCCATTCGGCACACCGGGGACCGGTCGAGATCCGCACCTCAAGCACGAGCTCGCGGACCCACAGCCCCACGAGTGGACGGCCGCCGCGCCCACGAGCCACTGTCACCACGCCGGTCCGACGCCCGTCGGACCGGCGTGGTGACACTCTGGTTCAACTCCTGACGCCCGATCGTCGATACCCGTTCCATGCGGGGTGTGAATTTCTTCGACGATGGGCTCGGTCACGAACAGTTCAGGATCGGCCTAGTCATTGCCGCCACAGCGCTCTCCAGCGCGCTATGCGCCATCGTCACGCTCGTCATTCCCCATGGGATGCCCGTCGACTGGACCGAAGTAGGCGCCGGGTTCGGTGCCATCGGCGTGGTCATCGCCTACGTCATCGTCAAGTACGCCGTTGTCGCCCGCAAGAGCCAGGTCTTCCTCGACCCTCGCATCGTGTTGGCGCTCGTGATCGCCTGCGTGGTGACCGTCAGCCTCGTCAACGTGGCCGGCGACGGTCCATCGTGGGCATACGAGCCGATCTACGTCGAGATCCCGGTGTTCGTTGCCCTTATCGGCAATACCACCATGCGCCGTGTGACACTCGTCGCAACCGTCGCCGGCATGGTCGCGAGCACATGGACCATCGCCCCTTATCGGAACGGTGCCATGTGGATCAGCATCGTGATGTTCGCCTTCGTGCTCGCTACCGTCGAGTCGATGGTGGCGACCGTCATGACGACACTGCGCGGCCGCAACTCCGCTCGCGGCGCCATCAACGCCATGATGCAGGCCGCCGCCACCAGCGAGACGCTCGTCGACGGACTGGCTACATGCCTCCCCTTGGTTGACAGTGTGGTCTCGGCGCACCGCGCAGCTGTCGTCGAGCGGTCCGCCAGCTCGGGTGCCACCGCAGTGGTCGCCGGATGGGCCCGGAGCACCCTGGCACCAGGCGGCGAGGCGGCAGGCGGCAGTTCCGGCCCCAGTATGGGCCTGGATCCAGCATTCACCGATCTGGCCGACGGCACGCACCCCGATCTCGCCGCTGCACTTGTCTCTCCCACGGCTGTGGTGACCGACCGGTGGTGCTGCTTGCCCATCGGCTACACCGCGAGTGGCGAGCTGGCTCTGGTCGTCGAGCGAGACCGACCACACGGGTACGGTGCCCGCTTCGCCCACGAGACGGCCGATGCCGTCACCGCCGCCTTCCTCCGACTCACGGCTCGGCTCGCGCACCTCGCCCGGCTCCACGAGGAGAGCGTGACCGACCCGGTCACCGGCCTGGCCAACCGGCGGCACCTCATGAAGATCCTCGACCTGGAGCTCGCGAACAGTGCCCGGACCGGTCAAGCCCTCGCCGTCGCCATGCTGGATCTCGACCATTTCAAAGCGTGTAACGACACCCACGGGCACCTCGCCGCGGACGAGGTGCTGCAGCGCGTCGGCAGCCTGCTGAAACAGCGCGTGCGGAGCGGCGATCTGGCCGCCCGCTACGGGGGCGACGAGTTCTGCCTCGTCCTGCCGGGGACCGGCGTGTCCGGCGCGCATGCCCTGGTCGATGCCGTCCGCCAGCAGGTGGGCGCCTGCGTACCCGGGAGCGGGGTCACCCTGTCCGCCGGCATCGCTCTCTGGGACGGGCAGTCGACGGGAGGCGCGCTCCTTGCCGAAGCCGACACTCGTCTGTACGCCGCCAAGCGCGCCGGACGTGACACCGTGGTGTCGTCCGCCCCGGACCGCCTGTCCCTGCCCCACCCGAGCCATCGATGACACCCGCAGGCGTCCACGAACCGGCCGACACTGCCTCTGGTGCCGGCGCACAAGGAAACGGCTGACCGCACCGCCGTACCGGCATCCCAGCTGTCACGACCGGCACGTAGCCTGGGCCGCATGCCCGTGCCGGTGCCCCGTTCGCTCTCGCCCTCCAAAGTCGGGGCCTTCACCAACTGCCCCCTGGCGTTCCGCTTCGCGGCCATCGACCGCATTCCGGAGCCGGCGACGCGCCACACCGTGCTCGGGACACTCGTGCATCGCGCCCTCGAGGGGCTCTTCTGGCACCATCTTGCAGGGCAGCGGTCACCGGCGGCCGCCCGCGACGAGCTGGCCCGGTCGTGGGCGACTGTCGCCGACGATCCGGAGACCACCTCCCTGGGGCTCGACCCATCGGAGGTCGACGGGCTGCTGACCGAGGCGACCGGGCTGCTCGAGCGCTACTTCACCCTCGAGCAGCCCGATGCCATCCGGGACATCGCAACGGAGATCGTCCTCGAGGCCGACGTCGGCGACGTACGCCTCCGGGGCATCGTCGACCGCCTCGACATCGAGCCCGACGGGTCGCTCACCGTCGTCGACTACAAGACCGGACGGGTACCCGCACCAGCGTCCGAGCAGGCGAGCCTGG
>JAKAYQ010000025.1:23138-24118 GCA_021826725.1 Actinomycetes bacterium
CGATCTAGCCTGGGCGGCGTGCAGATCTACGCCCTCCTGTGCCAGCAGGTTCTGGGGCGCCGCCCGAGCCGGGTGCGCCTGCTCTATCTCCGCGGTCCCGTATCGATCGAGGCGGTCCCCACCGACCAGGGCCTGTCAGGGGTACAGCGGCGCACCGCTGCGCTGTGGACAGCCATCTCCCGGGCGTGCCGGACCGAGGACTTCCGCCCCCGACCATCCCCGCTGTGCGGGTGGTGCCACTTCCGACCGCTGTGCCCCGCCCACGGGGGCGGCCCACCCGCTGCGCACCACACCACCGCGAGCTGACGAACCCAGGGCCGGACCGGCACAGCCCGGTACCTTCTGAACCCGCACAGAACCGGAACCGGCCTGACCAGGCTCAGCCGGCCGAGCCGGTCGAGGTCCCCGTGGCCGCAGCACCACTCGACCCCGCAGCGCCACTCGACCCCGCAGCGCCACTCGACCCCGCAGCTCCTGACAACCCGCGTGCCGATCCTGCGCCGGTAGGAGCACCGAGCACACTGGTCCCAACCCCGCCGAGCACGGTCACCGTGGCCACCTTCCAACCATGAGCGGTGTCTGTGAGCTCAAGGTCGAGTCGGAGCACATCGGTCTGGTTGCCCTGGCCGCTGGCTTGGAGGGCCGAATTCGAATAGGAGTCATCCACCACCACGAACACTGCTGCACTGGCACGCTGCACCGACTCCACGGCCAGAGTCCGGACCTGCCCTTGCTCGATTGGATGTGCCCTCTCCAGCTGCTGCCGGATGCCGCCACCGAAGAACGACTTGGCCTGCGCCAAGAACTGCCCCGTCGAGGCGCCCAACAGGTCGTTGATGCGGGCGTCGACCGTTCCCGGCGTGAGATTGGTGAGGTCGAGCACGAACGAGCGGGAGACCGTGGCCACCTGCGCCCGTGTGTCTTGCTGAGACTGCAGGCTTCCCCATGCCAGTCCGAACCCTGCAGCGGCAACCGCACAA
>JAKAYQ010000223.1 GCA_021826725.1 Actinomycetes bacterium
CATCCACGACCACACAGCCATCCACGACCACACAGCCATCCACGACCACACAGCCATCCACGACCACACAGCCATCCACGACCACACAGCCATCCACGACATCACCATGGCGCAGGCTTCCGCAGTGACCACCAGGCCTGTCGCAACCATCACCTCCCCGCTGCAGCCTTTCCAGACATCCATACCGCTCGGCGCCCTCCCTTACCAGGTCCACCGCTCCGCTCGACGCATACCCGCCTGGATCCCCGAACTGGTGAGCATCTGCACGGCAGCTGGCATCCTGGCCTTCTCCCTCACCGTCACGGGGATCGGGACGCAATGGATCTTCCAGGGGGGGCTGGTAGCCGTCGCAATCGGAGCCGCAGCGTTGATCTGGTCGGTCGTGACCCATCCGACCAGCATCGTCGGCCGGGTTCTTGCCTCGGCGCCGGCAGTTGCTGTGGGACGCCTTTCGTACGCGATCTACCTATGGCACTGGCCCGCCCTGATCCTCCTGACATCACACACGACAGGAATGTCCGGCGGAGCGCTCCAGGCCGCTCAGGTTGCCCTGACCCTGTGTGCGGCGGTCATCAGCAGGTACCTGGTCGAGCTGCCAGCGCATCGGCTCGCCCCCCGGCTCGCCGTTCGGCGCCTTGCCATCCCCGTCAGCGCCACCGCCTTGGCTTGCGCGCTTGCCGGCGTGCTCATCGCTCGCCCACCGCCTCTCTGATGGAGCGATAGCGGCACTCAGGGTTCGCCCCAGAGCACGTTGGGCAATTCTGCGAGCATCCGAGCCAGTCGCAGTCGAGCGTACGGTGAACCCAATTTCGCCGAACGCCCTCAGCGCCCTGACCTGCAGGTCCCTATCCGCATTGACAGGTCGACGTTCTCGGGGAAGCGGTGACGTCTGCCGAACCACATCCAGGACAGGTACGTTCGAACCACAACCGGATGCGCACACGACCCGCTTCCGTTCACGCGGGCACCGCTTCTCTTGCTCCTACGCTGACCCAAAGGAGCGCAGTGCCCAATCAGCCGACCGTGGCAATTCCTCCGTCGACGGGAACGATCGCACCGGTGAGGTAGGCACCGGCGCGTGACGCCAGGAAGATCGCCGTTCCAGCCATGTCGTCGGGCCGACCGATGCGCTTGAGGGGGGCGGATGCGGCTATGTGGTCGCCAAACGCATCCAACGTGGCTGCCATCATCTTCGATTCGAACGGACCCGGAGCGATGGCATTGACCGTCGTCCGCGGAGCAAGATGCCGTGCCAAGTGCCGGGTGAGCTGGTGGACCGCTGCTTTCGAGGCGGAATAGGAATAGGTCTCGAGCAGGGGAACCTGGATCCCGTCGATGGAACCGATATTGATGACGCGGGACGGGTCTTCGTCTGTCCCCGCTTTGTGCAGGAGCTGCTTCAAGAACTTCGTCAAGTGGAACACGCCCTTGACGTTGAGGTCGAGCACCCGGTCCCACGCCGCGTCGTCGAATTGTTCGAGCGGAGCTCCCCACGTGGCACCTGCGTTGTTCACCAGCACATCCAGTTGCGGCTCACGCTCTGCCACCTCATCTGCGAGGCCTCGGCAGCCCGCCTCTGTCGAAAGGTCCGCAGGCAATGCCGTGCACGACCCCCGTTTCGAAAGCTCCTCGGCCGTCTGACGGCACGCGTCGGCTTTACGGGCCGAGATGTACACGGTTGCGCCGGCGTCGACAAATCCCTCGGCGATCATCCGACCGATTCCTCGGGATCCCCCAGTGACCACGACGGTCTTGCCAGATACGTCGAACAGGTTGCTCACTTATGCGACGTTAGCGGCTCTTCGCGTTGGTACGATGCCGCCGATGCCCGCGCCAACGCGCCGCACGCAGCAGGAGCGCCGGGCGACCACCCGGGCCGCAATCTTGGCGGCAGCGGTGGCCTGTCTGACCGATTCGGGCTACGCCCGGTTCACCACCACTGAGGTGGCGCGCCGCGCTGGCATGAGCCAGGGGGCGCTCTTCAAGCACTTCCCGACGAAGTCCGGTCTGCTGGCGGCCACCATCGAGCATGCCTTCGACGGACTCCGGTCGGACTTCACGGCGGCGTACGAGGCCGTGGTGCCCGGCGAGCGGACCGTCGCGACAGCCTTCGACCTGCTCTGGCGGCAGATGCTCGACGAACGCCTCGGTACCGCCTACGACCTCTACACGGCGGCGCGCACGGACCCGGTGCTGCGTGCCGACCTGCAGCCGGTGGTGACCGCCCACATCGACCATCTGGTATCGCTCACCGCCGAGGTGGCCGCCGGGGCGGGCGTGGACGACGCCGACGGGCGGTTCGCCAGCCTGGTCGACCTGGCCATCCTGGCCGTGCAGGGCCTGCGTCTCAACCAGATGGTCGTCCCGGACCACGAACAGGCCGCCCGTGTCCGGGCGGCGCTGCGAGAGATGGCGGAGGCTTTCACGGTTAAGACGTGACCGCTCACTTTCTAAGTGCTACGATCCGGCCGATGGCAGGGCCCGTTGCCGGTCTGCACCCCCCCGGTGGCGGTCATGGCGTGCGGGCCCTGCAAGGCGACGAGCCGACAGGAGACCACATCCGATGCAGCTGGTCAACGCCACACCGTTCACGATCGCGGTGCCGCCGCCGCACCACGGTGGTTTCATCTGGTACTTCGTGCGCCTGGAGACCGACGACGGTCTGGTCGGCTGGGGTGAGACGGCGGTGCTCACCAGCCTGTACGGCCACGAACGGGCCTTCGTGGAGCTGGTCTCGAGCGTGTTCCAGCGCTACCTGGTCGGTCGCGACCCGCTCAACCGCGACCCGCTCAACAAGCAGATGTACGCCGGGCTCACCTCGCACCACAACGACTACGTGGCCGCCGGCGTGATCAGTGCCTTCGACATCGCCATGTGGGACATCTGCGGCAAGGCCCTCGGAGTGCCGGTGGCCGACCTGCTCGGTGGCCGCCACCGGGAGCGGATCCGCACCTACACCTACCTCTACGACTTCGAGCAGCCTGACGGGCTGCTCGGCTCGGTCGCCAACTGGGTCGGGAACCCCCTCCGCCTCGGGGAGGTCGCCCGCCAGGCGGTCGACGAGGGCTTCACGGCGGTCAAGTTCGACCCGCTCGACTACCTCCCGCCCGGTTCGCTGCCGCTGCAGCCGTGGGAGATCCCGCTCGCGCAGTACGACCGGGCCGAGCGCTGCGTCGAGGCCGTGCGTAACGCCGTGGGGAACGAGGCCGACATCTGCATCGGCACCCACGGCCAGATGACGCCGTCGGTGGCACGGCGCCTGGCCCGGCGGCTCGAGGCGTACGACCCGCTGTGGCTCGAGGAGCCCTGTCCGCCCGAGAACGTCGACGAAATGGGACGGATCGCTCGGTCGACGACCATCCCCATCGCCACTGGTGAGCGGCTCGCCTACGTCCACGACTTTCACCGGCTGTTCGCCGCCGGGGCCTGTGCGTTCGCCCAGCCCGACCTCGGCTCGTGCGGCGGGATCACAGCGGCGAAGCAGATTGCCGGCATGGCCGAAGCGCACTACGTCCTGATGGCGCCGCACGTGTGGGGAGGGCCGGTCATCACCGCGGCGGCGATGCAGCTCGACGCGGCCACGCCGAACTTCCTTATCCAGGAGAGCATCCACACCTCACACGGGTTCTTCGACGAGATCGTCCGGGAGCCGCTTCGCTGGGAGGACGGCGACCTGGTGGTCGACGACCGGCCTGGCATCGGGGTCGAGCTGGACGAGGAGCGCCTGTCGGCACACGCCATCTAGGGCGCCGATGCCCGCCGACGCCGGGTGGCGGGCGACGCCGGGTGGCGGGCGGCGCGTGACCCGGCGCAGCCACTCCGAGGCCGGACCGCTCGCGACCGGCTCGCCGCAGTGCCCGCGAGCGACCAGCGTCAACCCCGGTGTCGGGGCCGCAGCCACTGTCGAAGCGCAGAACACGAGCAGCACGGGAGGGCAATCGTGAAGACCAAGGCAGCCATCCTCTGGGAGGAGAACACTCCGTGGAGCGTGGAGGAGATCGAGCTCGACCCACCCAAGGCGGGTGAGGTGCTCGTGGAGCTGGTCGCCAGCGGCATGTGCCACAGCGACGAGCACGTCGTCACCGGTGACCTGCGGGGCTTCGTAGGCCCGGTGCCGACCATCGGTGGCCACGAGGGTGCTGGCGTAGTCCTGGAGGTGGGAGACGGGGTGCGCAGCGTCGCGCCCGGCGACCACGTGGTGTTCGGGTTCATCCCGGCGTGCGGAACCTGCCCGAGCTGCGCCACCGGCCACTCCAACCTGTGCGACCTCGGTGGGCTGACCGCCACCGGGATGCAGGTGTCCGACCTCACCACCCGGCACCATGCCCAGGGACGCGACCTCAGCCTGGCCATCGGCTCGCTCGGCACGTTCGCACACCACACGGTGGTGAACGAGGCCAGCTGCATCAAGATCGAACGGAGCCATCGGCTGGACCGGGCCTGTCTGCTCGGCTGCGGCGTGGTGACCGGCTGGGGGTCGGTCGTCAACGCCGGCCAGGTGGGCCCCGACGACCATGTGGCCATCGTCGGCATCGGCGGGATCGGGGCCAGCGCGGTCCTCGGCGCCCGGGCAGCAGGTGCGCGTGTCATCGCCACCATCGACCCGGTCGAGCTCAAGCGTGAGAAGGCACTGCAGCTCGGCGC
Organism: Actinomycetes bacterium; assembly: GCA_021826725.1. GTDB lineage: Bacteria > Actinomycetota > Acidimicrobiia > Acidimicrobiales > UBA8190 > JAJZYI01. Next base: position 4,645 of record JAKAYQ010000223.1, read on the forward strand.
CACCCACGCCTACGCGTCGATCGCCGAGGCGCGGGCCGACCTCGCCGGCTCGACCTGGAACCGCGGCTTCGACGTGGTCGTCATGGCCATGAGCGTCGGCAGCGGCAGCGCGCTCGGCGAGGCGTCGGAGCTGGGCGGCAAGCGGGCCCGGATCGTGGTGACCAACATGCACCCGGCCGCCGAGACCTCGATCGACCTGTCGCCGATCATGCTCACGGTCTTCGAGCGCCAGATCGTCGGCTCCCTGTTCGGCTCGTCGAACCCGCGCTACGAGATCCCGATGCTGCTGGAGCTGTACTCCCAAGGGCGGCTCGATCTCGACGCGCTCGTCACCCGTACCTACCCGCTCGAGGGCATCAACGACGGCTACGACGACATGCGCGCCGGACGGAACATCCGTGGTGTGCTCGTCTACCGGGACGTCGCCGACGACTCGGCAGGCTGACCGGTCCGAGCGGTGGCCGGCCGGGCCCGGCCGGTCACCGC
>JAKAYQ010000224.1 GCA_021826725.1 Actinomycetes bacterium
CGCTGCGGCCGGAGGGGAGCCTGCCCGCCTGGCGGAGCGGTACACCACCTACGGGGCGCTCAAGGACGACGTGGCCGACGCGCTGATCGCTCTCCTCGAGCCCGTCCAGGAGCAGTACGCCGAGGTGGTGGCGGACCACGGTGAGCTCCGCCGTGTCCTGGCCGCCGGGGCCGAGCGGGCCCACCTGATCGCGGCGACAACGTACGAGCGGGCCGCTCGCAGCGCCGGCCTGCTCATGCCCTGACCCCCGGCGCAGCGTCGGGCACGAGCTCGACAACACGTCGCAGGCCGGGTCGCAGCCCGCACGCCGGGCACCGGGTCAGAGCCCGCAGTCCACAGGCCGAGGATCAGGTCACAGCCCGACGGCGTGCCCCCACCAGTTGAGCACCGAGCCGAACAGGCTGCCCAGCGGGCCGCCGTTGGAACCAAAGGACGACAGCAGCACCAGCATGAGCGGCAAGATGAGCGTGTACGGCCGGACCCGGTAGTAGCCGGGGAGCAGGCGCGCCGGCAACAGCCGTTCGACCACCGCCGAGCCGTCGAGCGGCGGCAGCGGGATCAGGTTGAACACGGCGAGGATGAGGTTGACGTAGCCGACGAGGAAGATCACCTGGGCCCACACCGGCTGGACGGTGATGACACCGGTGTACAGCACGCCGAGCTTGATGGATGCCGGCACGAGGTAGCGGTAGGCCCCCCACGACAGCGCCACCAGCACGAGGTTGACCGCTGGACCCGCCAAGGACACGGCGACCGCCTGGTTGCGCGGGTGACGGAGCCGGGACACGTTGACGGGGACCGGTTTGGCCCAGCCGAACGCTCCCAGGCCGCTCAGGACCATGACGATCGGCACGATGATGGTCCCGACCAGGTCGACGTGTGCCAGCGGGTTGAGGGTCAGTCGACCCGCCCGCTTGGCCGTGTCGTCGCCGAACAGCAGGGCCACCCACCCGTGGGAGACCTCGTGGAGGATCACCGACGGCACGAGCACGCAGAAGACGATGATCGACACGACCGCAACGTGGTGGGTGCGGACCAAGATAGCGATCAATGCCACCGCCACGATGACCAGCGCTGCCAGGCGCGGGTCCCGACCGGCGGCAGGCCGCCGTGGCGGTGCCGGCCATCCCGGCCCGGGCCCACCCGCACCCTGCGGCGGCTGCCCACCCGGAACCCAGCCGCCTGAGGGCGGCATCCCCCACGATCCTGGTGGCGTCCCGTCGCCGACCGCCGCCAGCCGCTGCGGCCTTTCGCCCTGCGGTGACGCGGGCCCCGGACCCGTCACCGGATCACTGCCGAGATGCACAGTCGAAGCAGAACCGCGCTGCGGGCATCGCCTCCAACCGGGCCTCGCTGATCGGCTTGCCGCACTTCTCGCACACGCCGTAGGTGTTGTCACCCAGCTTGGCGATGGCATGCTCCACATCGGCGAGCGCTTCGCTCAGCGTCAGGGCCAGCGCTTCCGCCTCGCCCCGTTCTGCAGTCACCTGGCTCGTGTCCGCAAAGTTCGGATCGTAGGCCAACCCCGTGCGATCCCCGTCTGCGAACCCGAGCTCGGCGAGCTTGGCATGCAGCTCGGCGCGCTCCTCCTCGAGCAGGGCCCGGAAATCAACCGTCGGAGCGTCAGGTGCCACGCCACGACTCTACTGCCGGGGAGCCCCCCCAGCGCGCGGATGCGCCTGCTCGTACGCCCGCCTGAGGTGCTCGACCGTCACTTTCGTGTAGAGCTGGGTCGTGGCGACTGATACGTGCCCCAGCAGCTCCTGCACCACGCGTATGTCGGCCCCCCGCCCGAGCATGTGGGTGGCGCAGGAATGTCGCAGCACGTGCGGGTGGACCGCCGATCCGAGACCGGCCGCCGAGGCCCGCCGGCCGATGACATCCCACACGCCCTGCCGGGTGAGCCGACCACCCCGAGCGTTCAAGAAGACCGCATCGGCGTCGTGGCTGCGCGCCCATCGCGCCGGGACCAGCTGCGGTCGGCCGCTCGGCCCGAGCCAGTCCCCCAGTGCCCACGCCGCCAGGCCACCGAGCGGAACCAGGCGCTCCTTACGGCCTTTGCCCAGGACTCGCACCAGACCGGTCTCCGAGCCCAGGTCACCGGTCCGCAGCCCGACCAGCTCCCCCACCCGCATGCCAGTCCCGTACAGCACCTCCAGGATCGCCCGATCGCGCCTACCCAGCGGATCCGTCGGGGCCACGCTGTCGAGGAGGCACGCCACCTCGTCCTCGGTCAGCGCCTTCGGCAGCCGGTCCGGGGCGCGCGGACCGCGCACGGATGCGGTCGGGTCCACCGGCAGGTGGAGCTCGTCCACGGCGAACCGGTACACACCACGGATGGCCGCCAGCGCCCGCACCACCGACGCGGGCCGGACACCGGCCGATGCCAAGGCATCGAGGTGGGCGTCGATCACCGCGGGACTGGCCTCACCCAGCAGCATGCCCTGGCCGTGCACGAACCGCTGGAAGACGGTCAGGTCCCGGCGGTAGGCGGCGACCGTGTTCACCGAACGGCCCCTGTCCACCGCGAGCCAGGTCAGGAACTCGTCGACGAGCAGTTCGAGCGGCTCAGGTGGGTGGATCAGCTCGTGCGACGCCCGTGCCGAGGGCGGCTCGGGCGCCCTGGACGAGTCGATCGTCTCGACCTCGCCAGGTGGCCCCGGCAGCGGCGGCGTCGCCGTCACCCCTCGGGCCGGTGCCCGCCATCACCCGGCAGGTCCCCGACGGGCAATCGGCGGCCGACGTGGTCGCGCGCCAGCAGCAGCCCGAGCATGGTCTGGCCGTCGACGGTGCCCTCAGCCGCCAGGCGCTCGACGTCGCCCAGGGCGACCTCTTCGACCGTCATGTGACGCTCTTCGATGCCCTCGCGGCCGTCGGGCACCGCCCGGAGGTCCGTGGCCAGGAACAACACCGTCTCCTCGTCGCAGAACCCCGGAGAGTTGTAGAACGTGCACAGATGATCCAGCCGGCCGGCCCGGAGGCCCGTCTCCTCCTGGAGCTCGCGAGCGGCGGTGAGCGCTGCCGGCTCGCCGGGAACGTCGCGCGTGCCCGCGGGGACTTCGAGCAGCTCGCGGTCGACCGGTGCCCGGTACTGGCGGACGAGCACGACGGTGCCACGCTCGGTCACCGGGACCACCGCCACCGCACCGGGGTGACGCACGATGTCCCGCGTGAACTGCTCACCGTCGGGCGCCTCGAAGGTGGCGGAGACCATCCGGATCCGCCAGCCGTCGGCCCGCGTCGTCTCGCCTCGGAACCGGAAGCGGCCGAGCGCGCTGCCGGTCACGTCTCTCCACCACTCATGCCACTGTCCCGATCACGAGCGCGCTGCCGGTCACGTCTCTCCACCGCGCATGCCGCTGTCCCGATCACCGGCGCGGTGCGGGAGCGGCGGTGGAGACCGACCCACCGCCGTCCACATCGATCAGGTGCGGCAGCCTGCCCTCGGCCCGGTCCAACGCGGCGTGGACCAGCGCACGGAACAGCGGGTGCGGACGGTCCGGGCGGCTCTTGAACTCCGGGTGCGCTTGGGTGCCCACCCAAAAGGGATGCCCGTCGAGCTCCACGAACTCGACCAGCAGGTCGTCTGGCGACGTGCCCGAGCACTGCAGACCCACCCCTTCGAGCGTGGACCGGTACTTGGGGTTCACTTCGTAGCGATGCCGGTGCCGCTCGGACACGATCTCCTGTCCATAGGCGGCTGCGACCCGCGAGCCGGGGCGCAGCCGCGCGACGTAAGCGCCCAACCGCATCGTCCCGCCGAGCTCGACCACGTCGTGCTGCTCATCCATCAGGTCGATCACCGGGTGCGACGTCGACACGTCGAATTCGCGGGAATTGGCACCCTCCAGGCCGGCGAGCTCCCGGGCGACGTCGATCACCATGACCTGGAGCCCCAGGCACAGCCCCAGACACGGCACCTCGTGAGTGCGTGCATAGCGGGCGGCGGCGATCTTCCCCTCGATGCCTCGCTCGCCGAACCCGCCGGGGATGACGATGGCGTCCAGATGGGCCATGTGGTCGCCCGCGAGCAGATGCTCGACCTCCTCTGCGGCCACCCATTCGATGTCCACCGAGGCGCCCAGCTCGAAACCCGCGTGCCGCATGGCCTCCACGACCGACAGGTAGGCGTCGGGCAGGTTGACGTACTTGCCGACCAACCCGATGCGAACAGTCCGGTCCGTGGCGTGCACATGCCCCACCACGCGCTCCCAGCCCGACAGGTCGATGGGGTGCTCGGCACCGTCGAGGGCAAGGGTGCGCAGCACCACGTCGTCGAGGCCTTCACCGTGCATCACCAGGGGGATGTCGTAGATGCTCGGCGCGTCCACCGCCGACACCACGGCCGCCACCGGTACGTCGCACAGCAACGAGATCTTTCGCTTCAGCTCGATCGAGATGTCCCGGTCGGAGCGGCACACGATGACATCGGGTTGGATGCCGCGACTGCGAAGCTCTGTCACCGAATGCTGCGTCGGCTTGGTCTTCTGCTCCCCGGTGGGTGGCAGGTACGGCACCAGCGTGAGATGGACGTAGCAGACGTTGTCGCGCCCGACGTCGTGGCGGAACTGCCGGAGAGCTTCCAAGAACGGGACGATCTCGATGTCGCCCACCGTGCCGCCTACCTCCACGATGACCACGTCGACTGCGTCGACGGCAACCCGGCGGATCCGCTCCTTGATCTCGTCGGTCACGTGGGGGATCACCTGCACCGTCTTGCCCAGGTAGTCGCCGCGGCGCTCCTTGGCGATCACCTGCCTGTAGATCTTGCCGGTGGTCGTATTGGAGTCACGCCGGAGGTTCTCGTCGATGAACCGCTCATAGTGCCCGAGGTCGAGGTCGGTCTCCCCGCCGTCCTCTGTGACGAACACCTCGCCGTGCTCGTAGGGGTTCATCGTCCCGGGGTCGACGTTGATGTACGGGTCGAGCTTGATCATCGTGACCCGCAGGCCCCGGCACTTGAGCAGCCGGCCCAACGCCGAGGCGGTCAGGCCCTTGCCGAGCGACGACGAGACACCGCCGGTGACGAACACATACTTGGTCACGAGCACCATCTTGGCCGCACCCCGACACGGTAGATCACCGCCCCACCATGAGCG
>JAKAYQ010000225.1 GCA_021826725.1 Actinomycetes bacterium
CGATCTGTGGTCATCACCAGGCGGGCAGGCAGGCAGGCAGACAGCGGCGAAGCATCTGGGATGCCGGTGATCTCTTCCAACTTGGCCAGCCGTGACCGGCGAGGTGGGGCGGGTGGACGGGTCATCGGCTCGCACATGGCTACGTCCGCCACGTGAACGTCGGCGTCGTGCTCAGCGAAGCGCAACCGCGCGGCTCGGCCTGCTCGGCGCCCAGCAGCGCTACTTCGTCGAGCTCCAGCTCCTTCGTGGCAATCAGGCCGAGGAGAGTGGCGCTCGACCGAGAGCCAGTCGCTGTCCGCGCCTTGCCCTTTCCGCATCGTCGCTGCACCCGCAGGTCGATACCCACCACTCGCCGCCGGCACGCTGCCCGCGCCATGCCGCTCAGCGGGGTGCTGGGTCCATCGACATCGTCCATCCTACGCTCCATGACATGTGAATTCTAACTCATCATAGCAGCTTCGTAGACGGCGCAACGGCACCGGGCACCGGGCGCCGGGCGCCGGGCGCCGGGCGCCGGGACGCTTCCCCGCAACATCCGCGGTGCCCTGACCCAGGCTTCGCAGCTGGAGTGGTGCGGACACCTGCATGCAGCGAGGGATCCGCCGCCTGCTTCGCCATGTCCGGTGCAGGCGGATCTGGTGGGAGAGCAGCAGTGTTGAGCTCGGGCCGTCGACCTGGGGATGGCGCCCTGTTGCACGGTCTCTCTGGGAGCTGGGAGCTCGGTGTGGACCCGGCACGCTCGACCGCTCCGCGAGCAGCGCGCTCGACCGCTGGGCGCGTCGGTGCACCGCAGGTCGACTGCGATGCCTGCTTGGTGCCCACCTACTCCCAGCTCACGGTTGAGGTGGGCGTCACAGCCACGAACGTCAGAGGCCCCGCCCGACAGCAGCGGGCGATCCACACCGGTGCTCGATGCCGCAGGTCCGGTCCGCCCCCAATTCCTTCTACGATCTTCCGTTCGTGATACCTTTCCCGTATGTCCAACGTGTCGGATCCAACTTGGCGCAGCCGGGAGGTGACCGCCGGCCCCGAGAGAGCACCGGCCCGGGCGATGCTGCGGGCCGTGGGGTTCGAAGACGGTGATTTCGACAAGCTCCAGGTTGGGATCGCAGCTGCAGCGAACGACGTGACGCCGTGCAACATGGGGTTGTCCCGGCTAGCTTCCGCTGCACGGCGCGGCGTCGTCGAGGCCGGCGCGGTTGGTCTCGGGTTCTCGACGATCGCGGTGTCCGACGGCATCGCGATGGGCCATGTCGGGATGCGGGCCTCGCTGCCCAGCAGGGACCTGATCGCCGACTCGGTCGAGTGCATGGCCCATGCACAACGATTCGACGCGCTCGTCACCCTTGCAGGGTGCGACAAGAGCCTTCCGGCGATGCTGATGGCCGCGGCACGCCTCGACCTGCCCACCGTGTTCGTCTACGGCGGCAGCAGCCTGCCCGGGGAGCACCGGGGTCGTCCGGTCACGATCCAAGACGTCTTCGAAGGGGTCGGTGCGCTCAGTACGGGACGCATGTCAGCCGATGAGCTCGATGTGCTCGAACGCGTGGCCTGCCCAGGCGAGGGGTCGTGCGCGGGCATGTACACCGCGAACACCGTCGCAGCGGAGGCCGAAGCACTCGGCATGGCGTTGCCCGGCTCGGCGACGCCGACAGCGGGAGATCCTCGGCGTCTTGACATCGCCTACCGAAGCGGTGCCGCGGCCGTCCACCTCGCCAACGCGGGCATTCGGCCCCGCCAGATCCTCACCCGGGAGGCATTCGAGAACGCCATCACGGTCGTGATGGCTCTCGGCGGCTCCACCAACGCTGTGCTCCACCTCCTGGCCATCGCTCATGAGGCGGAGGTCTCGCTCTCACTCGACGACTTCGACCGGATCGGTCGGCGCGTGCCCCACCTTGCGGACCTCCGTCCCGGCGGCCACTACGTGATGGTGGACCTCGATCACGCAGGCGGTGTCCCAGTGGTGCTCAAGGTGCTTCTCGACGCCGGATTGCTCCATGGGAACTGCCTGACCGTGACCGGTGTGACCCTCGCCGACAACCTCGCCGCTCTCGGTCCCCCCTGCCCCGACGGCGTGGTTGTCCACCATATCGAAAGCCCCTTGCACGAGGAGGGAGGGCTCGCGATCCTCCGCGGCACGCTGGCCCCAGATGGAGCGGTCGTGAAGGTGGCCGGATTGAAGGTCGCCCGCTTCACCGGTTCGGCTCGTGTCTTCGACGGTGAGCAGCCGGCCATGGCCTACGTTCGCTCGGGAGCGTTGCGCCCCGGGGATGTTCTTGTCATCCGCGGCGAGGGCCCTCGCGGAGGCCCGGGGATGCCCGAGATGCTGGCCGTTACCGCTGCTGTCAACGGAAGCGGGCACGGCCGGGATGTCGCGTTGATCACCGACGGCCGCTTCTCTGGCGCCACGACCGGGATCTCCATCGGCCATGTCGCCCCTGAAGCCGCCGTCGGCGGGCCCGTAGGGCTCGTCGCAGACGGCGACCGGGTCCTCGTCGACATCGAGCATCGGCGCCTCGACCTCCTGGTCGACCCGGCCGAGCTCACCCGTCGGCGTGAGCGCTGGAGCCCACCTGCTCTGCCTGAGGGAAGCGGCTTTTTGGCCAAGTACGCACGTCTGGTCGGCAGCGCCGCGAGCGGGGCGCTGGTAGGCACGCGACAAGATCACGTGCCCTGAGCCGCGAGCGGGGCGCTGGTAGGCACGCGACAAGATCACGTGCCCTGAGCCGCGTGCCGGCCCAAAGGCGCTCGCGACAGGGACAGGGACAGGGACAGGGACAGGGACAGGGACAGGGACAGGGACAGGGACCGGGATTGCACTAGTCGACGGTCACATGCTCGTCGCCGGGCGCCGCGCTCTGCGGGCGCACACACACAGAGCCTGCAGAGCCCCGAACATCAAGACTCGGCACCGCGTCCGATCCGGGCAAGGATCCGTGCCGCCGCGCATGCGGCGCCAAAGCCGTTGTCGATGCCCATGACCGTGATGCCTTGGGCACACGAGGCCAGCATCCCAAGCAGCGCCGTGTGGCCTTGCAGGCTCGAGCCGTAGCCGACGCTCGTGGGCACCGCGATGATCGGGGCGGCGGTCAGCCCTCCGACAGCGCTTGGGAGCGTCCCTTCCATGCCAGCGATGATCGCCGCGCACTGATCAGGCGTCTTACCCGGCCCGTAGACGGCTTCCGCCAGCCCGGTGCGGATCCAGCGGTGGTGATCGATCCGAGCAAACCCCAGGTGGCCGAATGGCAAGCGACACAGCACGCCCTCAGCTTCACCAAGGGCAACTTCGCCTGCCGCCACCTTTTCCAAGAGCTCGCGGAGGTTCGGCCACGGCTCTCTGCCAGTGCCGCCCGCCGCGACCGAGCCACCGTCTTCTGCGCGTGCCAAACCCGAGCCACTCACCGGAGCTCCTTGCGCAGCTGAACGAGCAGGGCGGCGAGATCCTCGGGTGAGATGACCGGGTCGATCCCATCGACGTCGCGCAGCCACGTGAGATTGCGACGATGCAGGTCACTGCTGGCATCGAAGCGGTTCAGCACGACCACCGGGCGGATCGGGCCAAGAGCACCCAGGCTCATCCGGACGGCGTTGATGACGCCGAGGCCCGCATCGGCGACAAGCACCACCACATCGGGCTCCAACTGCCTGATGAGCTCTAGCGTGTCGCCGTCGGTGGCGACCGGTGAGCGGACCCCCCCTGCCGTCTCGACGAGGCCGACGTCGCAGTCCCGAGGCCATTGGAGCTCGGCCACTAGGTCTGCCACGCTGAAGGGTGCCAGGCCGAGCACCGAAGCGGCCATCGGAGGGGCCATCGGCACGGCGTAGTCGCGATGCTCGTTGCAGACCGCCCGAACCTCCTCACCCGTCGCCGCTGCGAGCATCGCCGCGTCCGTGTCCACATCGCCTGGTTCGTGGGACTGAGCTGGCTTGCGCGCGGAGACCACCATCCCGGCGCGGCGCAGGTGCTCAGCTGCTCTCGCCGTCACCCACGTCTTGCCGACCTCGGTGGCAGTTCCGGCAACGACAGCAACAAGTACGGGCCGGCCTGACCGGGAGCCGCCTGGCTTGGCAGGGGGGCTTTCTGCGGGCATCGATCGTCTCCTTCTGAGGTAGCCGTGGTCACGAAACAGGCCGCTGCGCGGCGCGGCGCAGGCGGTCTCCAATGGCAACGCCGAGCCCTTCATCCGGGGGCAGCGCTACCACATGACCGGCCCGCAGCATGCTGGCCGCCAGGCTGATCGACCGGTCGCCACCGTCGACGACATGGGTCTCGTCGCCGTCGGCGAGATCGCTCAGGCACGCAGTGGGGATCATCGGAAGTACTCGGGGCGGCTCACCCAGGTGTCGGACACGAGCATGACCCCGGAGCGGTTCGCGAGCAGGCCACGGAGACCGTCGATCAGCGCGCCGGCCCGTTCGGGGGGCAACACCACCGTGAGGAACGTCAGGGCACTGCGTTCATTGAACAGCAACCGCCCCTGATGGTGGCCGCTGTGACCGAGACCGGACACGTTGGACACCGCGGTGAAACCCCTGGCGCCGACCTCGGAGAACAGTTCAGTCACCACCGACATGTCTTCACCGTTGACCACCACCTCCACTCGGGTCATCTGCGTCAATCCGAAGGTCTCATCCATGGGCAGTCATCTCCTTGCTGCGGGCTTCAGCTGGGGTCCAAAGCGTCCAGGTGCCGTCGGGGCGACGGATCTTCCAACAGTCGCCGTCGTCCTCGCGTGCGACCAGATGCACCCACTGCCCGTCGAAGAGCTCGCGCAGCACGGAATTGCGGGCGATGACGATCTCCAGCAGCCTCAGGGGAGCCTGGACCACGGTGAGCAGCCTCATGGGCTCGTGGTACGCGCGTTCGCCATCGAAGAGGGACTGGAGCGGCAGGCCGACCCGCAGGTCCCCACCAGCGCCCTGGACCACGCCGATCCCGGCGACGATGTTGTGGGCGGTCTTGTCGCCAGCCGAGAGGATGTCGGGCTCGACGGTGGAGAAGTAGTACTGCGCGTTTATCCAGTGGGCCACAACCATCGGAGCCGTAAGAATCGTCTCCAGGGCGACGCCGTCGGGATC
>JAKAYQ010000226.1 GCA_021826725.1 Actinomycetes bacterium
TTCAGGATCGCTCGATGCCAGCCGGTCCGGGTCCCGAGAGCCCGACATCGCCGGCCGACCCGCTCCGGTCCTCGAATCCACGGGCGCATGTCGGCCTCGAATGGAGCCGTGAAGAGGCTGGGCTAGGCACTGAAACCCCTCACCGGGGGACCGCCACAAATACGCGATCGGCCCAAGTCCACGAGTCGTGCGGTATCAGTCGTCGGCGGGGAACGGCGATGGCAATGGAGACACGCCATCCGACGACGCGTGCAGGCGGTTCCCCGAGAGGAAAGACGACGGTGGTTGTCAGGGTCTCGCCGCCCTCCACGAAGGACGGACCGAAGATGGCGTCCTGGTCCCAGAACCGGCCGTCGTGAAGTTCCCCCTCATCGTCAGCCCAGACCTCGGTGGTTGTAACAACTGCTCCGCGGTTCTTGCGGAAGCGAAGACGGAAGATGCCGACGGCGCTCACCGACGGTCGCACCCGGACAAGCACCCCGCTTCTGGCCGTTTCTACGGCTTCCGCCGACAAGTGAACGCTGGCCTTGCGGCCGTACCTTGCGGCCAGGACGAAGCCAGTCGTCGCCCCGAGAACAGTTGCCAGCGCGCCGAGCCCTAACACGACGTTGAGCCAGTGATCGGTGGGCACGCCGACCGCGCCCGCGTGGTGCGCCACCACCGGGACGTTCCGCCATCTGAAGTTGTGCATGGGCACAGCGTTGCCGAAACCGAACCCCCCCTGCTGCTAGTCCCTATGCGAACACGGGCATGCCAGCAACGTGGGGGGGCAAGCCTTCTGGACGCAGGTGAGCGAACTTCACCATATTTCGCGCCACCGTGTTCGAGCTTCCATACTGAGCCAGCCAAGACTGCGCCCCGCGGGTCACCTCCTCCACAAACAGCGGAAGGATCGACCATCCGACCTGGCGCCCATTTGCAACCGTTGACAGGTTGTGGAGACCACCCCCTCCAACTGGAGGAACGCAGAACGCCAATGGAAACGTACTGCCATGTGGGTGTGCACGACCCTGGTGGAGAAGCGAGCACCTGAGGCCATAGATGAGTTCGGCGTCCCCAGCGTGTTCGGGAACGTTCTCTCGCAGCCACTGCTTGTACTTCGCGCCCGACGCCTTCCCATCTGCCGACGCCAACGCACCCGCTATGTCGGGGATCGCCAACACCCCCAGCAGCGCCACGTAGTACAACCCAGCGGCCATCGCCGCCCGCACCTGACGGATTAGTTCTTCCACCCACGAATCGTCCCACGGCGCCTCACTCCACGACGATGACCACGGCGCGGCCATCTCGGTGGACGGACACGACAGCCCCCTCGGCGCATCCGCAGTCGTACTGCGCCACCACCGGCAAACCACCCTCAAGAGCCCCCAATCGCGCCACCAGCTCGGTGACCGTCAGGGCCGGCGGAGGGTCCCCATGCGTAGCGGCTCGCCCACTCACCGTCCCACCCACTCCTTCTGGTGCAGGAACGCCGGATGCACCGAACGTCGGCGGACCTGGGGAGTTGTGGTGCAAAGCCCGACTCGTGGGACTACTACGCTTGCCGCCGTGTCCGACCTGGTGCTCCTCCGCCACGGCGAGTCCGTCTGGAACGCCGCCAACCGCTTCACCGGCTGGACCGACGTCGACCTGTCGCCGACGGGAGAGGACGAGGCCCGCGCCGCTGGTCGCACCCTGCTCGGCGAGCACGAGGTCGGCCTGCTCGACCTGCAGGTGGTCCACACTTCGGTCCTGACCCGGGCGGTTCGCACCGCAAACCTGGCGCTCGGCGCGCTGGGGCGCTCCTGGCTGCCGGTGCGCCGGCACTGGCGGCTCAACGAGCGCCACTACGGCGCGTTGCAAGGCAAGAACAAGAAGGAGACGGCCGACGCATTCGGGATCGAGCAGGTCACGGTGTGGCGCCGCAGCTTCGGCGTACCGCCCCCCGCCCTCGACGTCGGCGACGAGCGCCACCCGGTCCACGACCGGCGCTACGCCGACCTGGCCCCCAGCGCCCTGCCGGCGACCGAGTGCCTGGCCGACGTGGTGCGCCGGGCGATGCCCTACTTCGAGGACGCAGTCGTCCCCGACCTCCACCGCTTCGGCGGCGTGCTGGTCGTCGCCCACGGCAACTCGATCCGCGCGTTGGTGAAGGTGCTGAAGGGGATCGCCGACGACGCCATCGTCGGACTCGAGATCCCCACCGGGGTGCCGTGGCTGCTGCGCTTCGACGACCACATGGCGCTCGTCGAGGACCGCTTCCTCGGCGACCCCGACGAGGTCGCCGCCCTCCAGGACGCCGTCCGCCGCCAGGCCGGAGGCTGACGCGCGTTCGGACTGCCGCCGGTGGTGCGCCGGTGAGAGCCGCTCGAACCGCCTGAGCAACCGTCCCCCGCCCGAAGCGCCCGAAGCGCCCGCCGCCTGGGGGCGACCCACGGGAACGCGCACGGACCGGGGCACGAGCCGAGACCCGGCATGGCGCAACACCGCCGGCGCACATCGGACCGCCAGGGGCGGAACCAGTCCAGGAACGGGACGAGCCCGGCGCCAGAAGGCTGCCGGGCTCGTCCCTCCGGGGGGCGGGCTGCACACCAGGACCCGTCCCGTCGGCTTTGACGCGCCGTCTCCGGCGCAGGTGGCCTACAGGGCGTCGCTCCCGCGCTCGCCGGTCCGGACGCGCACCACGCTCTCGACGGGAACCACCCACACCTTGCCGTCCCCGATCTTTCCGGTGGCGGCGGTGCGGACGATGGCATCGACCACGGTGTCGACCTGGGCATCGTCGACCACGATCTCCATGCGCAGCTTCGGCACGAAATCGACCTCGTACTCGGCACCCCGGTACACCTCGGTGTGGCCCCGCTGGCGCCCGAACCCCTGCGCTTCGGTCAGGGTCATGCCCTGCACGCCGAGTGTCTTGAGCGCCTCCTTCACCTCGTCGAGCTTGAATGGCTTCAGCACTGCGACGATCAGCTTCATCGGTCTGCTCCCTCTGCCTTCCGGGCCCTAGTGCCGTTCCCGATCGGGACTCGACGGGGACGCTAGCGGTGGCGACACGTCGCCGACGGCAAGACCGGCCATGGCGAACGCACTGCTGCCCACACCGACCCGTTCGGCGAACCGTTCCTCGGGGTACAGCTCCTCGTCGTGCAGCGCCAGGTCGCCGAGCTCGAGCCGCTCGTCGGGTTCGCGCAGTCCCCGGACGACAAGCCCGACGATCCACAGCAGGACGATCGTCATCACTGCGGTGAAGCAGATGACCCACACGGCGGCGATGAACTGCAACCACAACTGGTGCCATCCACCGCCGTAGAAGAGCCCATCGACGGAGAACGACCCCTTGCCGGCGAAGTTCGTTCCTGTCACGCCGTACTCGGTCATGCCTGGGTCGGCGAACAGTCCGACCATCAGGCCGCCCAAGAGGCCGGCGATGCCGTGGGTGTAGACCACCCCGAGCGCGTCGTCGACCTTGCTGAACGGCCGGATCCTGGGCAGGTAGTTCCAGGCCACCCACACGACAGCGGAAGCGATCAGGCCCATCAGGATGGCCCCGTAGCCATCGACCCAGCCGGCAGCAGGGGTGATGGTGACCAGGCCGACGATCATGCCGTTGACGGCACCGAGGAACGTCGGCTTCTTCTGCTTCGTGAACCACCAGTCCATCAGGACCCAGGTCAGCAAGGCCGACGCGGTGGCCAGGTTGGTGTTGAGCACGGCCGCGGCGGCGTCCACACCCGCGTAGTACGGGTCACCACCGTTGAAGCCGTTCCACCCCAGCCACAGGATGCCGGCACCGACGGCCACCAGCAGCAGGTTGTTCGGCACGCCATGCTGGCGGTCCCGGGCGAGGCGCGGCCCGATCCGCCAGGCTGCGACGAACCCGGTGACACCGGCTGCCAGGTGGATGACGTAGCCGCCGGAGTAGTCGACCGCACCCAGGTGCGCCCACCAGCCACCGCCCCACAGGAGGAAGGCGTTGACGGTGTAGACGAACGTGATCCACAGCGGCACGAACAGCATCCAGGCCTTGAACTTGAACCGGCCGAGGACGCTCCCCAGGAACAGCAGCGGGGTGATCGCCGCGAAGACGAACTGGAAGTACGCCAGCGTGGACGTGGGGAAGTGGAACGGGATCGTCGTTCCCTCGGGCAGGACCGCTTGGTTCTGTTCGCCGAAGTGGCTGACGATCGGGTGGGGGATGCCCCACATGTTGTGGAAGAACCCGACGATGCCGGTCCCGCCACCACCGCCGATGGGGTGGCCGAAGCCCTGGTTGTAAGCCCAAAGGGCCCAGACGATGAGCACGACGCTGAAGCCCGCGAAGGACATCAGCATGGTGTTCACCGACCACTTGCGCTGGACGAGCCCGCCGTACAAGACGGCGATCCCGGGAAGGCTCATCAGGCCGACCAAGGTGGCGGCCACGAGTTGCCAGGTGTTGTCGCCGCTGTTCAGCCACGACGGGTATGGGATGGCGTGCACTGCGCCCACGGGCGTTCGCTCCTCTCGGGTGTCTACGACGGGGTGGCGGTACGCCTCGCACGGGCAGACAGCCGTCCCAAGCGGGGTGCTCCCCGTCGCCGACAGCATGCTGGGCACCCGTTTCGTCGCTGTCACGCGACGGTTACCGCTGTGTGAACAGGCTCGGCCTGAACGCACGCGGTGCCGACGGCCAGTTGGCGAGCCTGGCGGTGGCACTGGCCCACCGGCGGCGCGGCGTTGCCTGGCGACGTTGGCACTGCCTGGCGGCACGGCGCCGCGCTGCCTGGCGCTCCGACACTGCCCGGCGCTCCGACACTTCCTGGCGGCACGGCCAGGCGGCACGGCGTTGCCCGGCGGCGGCACTGGCCCACCGAGGGCGCGGCCCTGCCTGGCACTCCGTCGACTCCATCACCCGGGAGCTCCAGCCAGCCATCAAGGCCGGCATGGCCGGCATGGCCGGCGAAGACACCGTTGCCGCCGGCACACCCGGCGCCGGCGCCTGGCGTCGATCAGGGCGTCGCCCCAGCGGGTAGCCCGGCGACCCACCGGGCCCAGGCGGACCAGGCCCGGGCGGGCGGGTCAGTCCAGATCGG
>JAKAYQ010000227.1 GCA_021826725.1 Actinomycetes bacterium
GTGCTCCTCGTCTCCACGCGCTTCTTGTCGGCCGGCTCCCAGGCCGTCGAGCAGCGGCAGCTGTTGCCGCTCCCCGAGCCGTCCGCCGAGGGCGCGACCGGTGACGGTCCGGCACCGCGCGAGGGCTATGTCGAGTTCGAGCCTGACGCCAGAGAGCTGCTGGGTGACCTGGTGCCCCGCTACGCGGAGGCGGCCATCTTCGGAGCACTGCTCGAAGCCGCCGCCAGCGAGCACACCGCCCGGCAGCGGGCCATGGCCGCGGCCACCGACAACGCCGAGGAGCTGGTGAAGAATTTGAGCCGGATCATGAACCGGGCCCGCCAGGACGCCATCACCACCGAGATCATGGAGATCGTCGGCGGCGCCGAGGCGCTGCGGCGCGACGTGGAGCCGGCATGAGCCACGTCCCGCCCCGCCTGAAGCCCTGCCCTGCCGGGGGCGCACGCCGACCGAGACGAGCAACGAGGAGCAATCGACAATGACCACGACCGCAGCCGCCCCCACCCCCGAGGCCAGCCGCGACCTGCCCACCGGGCGGGTGGTGGCCATCGCCGGCCCCGTCGTCGACGCTGAATTCCCGCCGCACGCCCTGCCCGAGATCAACAACGCCGTGACCATGGACCTGGTGCTCGAGGGCCAGACGGTGACGGTGACGGCCGAGGTCGCGCAGCAGATCGGTGAAGGGCGCGTCCGCTGTGTCTGCCTGAAGCCGACCGACGGGCTGAGCCGTGGCACGGTCGTGCGGAACCTGGGCCGCGGCTTGACCGTTCCCGTCGGTGATGCCGTTCTCGGGCACGTGTTCAACGTGCTGGGCGACGCCCTCGACACCGCCGACATCGGCCCCGTCGAGGACCGCTGGGAGATCCACCGCGACGCCCCCGCGTTCGCCGACCTCGAGCCGCGTGCCCTGGTCTTCGAGACCGGCATCAAGGTCATCGACCTGCTCGAGCCCTACGTGCAGGGTGGCAAGATCGGCCTGTTCGGCGGGGCCGGCGTCGGCAAGACGGTGCTCATCATGGAGATGATCAACCGGGTGGCCACCGTGCACGGCGGCGTGTCGGTGTTCGCCGGTGTGGGGGAGCGCACCCGTGAGGGCACCGACCTGTGGATCGAGATGCAGGAGTCCGGTGTCATCGAGAAGGCGGCCCTGGTCTACGGCCAGATGGACGAGCCGCCCGGGGTCCGGCTCCGGGTCGCCCTGGCAGCGCTCACCATGGCCGAGTACTTCCGGGACGTGAAGAGCCAGGACGTGCTGCTGTTCGTCGACAACATCTTCCGGTTCGTCCAGGCCGGCTCCGAAGTGTCGACGCTGCTGGGCCGTATGCCCTCCGCTGTGGGCTACCAGCCGACGCTGGCCGACGAGATGGGCGAGCTGCAGGAGCGGATCACCTCCACCCGGGGGCGGTCCATCACCTCCCTGCAGGCGGTGTACGTGCCGGCCGACGACTACACCGACCCGGCGCCGTTCACCACCTTCACCCACCTCGACGCCACCACCGAGCTCTCCCGGGACATCGCCTCCAAGGGCATCTACCCGGCCGTCGACCCCCTGTCGTCGACATCGAACATCCTGACGCCCGAGATCGTCGGCGAGCGCCACTACCAGGTCGCCCGGGGGGTGCAGAGCGTGCTGCAGCGCAACCGGGAGCTCCAGGACATCATCGCCATCCTCGGCATGGACGAGCTCTCCGAGGAGGACCGTCGCACGGTGACCCGAGCCCGCAAGATCGAGCGGTTCCTGTCCCAGCCGTTCAACGTGGGCGAGGCCTTCACCGGCCTGAAGGGCGTGACGGTGCCGGTGTCGGAGACCGTCGAGTCCTTTGAGGCGTTGCTCAAGGGCGACCTCGACGACGTGCCGGAGCAGGCCTTCCTGAACGTCGGTGGGGCCGAATCGGTGCTGGCCAAGGCGCGTGAGCTCGAGCAGGGCGCGGCGTAGGCGATCATGGCCTTCTCCGCAACCGTCGTCACTCCCGAGCGCATCCTCGTCGAGACCGAGGTGAGCGCGGTGAACCTCCGCACCGCCGATGGCGAGGCTGCGTTCCTTCCGGGGCACACCCCGGTCATCGGCTCGGTCGTGGCCGGCCTGGTCCGCCTGGAGCAGACCGACGGCACCGAGCTTCGCCTCGCCGTCCACGGCGGCTTCGTCCACGTCGAGAACGACCGGGTGGAGCTGCTCGCCCCGGTGGCTGAGCGCTCCGACGAGATCGACGTCGCCCGGGCCCAGCGTGCCGCCGAGGCAGCCGAGGTCCGCATCGCCGAGCTGCGCGGCGCCGAGGCGGGTGACCGCGAACTGGCCGACGCCGAAGCAGCGCTTCGTCGCGCTCAGGACCGCCTGGCCGTCGCCGGGGGCTGACCGGGCGGGTCGGGCTGCGCCGTGCGGGTGGTGTAGGCGTTCCTTCTCCCAGCCGATCGGCGACCTGTCGATGGTGGCCTCGACCGAATTTGCTGGAACGCTCCGGGACGGGTCGACGGTGCTGGTGGTCGTCGCGGTGGCGCGACCGGCGCCGGATCGGCCCCTGCGGTCACGTGCCGTGCGCCGGCGTGCTGACCGACGACGACGGTAGGGAATTCCCTGGAGCGGGCGACGGGAATCGAACCCGCATTACCAGCTTGGAAGGCTGGGACTCTGCCATTGAGCTACGCCCGCGACGGTCCCGAGGTTACCCGTTCCTCGGGAGGGACCGGTAGCGTCGGCTGGCCATTGCCGGCGGCGAGCACATCATCGCGTCCCAGACCTGCCGTGGTGTCCGGTACGGTCGCGGTGTGATGGCACCCCCCGAACCCGCTGCTTTCGGCAGTCGGGCCGTCGAGGCCGGCAGCCGGGCGATGGAGTGGCAGCAGGGGATCGACGACCTGCGGGCCGCCACCGCCGCGTCGGTCCCGCAGATGCTCCGCCGGCGGCGGGTGCCGCCGGCACCACGGTTGGCCACCACGGCGGGGCATCTGGCGGTGGCGGCAGCGGGATGGTGGTTCGTCGACCGCCGCCGAGATCGCAGTCGGTCGCGGGTCGGAGCGGCGCGCCGGGTACGGCGCGCGTTCGAGCACTTGGGCCCCACCTACATCAAGCTCGGGCAGATCCTGTCGGCGGGGGAGGGGCTGTTCCCATCCGAGCTGGTGACCGAGTTCCACCAGTGCCGCGATCGGGTCCCCGCCGAGCCGTTGCCCGTCGTCAGGAGAACGATCGAGACCGAGCTCGGCGTGCCGCTCGCCGCCGTGTTCCGCTCGTTCGACCCGGTCCCGCTGGCCGCTGCGTCCATCGCCATGGTCCATGCGGCGGAGCTGCGCGACGGGACGCCGGTGGTGGTGAAGGTGCAGCGCTCGGGGATCGAGCGCCTGGTGCGTCGTGACGTGGCCGTCATGAGCTGGCTGGCCGAGCTGCTCACCGGGCGGATCCCCGTGGCTGCGCTGGCCAACCCGGCAGCCTTGGTGGAGGTCTTCGCCGAGACGATCGTGGAAGAGCTCGACTTCCGGCTCGAAGCGCAGAACATGCTCGACGTGGCTGCGGTGCTCGACGGGCTCGGCCAGCGAGCCCTTGTTGTCCCCCGGCCACACCATCGGCTCGTGACCCGCAGGGTCCTCGTCATGGAACGGCTTTCGGGCTTCGCCTGGGGCGACACCGTGGCCATGCGGGCGGTGGGCGTCGACACGGCCGAGGCGTTGCGGAGCGCGCTCCGCTCGCTGCTCGAGGGGGCGATGCTGGCCGGTGTGTTCCACGGGGACCTGCACGGAGGGAACCTGCTGGTGGCGCCAGATGGCCGGGTCGTGCTCCTGGACTTCGGCATCACCGGTCGGCTCGGTCCAACGCAGCGTCTCGCACTGCTGCGGATGGTGGTGTCGGCCACCGCAAACGACGTGCCTGGGCAGGTAGCCGCCATGCGTGACCTCGGCGCACTACCCGCAGGTGTCGACGTGCCGGCGGTCATCGCCGACCTGGGTCTGGACCGGCTGCCGATCGACCCGGCCGCCATGGACGTCGAGGAGCTGACGGCCGAAGTCCGGGCGCTGGCGTCCGCGCTCTTGGCCTACGGTGCCCGCCTGCCCAAGGCCCTGATGCTGTTCGTGAAAGACATGCTGTTCCTCGATGGGGCACTGGCCGTCATGGCGCCGGACCTCGACATCCTGTCGGAGATCGCCAGCCTGGTGAACTACTTCCACGAGCGCCACGGTGCGGCGATCGCTCAGGACCTCGGGCTCGACCCGGGCGCTGCGCCGGTGATCGACTTGGCGGCGGTGCGCTCTTCGCTGGGCCTGACCGACGAGATCGCGGGATTCACCGTGCAGGAGCTGCAGGAGCGCCGTGCGTTGCTTCGGCGCCGGCTGGCCCGGCACCGGGCGGGGGCTTCGCCGACATGACCGAGGACGGCGCAGCGGGGGCGGGTGGTGCCGGCGGAACGACCGCCGGTACGGCAGCGGCGACGGCCGGTGCCGGGACGCACATCGCGCAAGGCGGGACGGGCGGTCCTGCCGACATGCTGCATCTCGGTGTCCACGCCGTCGCTGATGGGGACCGGCCCGCCGTGGTCCAGGCCGGCACCGGCGAGGTCACGACCTACGCCGAGCTCGACGAGCGGTCGCGGCGGCTGGCCGGTGCGCTGGCCGCCCGAGGCCTCGGCCCGGGGGGGACCATCGCTGTGTTCCTGCCCAACACGCCCCGCTATTTCGAAGTCGTCTGGGCTGCCCAGCGCGCCGGCCTGTACTACGTGCCGGTGAACCGCCATCTCGTCGCCGACGAGGTGGCGTTCGTCGTCGCCGACTCGGGCGCGCAGGCACTGGTGTCGTCCGACGAGCTGCGCGAGCCGGCGGCCGCGGCCGCCGTTGCCCTGTCCGCGCCGGCAGCCCGGTTCATGATCCATGACGGTGCTGGTGCTGGTGCTGGTGCTGGTGCTGGTGCTGGTGCTGGTGCTGGTGCTGGTGCTGGTGCTGGTGCTGGTGCTGGTGCTGGTGCTGGTGCTGG
>JAKAYQ010000228.1 GCA_021826725.1 Actinomycetes bacterium
GCCCCCGCTCAGGACGGCGGTGATGGCGAGCGCGTCGACCAGCAGCCGGCGGAGCTCCCGGTGGTCGCCCTGGGCGGCGGCCAGGCGCGGGAACACGGTCATGGCTACGGCTCCAGGCAGGAACAGTGCGACGCGAGCAGCCGTCGCTGCGGCGACGTAGTACCCGGCGTCGACCTTGCTGAGGTAGTGCCTGGCCAACAGCGAATCGATGCCGAGGAATGCCGACACGCCAGCCAGGGCGATCACGGCGAGCATGGCGGGACCGAACCGGAGGGCGAGCCCCTCGGGACCAGCGCCCACCACATGGCTCACCTGGCGACCGGTGATCTCTGCCCGCAGCGCCCACACCAGCACGGCCAGGGACGTGATGCCGGCGAGCGCGCTCGCGGCGGACGCCGCGTTGAGGCCGAGGCCGGCACCGACGAGCACGACCCCGCTGCCCAGGCGCACGACAGACCCCGCGACCAGGGAGATGGCGACCGGGCGGAAGCGGAGCTGGCCGATGAGCAGGCCCTGCGGCACGATCGTGGCCACACTGGTCGCCACGTAGGTTCCCACCAGGATCAGGGGAACGGGGCTCGACAGGCTGAGGAAGTGGTCGATCACCGGGGCGAGCGAGCTGAGGACGACCAGGACGCCGGCCGCTGCTGCGCAGGTCCACAGGAACGGCCGCATCACCGTCGTGGGTGGTGATGCTGCCGTGGGTGCTCCCGCCGCCCGTCGTGCGCGCCGTTCCGCCACCGACTGGGTGACCGCCGCTTGCAGGGCAGAGATGGGCAGGACGGCGATCGTGACCAGACCCAGGAGCGACCCGAGCGCTCCGTACCCGGCGGGGCCGAGCATGCGGCTCATAGCCATGTGGAACACGAAGTTGCCGCCGTTGTAGGCGAGCGTGGCGAGGAAGAACGCCAGGCCGCCGTTGCGGGCAAGCGTGGGTAGGGGACGGAGGGTTGCCGGGCCGTTGCCGTCCCGCCGGTTGGAGGTCGGCCGCAGGCGGAACGTGGCGAGGGGGGTGCGACGCGCCGCGATCGTCCGACCTCCTCCCCGGACCGCCCTGATCCGATCCCGCCCCACCGCGTGCGGGCGCGCTCGGAACATCCTACTTCTCCGGTGTTGGACGTCGCCTGTCCTGCGAGCCGCCCCTGGGGCATCGGGCGAGCCGGGCTCGTCCCCTGTCGACGGGTTCACAGGGACGCTGCTCGGTTCCCAGGTGGTTCCCAGGGAATTCCCAGGTGGGTAGGGCATCCTGGCGGTGCGCCACGGATCGGGTGCCGCCGGTGCTCCGGTAGGGTTCTTCGATCCGGGTCGAGCGGCTGTGGGTGTCCACCTGGCCGTTCGGTGGTGCTGTCACCATGGTGGTGGCTCGGCCGATGACCCCGTCAGCGGCCGGAACTGCAAGAACGAGGAGGCTGACGGTGAGGATCCTGGTGCTGGGGGGAGATGGCTACCTCGGCTGGCCGACGGCGCTGTACCTGTCGCGTCGCGGGCACGACGTCGGCGTGGTCGACAACTTCGCCCGCCGCCAGTACGACCACGAGATGGGTGTCGACAGCCTGGTGCCGATCAGCTCGATGCAACGCCGCGTCCGCACGTGGAACGAAGTGTCGGGCCTCACGGTGGACGCCTTCGTGGGCGACTTGACCGATCCCGTGTTCGTCCAGGACGTGCTCCGCCGGTTCGAGCCGGAAGCCGTCGTCCACTTCGCCGAGCAGCGCTCTGCCCCGTACTCCATGATCGACCGGCAGCACGCCGTGTACACCCAGGTCAACAATGTCGTCGGCACGCTGAACCTGCTGTACGCCATCGCGGACTTCGACCCGTCGATCCACCTCGTCAAGCTCGGCACCATGGGCGAGTACGGCACCCCCAACATCGACATCGAAGAGGGCTTCATCGAGGTCGCCCACAAGGGCCGGACCGACCTGCTGCCATACCCGAAGCAACCCGGGTCCTTCTACCACCTGTCGAAGGTGCATGACAGCCACAACATCATGTTCGCCTGCCGGATCTGGGGGCTGCGGGCAACCGACCTCAATCAGGGCATCGTGTACGGGCAGGAGACGGACGAGACCGCTCAGCACCCGGACCTCGCCACCCGGTTCGACTACGACGGCGTGTTCGGGACTGTGCTCAACCGGTTCTGCGTGCAAGCCGTGGTCGGCCATCCGCTGACCGTCTACGGGTCCGGCGGCCAGACCCGGGGCATGCTCGACATCCGCGACACCCTGGCCTGCGTTGAACTGGCCGCCACCAACCCGCCGGGTGTCGGTGAGTACCGGGTGTTCAACCAGTTCACCGAGTCGTTCTCCGTGCAGCAGCTCGCGGAGATGGTGGTCGATGCGTTCCCCGGCTCCGCCACGATCGACCATGTCGAACCGCCCCGGGTCGAGAAGCAGGACCATTACTACCGCGCCGCGCACACCAAGCTGCTGGACTTGGGGCTGGTGCCGCATCTCCTGCAGGCGGCGACCCTGCGGTCGATGCTTGCCGTGGTGGACCGGTTCCGGGACCGGGTCGACGCCGAGGCCATCCTGCCCACCGTCGATTGGCGGCGGACGCAGAGCACGCTGCCGACCGCGGGCACCTCGGTCGTCGCCTGACGGCCTGCCCGCCGTCGATTGGCGGTGGATGGAGCGCGCGCTGCTGACCGCGGGCACCTCGGTCGTCGCCTGACGGCCTGCCCGCCGTCGATTGGCGGTGGATGGAGCGCGCGCTGCTGACCGCGGGCACCTCGGTCGTCGCCTGACAATCTGCCCGCCGTCGATTGGCGGCGGATGGAGCGCGCTGCTGACCGCGGGAGCGCGCCAAAATCCGGGTGTGCTTGCACACCGGCGTTCTACGTTTTAGGCTGCGGTTGGACCGGGCATGTCTTGACGGAACCCGTGAGCAGGTACCCCCCCGCACCTCTCTGGGCGTCCGACAATCGACCGCACTCACAGCGAACCCGGAACCAGGTCTGCTCCGATCTCCCACATCCCCGACCGGAGCGGGCCTGTCTCGACGCAAGTTACCGGGTGGTCACCATAGCGGGCCTGAAACCGATCCGCCAGCACATAGCGCGAATATTTCAGCCACGTTCGGCGAATGTTGTTCGGAGGGTGTGGTGACGCGCTGCGTGGCATCCTGTGCTGCCCCGCACGGGGCCCGGTTGGCGCATTCGAATGTGAGACCGTCGGCGCCGGGATGTGCGGGTCGGCCGGTGCTGGCAGGACGGTGACCGGTCGTGGTGCCAGGTCGTGGTGCCAGTGCGATGACTGGCAGCCGTCGAGCGTGTGGGCTGCGTCCCTCGTGGCGCGGCTCGTGGCCACGGGCAGCATCGAGTCCTGTCGCGCCGCCGCCGGTCGCGCTGGACGATCCGCCGCCGTGCCGGTAGCCCGCGCCCTGTAGGTTCCTGGCGATGTTCTGGGACAGACGGCGACAGGCA
This sequence comes from Actinomycetes bacterium, assembly GCA_021826725.1. Classification (GTDB taxonomy): domain Bacteria; phylum Actinomycetota; class Acidimicrobiia; order Acidimicrobiales; family UBA8190; genus JAJZYI01. The sequence goes on from JAKAYQ010000228.1 coordinate 3,425, forward strand.
CGCCATGGCCCGGCGCGGCACAAGGAGATCGTGGCCGGCGTGGTGGCGGCCGCCCTGGTGGTTGCCCTGGTGGTTGCCGTGGTCGCGCAGGTGGGCCGGCAGTCGCTCCCGTACGAGCGGAGCGTCGACCTCGGGTACGCAGCCTTGGTCGGCCCTCTCGGCCCCCGGTCCGCTGCCACGGGCGCCCAGCTCGCCACCCTGCTCGCCGCGGCGCCAGGCGATCAGCGGTCCGACGTGTTCGCCGGCCTGGCCGCGATCGTCGCCGACGCGCAACGGACCGCTGCTGCGGCCCAGTCGGCGGCCTCTCCCGCTCCGGCGGTTGCTGCCGGCCTCGACTGCACGACGGCCCTCGTGCAACGGGCGAGCGCGGCGGCGGCGGTGCGCACCGCCGTCGAGCAGCTCCTCGGCGGGAGCACCGGGTCCGGCGGTGGGCTCCAGCCGTCGGCGACGGCGGCCCTCGACGCTGCGGGCCGCCAGATCGAAGGCGCCGACGTGCTGTGGTCGACGTGCCGGCACGCCCTGCGCCGGGGGCCCGGGCTGGCTTCGGTGCCCGGCTCGGCATGGGTCACCGACCCCAGCGCCTGGGCGGCGCCGGCTGTCGCCGTCATGGTGGCGTCCCTCGCCGGGTCGCCGTCGCTCGCACCGGCACCTGCTGTCGCCATCGACGCGTTCACGAGCTCGCCGCCGGCGGTCTCGGCCGTCGGCAGCGCCCCGACGTACATGCTGCCGTCTGCCACAGGGCTCGGCCTGCAGGTCGTCGTGGCCGACACCGGCAATGTGGACCTCTCCGGTGTCGTGGTCGAGGTCCGCGCCCAGCCGGCGGGCACGCTCGGCGCTGGACCCCCCGTGCACGCCACCGTCAACCTCCGGGCCGGTACTGCCACCACCGTGTCGCTCGGGGGTCTCCGGGTGGTGCCAGGTGGCGACTACACGCTTGTTGCGTCGGCGACCGGCTCTGCACGGCGCGGCGACCCGGGCGGGGCGGTGACAGCCCCGCCGGTGTCGATGGTGGTCTCCGTGGCGCAGGCCGCGAGCACGGCAGCGGTCGCTCCGTCGGCCAACCCGGTGCACGTCGGCCAGGCTGTCACCTATTCGGCCAGCGTGATCGGCACCCTCCCCCAGGCCCCTCCGCCGGCTGGCACCGTGACGTTCGAGGACGCCGGGTCGGCCATCGCGTCGTGCAGCGGGACCCGGCTGATCCACGGCGCGGCCACCTGCACGCTCACCTACGGCACGCCGGGGGTCCATAGCATCACCGTCGTGTACGCCGGCACCGCATCGATCGCGGGCGCGACGTCGCCGGCCATCACCGAGACGGTGAACGCCGTGCCGGCCGTCCAGCAACCGGCCCCGGGCTCCGGTGTCGCGTCGGGATCGAGGTCGTCAGGGTCGAGGTCGTCGGGGTCGAGGTCGTCGGGGTCGGGCTGAGCGCACGCTGGTCAGCAGGTCGGGAACCTGCCCGGGGTCGTCCACGCCGGGGTCGAACCGGTCGAGGTCGTCGGGGTCGGACTGATGGCACCCGG
>JAKAYQ010000026.1 GCA_021826725.1 Actinomycetes bacterium
GCCGTCGACGCCACCCCGCTGTCGACGATGGAGTTCGCCTTTGACGACTCCCCGCTCCCACCTCCACCGGCCGGGTTCGCCTTTGACGACTCCCCGCTCCCACCCCCGCCAGCCGGGTTCGCCTTCGACGACTCCCCGCTCTCACCCCCACCGGCCGGGTATGCCCCAGGGCCGACGACTCCCCTACCGGCTCCGCCAGCGGGGTTCACACCGGAAATGGTCGGCGAGATCCTGGCCGCCGAGGTCGTGGAAGACGAAGCACCAGACGATCCGGCATTGCCGATCACCGAGGATGTGACCATCACTGCCCGCGGGCACCGCCGCAGGCTCCGTCTGCGTTGAGAGGCTCAGCCGATCAGCCTTCGCTGAACCGATCAGTGCTGGTCCAGCGACGTCCGGCGCCAGGGCCCCCGACTTCCGCCCGTCTTCTCCCACAGCGCCAGCTCACCCATGACCATCGACCGGTCTGCCGACTTGCACATGTCGTAGATGGTCAGGGCGGCAACGGCGCACGCGGTGAGCGCTTCCATCTCGACGCCGGTGCGGTCGACGGTCTCGACCTGGGCCTCCACCTCGACATAGTCGTCGCCGATGGTGAAGGTGACCTGGCACGCGCTGACGAGGAGCGGATGGCACATCGGGATCAAGTCGGGTGTCCGCTTGGCTGCCTGGATGCCGGCGATCCTGGCCGTCCCGAGCACGTCACCTTTGGTGATGGCGTTGCTGGCCACCTTCGCGGTGGTCTCAGGCTCCATCATCACACGGCATCGCGCCAGCGCCCGGCGATGGCTCGGCTCCTTCGGGGTGACATCGACCATCCGGGCTCCGCCCAGGGGGTCGAGATGGGTCAGGCTACGGTCTGCCACGACATGAGTGTAGTCGCGAGAGCCGGAGGAGTTCCGGCTAGACTTGGCAGTCGATGGACGCGAGTGCCAACATCGGCGCCCCTGCCGGCAGCGCCGATACCACTACCGCCGATCCCGGCGCCACCGTGGTGACATCACGGGCCCGTCCCCCGGGACCCGAGGAAAGGAGCAGCTAGCCGATGCCGACGTACGAGTACGCCTGCACATCGTGCGGCGAGCATCTCGAAGTGGTCCAGTCGTTCAAGGACGACCCGCTCACCACGTGCCCGAACTGCGGCAGCGAGCTCCGCAAGGTGTTCAGCCCCATTGGGGTGGTGTTCAAGGGCAGCGGTTTCTACAAGACCGACAGCCGGTCCGGCAGTTCCGGCTCGCGGCGCGAGAGCGTCACTGCCGGAGACAAGACCAGTCCGACGAGCGGCGACAGCTCCACGAACGGTGCCACCAGCAGCGACGCGACGGGGTCGACCGCCGTCAACACGGGCAGCTCGACGGCCAACGGCAACGCCAGCTCGACGAACACGGGCAAGGACAAGGGCAGCTCGTCGACGAGCTCGGTCGCCGCCGCTTCCTGACCCTCCACAGCCACCGGTCCCCGCCCACGAGCCACAGCCACAGCCACAGCCACAGCCACAGCCACAGCCACCGATCACCATTCTCGCCGGCAGGCCCACCGCAGCCGGCGGCCGCCGTCGCGGATCACCCGTGCCGCCGGTGGGTCACTCCCCGCCCACGGCCATGTCGGCGATGGCGATGGTCTGACCCGCGGCCAAGCCCGGCAGCCATTCGACATCAGCCCCGATGTGGCTGATCGCGTGGAGCATCCGCTGCAGCGTCGACGCCACGGTCACCTCGCGCACCGGAGCGCCGAGCGACCCGCCGCGGATCCACAGACCCTCCGCCCCAACCGAGAAGTCGCCGCTCACCGCGCTCACCCCGGAGTGGACGCCGGTCACGGACTGCACGAAAAGCCCCTCGCCCACAGCGGCCAGGATCTCCTCGGCAGACTGGTGGCCCGGCGCGAGCTGCACCGCCCGGCAACCGGCGACAGGCGTTGACGCGTACCCTCCGCGGACCGCCGAGCCGGTGGACACGGTCCCAGCACGCCTGGCGGCCACGGTGTCGAACACAAACCCCTGCAGTACCCCACCCGAGATGAGCGCGTTGCGCCGGCAGGCCAACCCCTCCCCGTCGAAGGCAGCCGACGAGAACGCCCGAGGATCAGTCGGGTCGTCGACCAGTGCCACCGACGGCGCTGCGACGTCCTCGCCGACCCGCCCGGCGAACATCGAGCGGTTCTTCGTGACGGACTCCCCCGAGAGCGCCGAGGCCACCACCGCGAGCAGCGTGGCCGTCACCCGGGGATCGAAGACCACGGTGCAGCGACCCGAACGACCCTTGCTCGCACCGATGAGCCGCGTGGACCGGAGCACGGCATCGGCGACAGCCCGTTCCAGATCGAGGTCCTCCAAGCGACGGCCGGCGCTGATGCCGACGCCGGTATGACCACCGTCGCCCGCCAGAGCGGAGACGGCCAGGCTGCACACGGTACGACGGCTCCCGGCCAGCACGCCGGTCGACGTCGCCACCGCCGCTTCCACGGCCAGGTCGCCGTAGTCCGCCGACGACACCTGACGGATTCGCGGGTCCGCGGACCGAGTCCGACGCTCGAGCTCCAGGGCCAGCTCGGCCTTGCGCTCCGGCGGTGTCGAAGGGACGCTGTCGTCCCACAGCTCAAGCCCGGCTGGCGCCACGCCGTCGGGACTGGCCAGCCCGACGTGGTCGTCGGGGGTGGCGAACACGGCGTTGTCCCGGGCCTCGCGCACCGTCTCGGCCACCACCGCGGCATCGAGCGAGCCGGCCGACGCGAAGCCCTGGCGCCCACCGACGACGACACGCACCCCGATGCCGGCGGAGGCAGCCTGCGACAGCACCTCGATCTCGCCGCCGTAGGCCCGAACGTCCGTCTCGACGCTGCGGCTTGCGTACACCTCGATCTCTTCACCTCGTCCGGCCTGCTCCGCCACGGAGCGGGCCAGCCTGGCGAGGTCCACGGATGGCTCAGGCACCGGCCGTCCCTCCGATAGTCACCGACGAGATCCGCAGCGTCGGCTGGCCACAGCCAACCGGCACGCTCTGCCCGTCCTTGCCGCAGGTGCCGGGGGTCATGGCGAAGTCGCCGGCCACCGCGTCGATCCGGCTGAGCACCTCGGGGCCGTTGCCGATGAGGTTGGCGTCGCGCAGTGGCTCGGTCAGGTGCCCGTCCTCGATCAGGTAGGCCTCCGTCGTCCCGAAGACGAAGTCGCCGGTGGCCGTGTTCACCTGGCCACCGCCGAGCTTGGCCACGTACACGCCGTGCGGTGTCTGCGACACGATCTCATCGGGGTCGGCGGTGCCGTCGAGAAGGAACGTGTTCGTCATCCGGACCATCGGCAGGTGACGGTAGCTCTGCCGGCGGCCATTGCCCGACGAGGAGCGCCCCTCCTTGCGGGCCCGGACACCGTCCCACATGTAGTCGACCAGGACACCCCGCTCGATGAGCACGGTCCGACCTGCCGGATGCCCCTCGTCGTCCACTGCGAACGCCCCCCACTCGCCGCCAACCGTGCCGTCGTCGACCAGGGTGACGAGCGGGCTGGCCACCAGCTCCCCCACCCGGCCCGCATACACCGACGTGGCCTTGGCCACGTGGTCCGCTTCGAGCCCGTGACCACATGCCTCGTGGAAGAGGATGCCACCACTGCCCGACGCCAGGACCACAGGCACGGCTCCGCTCGGCGCCGGACGGGCCACCAGCTTGCCGAGCGCCCGGCGGGCTGCCGCCACGGCCAGCTCGGCTACGTCGGTGCGATCGAAGAGCTCGAACCCGGAGGTGGCCGCAACCGACTCGAACCCGGTCTGGCGGCCGGTGTCCCCGACAGCGACCACAGAGACCGCCAGGCGGCTGCGGACCTGGTCGTCCATCGCCAGCACACCGTCGCTGTTGGCGACGAGGAACCGGCGGCGGCTGTCGCCGTAGGAGGCAGAGACCTGGGCGACGGCCGAGCCGGCGGACCGGGCCGCGTCGTCAGCCCGACCCAGGAGCGCGATCTTGTCGGCCTTGGGCACCGCGTCGCCTGGGCGCAGCGCACCGGACACCGCCACCCCCTTCGGGTCGCCGAAAACGACGGTGCGGGACTCGCCGTCGCGGGCCACGCTGGCCGCCGCCTCCGCCGCGGCCAGGAGCCCGGCCTCGGACAGGTCCGCCGTGTGCGCGAACCCGGTCGTCTCCCCGACCACCACCCGGATCCCGGCACCTCGGTCGCGGCCCGACGCAAGCTCCTCGACCCGGCCGTCGTCGAGCACGGCTGACGTGGCCCGTCGGTCCTCGGCGAACACCTCGGCGAAGTCTCCCCCGCGCCGCAGGGCCCGGGCCAGCACTCGCTGCGCCAAGTTCGGGTCGACCAGCATGTCCGGCTGTGCTGCCACGCGGCTCCTCCTCGGCTCGCTCACGCCACCGGGTAGGGACCCGACCACCGACCGGGTCGCCTCCGCGCCGCCGGCTCCGTGTTGGCCCCACCACCGGTGATTTCGTATCGTACCGACCGTGGACCTCCAACCGGGCGTGAGCGGCCGGACCGTGCTCGTCGTCGCCGCCGCCGACACGGCCTCGTCCCTGCACACCGGCGTCGTCCCGGTCCTGGCCACCCCACGGCTGGTCGCCCTGTGCGAGGAGGCGGCCTGCTGTGCCGTGGATCCGCTGCTGCCCGAGGGCACGACCACCGTCGCCTGCCGGGTGCAATTCGACCACCTGGCACCCATCCGCGTCGGGTCCGAGGTCCAGGCCGAAGCCGTCTTGGAGCGAGTGGAAGGCCGACGGATCACCTTCACCGTGTCGGTCACCGACGCGTCCGGCCTTGTCGGGGCGGGCCGGGTGACCCGAGTGGTGGTCGACCTCGACACGTTCATGGCCAAGGCCCGCTGAGCGCGAACCAGCACGGTCCTCCATCCATGGCCACAGCCCGGCGTTCCCGATCCGGGCCCGTCCGGGCGTCCTCGGGCGCCTGTCGCGGTAGCGTAAGCGTGGGTGACCGCGCCCGCGGGCGCCGCCAGCCGGCGTCCGGCGACCGTTCGCACACCGAGGACCAGCATGCTGCTCGACGACATCCACCAACCGGCTGACCTGCGGCTGCTGTCGGAAGACCAGCTCGCCGCGCTGGCCGAAGAGATCCGGGACGTGATCGTCCGAACAGTGACCACCACCGGCGGGCACCTCGGTTCCAACCTCGGCGCCGTCGAGCTCACCCTTGCCGTCCATCGGGCGTTCGACTCACCACGCGACGTCGTCCTATGGGACACCGGCCACCAGGCGTACGTCCACAAGCTGGTCACCGGTCGCCTGGATCGCTTCGCCGACCTGCGCCAGGCCGGTGGGCTGTCGGGCTACCCGTGCCGCGCCGAGTCGGCCCACGACTGGATCGAGAACAGCCACGCGTCGACCGCGTTGAGCTATGCGCATGGCATCGCCGCCGCCCTGCGGCTGCGCGGCGAACTGGACCGGCGGGTGGTGGCGGTCGTCGGCGACGGGTCGCTCACCGGCGGCATGGCCTTCGAAGCACTGAACAACCTGGGCCACAGCGGCAGCCGGGTGATCGTCGTCCTGAACGACAACGGCCGGTCGTACGCGCCGACGGTGTCCAAGCTCTCGGGTCACCTGGCGCACCTGCGTCTCAATCCGTCGTACGTGCAAGCCCGGGAGCGGGTCCGGGACCTGCTGCGAGGCATCCCCGGGCTCGGGGAGGTGGCCTACTCCGGCGTCCACGGCGTGACCAGCGCCTTGCGCGAAGTGGTCACACCCCATCAGTTCTTCGAAGCGCTGGGCATCCGCTACGCCGGCCCCTTCGACGGCCACGACATCGCCAGCATGGAGCAGGCCCTCGCCCACGCAGCAGAGTGGGACGGCCCCATCCTCGTGCACGTGATCACGCACAAGGGCCGCGGCTACGCACCGGCCGAGGATGACGACGTCCAACGGCTCCACGACCTGAAGGTGCAGCCGAAGGTGTCCAACGCTTCGGGCATCGCCAGCGTGGCACCGCTGTCCTACACCGACGCCTTCACCCGGGCCATCCTGGACGAAGCAGCACAGCGACCCGAATTGGTGGCCATCACCGCAGCCATGCCAGGGCCCACCGGGCTGCTCCCGTTCCAAAGCGCCTACCCCGACCGGTTCTTCGACGTCGGCATCGCCGAGCAGCACGCGGTCACCGCCGCTGCCGGGATGGCCATGGCCGGGCTGCGTCCTGTGGTCGCCGTCTACTCGACCTTCTTCAGCCGGGCGTTCGACCAGGCCAACCTGGACGTCGGATTGCACCGGCTGCCAGTGGTCTTCGTCCTGGACCGGGCCGGCATCACCGGCGACGACGGTCCAAGCCACCACGGTGTCCTCGACATGGCACTGGCCCTCGGCATCCCGGGCATGACCGTGTTCTCCCCGTCCTCGGCCGAGGAGGTTCCGGTCATGCTCCACCAGGCGCTGTCGCTTCCCGGACCGTCGGCCATTCGCTTCCCGAAGACGCCCGCCCCCCAAGCAGATGCCGTCGGCCACGAGATGCGGGCCCGCACCGTGCGCCGCGGCGACGGCTCGGTGTGCCTGCTCGCTGTCGGCAAGCTGGTGCGGGCCGCCGTGGACGCCGCCGAGGAGCTCGCAGGTCAGGGCATCGACGCGACGGTGTGGGACGTCCGGGTCGTCTCGCCACCTGACCCCGCCATGCTCGCCGACGCGGCGCGCCACGCACTCGTCGTGACGGTCGAGGACGGGTTGCGCGTGGGCGGGGCCGGCAGCCACCTGGTGGCAGCCATGGCCGAGCTCGATGACCTCACCGGGCCGGTGCCGCCCGTGCGCCTGCTCGGCGTGCCGCGCCGCTACCTGGCCCAGGGCAAACCCGACCGCATCCTGGCCGATCTCGGTCTCGACGGCACCGGCATCGCCGCAGCCGTGGTGCGGGCTCGGGCCGTCGAGCAGGAGCGCGCCAGCTCGCACTGACCCGGCTCCGGCGCACGGCCGCCCGACCCGCCGGTCCCACGCCCCTGCCCCACCTGTACGGCCAGCCGGGAGTCGGCCGTGAAACGTGCGGTCTGGCGGCTGGCTCTGGCCAGCGCGTGCGCCCTGGTGGGCTACCCTCACCACTCGATGACGCCGGCACTGGCGACGGCGATCTACGTGGCATATGGCGTGGACGCCTTGGACCTGACGTGGATCCGTGACGACGACTGCGTCGTCGTGGTCCACAACGACCGGCGACTCTCCCCGACGGCGTGCCGGCACGCGCAGGTGACGCATGTGCACGCGGACGGCAACGTCGGCTTCGGTCGCGCGGTGATGCTCGCCCTCGACGCAGTAGCGACGCCACGTTCCGTCATCTGCAATCCCGACACCGTGCTCCAGCCAGCGCACTGGGACCTGTTACGAGCCGGCGGGCCCCTGGAGCTGGCTACCGTGCCCCTGGTGGAGCCGTCCGGCCGGCCCACCATCGTGAGCAGCAGCTACCCCACACCGCTGTCGTTGATCCTCACCGCGTTCAGGGCCGGGCGGCTCGCGCCCCGCGGCACGCGGCGCCGGGCTGTGGCGGAGACCGCGCTCCGCTTGGCGCCGGCCGATGTCGAGGCCGCCAGAGCATCGGGCACCAGCGCTCGCTTCCCGCTGCACGAACGCTGGCTGTCGGGCGCCGTCCTGTCCGTGGACACCGGGCTGCTCCGGCAGACCGGTCTGGACCCGAACTACTTCCTCTACTTCGAGGATCTCGACCTCTGCCGCCGGATCGCCCGCTCGCACCCCGAGGCCGTCGGCGTCGTCCACCTGGTTGCGCCCGGGATCCACCTCGTCGGCGGCTCGGCGCGGACCTGGCGCGATCGGCGGCTGGTGTCGGCCGCTCGCCTCACCTCGGCCACCCGCTACGCCCGCACCCAGCAGGGTCCCGGGTGGTTGGCGGCCGCCATCGTTCTGGCCGGCGCGGCTCGGTTCTCCCTGCCATGCTCAACTTCGGCGAACGGCTCAACCGGCTGACCGACGAAGGAGGGAGCCAACCACGGCGACCCACCGCTGCGGGGCATAGAGCCGCTCCACGTGCTCCTTTCCCTGTGCGCCAAGTTCGGTGGCAGCGACGGGCTCACGCAACAAGTGCAGGACCTCCTCGGCAAAGGCTCGGCCCGAAGGAGCGACGGCAGCGGGAAACTCGGGATCGAGCCCGTCGGCAACCGCCGGCGTCAGCACCATGGGCAAGCCGTGCGCCGCCGCTTGCAGCGCCTTGATCTGGATCCCGGTGGCGACAGGAAGCGGGGCGACAGCGACGGTGCTGCGCGACGCCAGTTCGGCGAACGAGGAGAACCCGTCGAGCAGGGTCGCTCCGAGACCCCGAACCAGAGCGCGGACCTCGCTCCCGGGCCGGCGACCGGCGACGCACAGCGTCGTCCCAGGGCGCTGGCGGAGGACCTCGGGCCAGATCGATTCGGCCAGTGCCCGAAGACCAGCGACGTTCGGCGGATAGTCGAGGGTCCCGGTGAAGAGCACGTCCCACGCCACCGGCCCCGGTGGCGTGGGACGTGCTGCGGGTTTGGTTGGTGACCCGCCGGCGGCCCGCTGGTCGCCCAACCCAACGGTTACCGGGAGCCAGGCAGCACCGAGGCGGACCGCTTCGCCATATCCGGCAACGACGACCGGAAGGGGACCGGCGACGGTGCGCCGCTCCACCCTGGCCATGGCGGCAGCAAGCACGCCCCACCCGGCGCGTACAAGCGCCCGGTGGTCGATGGCTCGACGCTGGCGGTAGCTGGCGCTGAGCTGATCGACGAGATCGACGACGACAGCCACGCCTGCGGGGACCACCGCGGGGTCGAAGGCCCGCAGGGTCACGAACACCATGCCGGCCGGCGAGCGAGCTGCCAGCTGTCGCCGCAGCGCAGTCGACGACCAGACCACCGTCTCGATGGCGACGGTTCCCCTCAGGATGCTCGGCACCTTCCGCAGCCCCCGGGGAGCGAGGCCGCCGTCGCCCAGCAACGAGATCTCCACGGCCTGGAAACCGGTCAGCTCGAGCAACTCCCGCCATTGCGCCACGCGTACCGCCGTGCCACCCGGCCGGCGCGCCGCATGGACGACGACGACCACGGGCCGTTTGGTCAACTCCCGTCCCCGGACCGGTGGCGGCCCGCAACGCGTGACACCGTGCACACCGCTGCAGGTGGGTCAGGCGCGATGAGCGAAGCCGCTGGGCGTGACACGACGAGTGGTCTCACCACGTCCCGTCTTCGAGTGTCCCGTAGCGCTCCTCTACCGACGGCGCCTGCTGCAGCTCCCACAGGCGCATGTCGGCAGACAGGTGCGACAGCGGCCAGTACAGCGCCTCGTACACACCTGCCGGCCCGTCACGCCAGCCCCGACGCAAGATGAGACGGAAGCCGACCTCGCGCACCACGCGCCAGAGCATGGAGCGGACGGTCACCGGCGGATCGCCCCTGCGCAGTCTCGCCCGGCTGTCGACCTCGACGTAGTGCATCGACTTGGCCAGGTTGTCCGGCACCGACCGGTGGCTCAGGTGCACCAGGGGAGAATCGAGATCGATGATCCGGGGCTCCGAACCTGCGAACACCGGGCGCTCGTGGATCTCCCCGCTGTAGCGGGCCATCCCGACCCGCCAGAGGCGCAGAGGACGCTCCTGCCAACCGCCCCACCGCATCAGCTGGCCGTGGAAGTAGTTGTGCATCCGGACTCGCATGCCGTCGGCAGGCCCGTCGAGCTGAACAGCAATCTCTGCCGCCAGGGCGCGGCTGACCCGCTCGTCGGCGTCCACGACGAACACCCAGTCGGAGGTGGCTCGTTCGATGGCTGCGTTCTTGAACTGTGCGAAGTCCATGAAGTGCTGGCGGAGCACGGTTGCTCCGGCCGCCGACGCCACGGCAGCAGAGCCGTCGACCGTCCGGTCGTCCACGGCCACGATCACCTCGTCGGCAAAATTGAGCCGACGGAGGCAGCCCGGCAGCATCGCCTCCTCGTCGCGCGCGGCGACCACGACGGTCAGCGTGGCCACGGCACCGAAGCCGCCGCGTCCTGTCGCAGCCGGCTGCTCACGGTGTGGCACCATACTCCTGATGGGGATCCCCCTGGTCGTGCACTACGGCCACCACGTGGGCACGACTGGCAGCCACTTCGCCGAGGCCGCCGAGCGGCGGGGGCTTGGGCGGGCCTGGCCGTCGGGCCACCGGGAGCACGTCGTGATCGGCGACCGCTCCCCGGACCGGTACCTGTGGATCGAGTCCGGGGTCACTTCGCTCCCCACCGATGCTCACCGCACGACGAGCCTGACGGCCGGCTACCTCATTGATGCCCACCTACACCTGGACCTCACCCTGCTGCAGGCCATGCTGTTCGATGTCGTCTTCGTGGCCCAGAAGGACCTGGTGCCATCGGTGGCTGCCGTCCACCCGCAGGCGCACTGGCTCCCCCTGGCTTCCCCCGCATGGCTGACCGCCATCGAGCGGGGCTGCCGATTCGACGTGGGATTCGTGGGCAACGCGTGGCCGTCCACCAACCGCGCCGCGCTGATGGGCGCCGTCGAGCGCCGGCTCAAGACCAACGACTGGCGCCGGCCGCAGACCCCCGAGCAGATGGGGGTGATCTACGCGAACAGCCGGCTCGTGGTCAACCCGGCAGTGGCGATGGACCTGAACATGCGGTTCTTCGAGGGGCTGGCGTGCGACGCAGCGGTCGTCATGCCCGATGTCGGCAACGGCGCCGACGAGATCGCCGTCCGCGACCGCGACTTCTACGTGGTCGACTTTTCGGACGTCGAAACCGTCGTAGACCGGCTCCACGAGCTCACGACAGGTTCGATGCCGGCGCCACAAGGGCGGGCGATCGTGGCAGGCGGCCACACCTACGACCACCGTATCGAACAGGTCCTGCAGGTCCTTGGCTCCGCTGAACATCTGGCACCCGTCCGGACGATGTCGGCGGCACAACGGGGGCGGCTCCTGCTCCGCCTTGCCCACGCCTACCGGGACCGCACGCTCTTGACCGCCGCCGTGCGTGCCGCACCCTCGCCCGGAGTCCTTCCCCCTTCCCTCCTCGTCACGACCGCGGGCCGAGTTGGCGCACAGGCCACCAAGGACCTGGTGAAACGGAATGCACCGTCGCTGGCCAACAACCTCCGCAGGCTGCATCCGAACCCGGCTCCCTAACCATGGACCGCAGGCGGTTCGGCACCCAGTTCGTCGCTCTCGTCGCCGGCCGAGGCACCGCTACCGTGCTGTCCGCCGGCTGGTTCATCGTCGCCGCTCGGAGCCTCCCGAACCGCGCGTTCGGACAGCTGGCACTGCTCCTCGCCATCGGCACCATGGTGGGCATCCTGGCCGACCTCGGCCTGCAGACCGCGCTGGCACGCGAGGCTGCCCGCCTCGGCGTGCTCGATCCCCGGCTGCTCGTGTCGGTCATCCGCAGGCGCCTCGCCCTCGGGGTGCTCGCCTCGATCGTGCTGTTCCTCCTTTACCACGCGTCCTCCGGTGGCGGAAGCCTCTGGCCGCCGGTCATCTTCAGCGCGTCGATCCTCGGCACGGCGGTCTACGGATCGGAGATCGCCGGCCTCACTGCCCTCGGCCACGCCCACGTCGACGCCGCCAACGAGGTCGTGTCGCGCGCCGGAGTGCTCCTCGTCGGAAGCCTGTGGCTGCTCAACGGTGGTGGCCTGCTGGCGGCAGTCGCCGTCTACGCGCTCGCCGACGTCTGCTCGGCCGTCGCGATCTCCATGGTGGCGCGCCGGCATCTGCGACGCGCAGCCACGGAGCCCGACCTCGCCGACATTCGTATCGGCCGTTCAATCGGTCTTGCCCTGGCTCTGGTGGCCGCCGTCCTCTATGCCCGCGTGGACACCTGGCTGCTGGGACAGTTGGACGGGCCGGTGCTTGCCGGTCACTATGCCGCTGCCGACCGCGTGCTCGACGCCGTGCTGCTGGCTCCCGCCGCCCTCGGCTCGCTCAGCATCTCCGTGACCGGCGGCCTCCGCAGGAGCGAGCGCTGGCGAGCCACACGACCGCTCCTTGCCTTGTCGGCCGGGCTCGCCACTGCCTCCGGCGCCGTCATGGCTGTCTTCTCGCATCAGGTGCTGGTCGGCGTCTTCGGGCCATCGTTCGGGCCGGTTCGGACGACCTTGGTCCTGCTGCTGGCATCGGCACTGCCGGGCGCGGTGGCGGCAACCGCTGCGCCCGTCGCAGCGATCTCCACCGGTTGGCGGTTCACGTGGGCGATGGGGGGCGGCCTGGCACTCAACGTCGGGCTCAACCTCGGCCTGATCCCGACCTTCGGCACCGATGGCGCAGCCATCGCCAACCTGGCATCGGAGGCCGTACTGGCTGTCGCTCTGGCCGTGCTCATCTGGCAGGCGCGCGATACCACGCCGATCTCGGCCGGCCAGCCTGGTGTCCAGCCGCTTCGGGAGGTCCCATGACAGCGACCGCGGTGGTGGTCGCCTACGGCGTCGACGCGCTGGATCTCGCCTGGGTGCCAAAGGACGTGCCGGTCGTCGTCGTCCACAACGACGACCAGCTCCCCGACACGGGATGCAACCATCCCCGGGTGCGTCACGTGCACCCCGGCACCAATTTGGGTTTCGGCGCCGGGGTCAACCTGGCACTTCGCCAGGTCACAACCGACCGGGTGATCATCTGCAACCCGGACGTCGCCCTGCAGCACGCGCACTGGCAGGCACTGGCTGCGGGAGCCGAGCACGACATCGTCACCGTTCCCCTCGTCGACCCGTCGGGCACACCGGCGCGGGTCGTCGTTCCCTACCCGACTCCGGTGGGGGTCCTGTCGACCTTCTCCGGAGTGGTCGGCTTGATGCCGCGCGGGACCAGGCGCCGGCGGCTCGCCCTGGCCGCCGTAGGGGATCGGGCGGCGGCGCACCGCTGGTCCCAGGTGACGACGCCGGGGCGGTACCCGCTCACTGACCACTGGGTATCGGGGGCAGTCATCTCCGTTCCGACCGCGCTGATGGCAGCCGTGGGCGGCTTCGACGAGTCGTACTTCCTGTATTTCGAGGACATCGACCTCAGCCAGCGATTGGCTCGAGCCGACCCCGCCGCGGGGATCGTGGTTGCCGCGACGCCGCCGGCGGTGCATCTCGGCGGTGGCTCCTCCGGCGCGCCGGACGATCGACGACGGGCGGCCGAGCACCGCTGGCGATCAGGAGCGCTGTACGCACGGAGGCAACACGGTCCGGTCTGGATGCTGGTGCGCCTGGTGCTGCCACTTCTGCGCCCGCACCGGACCGTCCCCACTCGGGGAGCACGCGTTCGGCGTCGATCGGCGACGGTGGTCGACACCAAGACCTCCCACGACCGATAGCACCCCTCGAGTCCCAGCTCCCGGGCCGGTTGTCGCGGGGATCGTGACGTTCGCCACGACCAGCGGCCGCGTCCTGAAGAAGATCGGGTCGATTGTCACCTCGGTTGCCATCTCTACCCACTCCATCAACGCGACCGTTGCAGTCCCGCACAGCCCGCCGCTGCCTGCAGCTGAGCGGCCCCGCAGCCCGACGACCACCCGCCCCGCAGCCCGACGACCACCCGCCCCGCAGCCCGACGACCACTTGCCCCGCAGCCCGCCCGCGGGCAGGATGGCCCCGATCGAGCAGGGGGAACCATGAAGCTTGGCTTGCAGTTGGGGTACTGGGGTTCGGGACCCCCGCCCGACGCCATCGTCCAGGTCGCGGAGGCGGAGCGCCTGGGCTTCGACTCGCTGTGGACCGCAGAGGCCTACGGCTCCGACGCGCTCACGCCGCTGGCCTGGTGGGGCGCCCGGACCGAGCGGATGCGCCTCGGGACGGCATTGTGCCAGCTGTCGGCTCGCACACCGACGGCCATGGCGATGGCCGCGATCACCCTTGACCACCTTTCCGGCGGCCGGCTGGTGCTGGGCCTGGGCGTATCGGGTCCCCAGGTGGTAGAAGGCTGGTACGGCCAGCCGTTCCCCAAGCCGCTTGCCCGCACCCGCGAGTACCTGTCGGTGATCCGCAAGGTGCTGGCCCGAGACGAGCCGGTCACCAACGACGGGCCGTTCTACCCGCTGCCGTACCCTGGCGGGACCGGATTGGGCAAGCCACTGAAGTCGATCGTGCACCCGCTGCGATCCGACATCCCGATCATCCTGGGTGCCGAGGGACCGAAGAACGTGGCGATGGCAGCCGAGATGGCGGACGGGTGGATGCCTCTCTTCTTCTCGCCCGAGCACATGGGCGAATTCTCCGATGCCCTGGCCGAGGGGTTCGCCCGGCCCGGCGCGCGCCGCAGCGCCGAGGACTTCGAGGTGATCGCCTTCTGCCCGGTGATCGTCGCCGACGACGTCGACCGGGCGGCGGATGCATACCGGCCGATGCTGGCGCTCTACATGGGGGGGATGGGCGCACGCGAGGCCAACTTCCACTTCGACGTGTTCGTGCGAATGGGGTTCGGAACCGAGGCCCGCAAGGTGCAAGACCTCTACCTCGACGGCCGCAAGGCCGATGCGGCGGCCGCCATCCCCACCGCGCTGGTGGAGCAGGTGGCGCTCATCGGACCGAAGGAGAAGATCCGCGACGACCTCCAAGCATGGAAGGAGTCGATGGCCACCACGCTGCTGGTCGCCGGAGGCACCGACACGCTGCGGCTGATGGCCGAGCTTGCGCTGTGAGCGCCGCACCCACCCCGGACCAACCGGGTTTGCCTCACGACCAGCAACCCAGCGCTGCCTCCATCGGGCGCGCCACCTCCTTTGGGCACGCTGCGACTGAGGGCCGAGCGTGCACTGTGAGCACTGGGCGAGCGCGGTGATCGTCTACGGTGCGTATGGCTACACGGGGCAGCTGGTGGTCGAGCGAGCGCTGGCACGCGGAATGCGTCCTGTCCTCGCCGGCCGGAACGCCGTGCCCCTGGCCGAGATGGCGCAGCGCCTCGGGCTCGAGCACCGGGTGGCAGACATCTTCGAGATCGAGGGCGTGCTCGAGGGTGCGAGCACGGTAATTCACTGTGCCGGCCCGTTCTCGACGACGTCGCGACCCATGGTGGATGCGTGCCTGCGAACCGGGACCAATTACATCGACATCACCGGGGAGATCGACGTCTTCGAAGCGATCCTGGCCCGGACCGGCGAGGCAGCAGCAGCCGGCGTGGTCCTGCTGCCCGGCGCCGGCTTCGACGTGGTGCCGTCCGACTGCCTGGCAGCCATGCTGGCCCGTTCCATGGTCGACCCGGTGCGGCTCGACCTGGCGGTGCGGATGGACGGCGGGTTCAGCGCCGGCACCGTCACCACCGCGGTCGAGGCGCTCGGACAGCGAGCGCGCTGCCGGATCGGCGGAACGATCGTGGCAGTGCCGCCCGAACGGCGCAGCCGGACGGCTGCCTTCGCCGACGGGACCGCCAGGGTGTCGGCGGTGTCGTGGGGTGACGTGTCGACCGCCTATCACTCCACCGCGATCCCGGACATCACCGTGTACACGACGATCCCGTCCGCGCTGACCACGGTCTCCGAGCATCTCGGCGGCATCCTCGGTCGACCGGTGGTGCGCAGCAGCCTGCAGGCGGTAGCCCGGAGGTTGCCGGGGCCATCCGCCTCGGCCCGACGTCGCAGCGTCAGTCAGATCTGGGGCGAGGTGACTGGCGCGGACGGCAGCAGGGCGAGCGGCACCGTCACCACTCCGAACGGCTACGCATTCACCGCCGACGCGGTGGTGGAGATCGCCCGACGGATCGGCACGGTCCCACCCGGCGCCTACACCCCTTCCCGAGCGCTCGGACCCGACTTCGTCGGCTCGCTCGCCGGCGTCACCGTCAGCGTGTAGCGCACGACTGCGCCTCCGCCGGTTCTCCCCGCACACTGCCCCCGTCGCCGCTGCGTCGCACCCACCCCCGGCCTGCTGGGCCAATGGACAGCATCGATCGTTGCTGTCGCTCGTCAGCCCTCACGAGCACCCGGCAGGCGCGGCGGCACCCTCAACGCAGACCGAGCGGGCGTATCGTCCCCAACACCCGAGCCGAGCGGCGACGGCGCTCGGGTGGCAGGTGGAACCGTACCGTCGTTCCGGCGGGGAGCACGTACCGCTCGTCACGGACGGCGACGGTGACCGGCGCCGCCGGGCCTGGCTCGGCCACCAGCGCCAGGTGCTCGTGGCCGACATCGATGGTGATGAGCTGGTCCCGATAGCGGAGCAGGAACCGCAGCGATCGCAGCTCTTCCGGCAGCAACGGGTTGAACCACAGCACGTCACCCCGAGCGTCCATTCCCGTGTAGCAGCGCTGCAGGATGTCGAGCGTGCCCGCCGCCGCGCCGAGATGGATCCCCTCGCTGGTGGTGCCCCGACCGGCGTTCGTGAGATCCGTGGCAAGCGCCTGACGCAGCAACGCCCAGGAGCGAGCCCTGTCGGTCCGGGCCAGGACCCACGCGTGGACGACGCGGCTGAGCGATGAGCCATGGGTGGTGCGCGCCAGGTAGTGATCGACGGTGTCGGGGATGCGAGCCGGGTCGAACGGGTAGCCCAATCGGTCGAACAGGCCCGCGAGCTCCTCGGCGCTCAGCAGATAGAAGAGCATGAGCACGTCCGCCTGCTTGGAGACCTGAAAGCGGTTTGTGGAGTCCCCCTCGGCCTGGAGCACAAGGTCGAGGCGCCCGATGTCGCCGTACCGGGAGCGGTAGTGGCCCCAGTCCAGGTGCTCCAGCTCGCCGTAGCCTTCGAACTGCTCGAGCAAGCCGTTGGCGAGGAACGGTACGCGCAGGCGGCGGCTGACACGGTCCCAATGATCGAGCTCCGCTCCGTCAAGCTGCAGGCGTGTCCACAAGTCCCTGCCGAGTTGCGGGCCAAGGATGTCGTACGCCTCGCGCGCACGCACCAGCGCCCATGAGGCCATCACGTTGACATACGCGTTGTTGTCGATCCCCTCGCCTGGCCGGTCGGGATAGCCATCGTGGAACTCGTCGGGACCCATCAGGCCACGCAGGTCATACCGGTCGGCCGCCGCGTCGTACGTGGCTCGGCTGGCGAAGAACCTGGCCGTCTCGACAAGCAGCTCCGCACCGTGGCGACTCAGGAAGCCAAGGTCGCCGGTCACCTGCCAGTGTCGCCAGACATTGACTGCGACGGCCAGGTCGACGTGGTACTGCAGGCGCGAGTGGTCCGGCATCCAGGTACCCGACAGTGGGTTGAACACGGTTGCTTCGGCCTCCTCGCTGCCGTCGCTTCCGCTCTGCCACGGGAACAGCGCCCCACGCCCGCCTATGGCGGCAGCTCGTCGACGCGCCTCGGGCAGGCGGCGCCAGCGGTACAGCAGGAGGTTGCGGGCCAGCTCAGGGGCGCGCAGATCGATCAGCGGGAGCACGAAGAGCTCGTCCCAAAAGACATGTCCGCGATAGCCCTCGCCGTGCAGGCCGCGTGCCGGCACCCCGGCATCGAGCATGGTCGTGTGCGGAGAGATGGACTGCAACAGGTGCAGGATGTGCACCCGGATCGCCAGGCGATCACCACCGTCGAGCCCGTCGTCAGCGGCGAGCTGTCCGGAGCCGTCGTCGTGGCCTTCGTCGACAACGGCACTTCGAGCCACCCCGTTGCCGGCAGAGAAGTTGTCGCCGTCTTTGGCACCAGAGGCACCGTCGCCGCCTTCGGCACCAGAGGCACCGTCGCCACCTTCGGCACCAGAGGCACCGTCGCCACCTTCGGCACCGGGGGCACCGTGGATGTGGATGTCATAGCGGCGCCACAAGTCCCTCCACTCCCGGGTGTGGGCATCCAACAGCACGTCGAAGCCCGGCGCCGCGACGACGGCCCTACGGGCTGCCAGTCCCGGTTCCGACACTGCCCGGTCGTGCGACGTCACCAGCGCAGCGGTCTTACCGACAACGACTTCCTCTCCTTCGCTCACGTCGATGCCCAGCTCGTGGCCGGCCAGGCCCATTCCGGCTACCGGATGCGTCGACCCGTCACGCGCGCCGTCCGAGCTCCGCACCTCCGTCCGGATCGCGACGGCCACCCGGATCTTCGACTGCACGGTCTCAGCCACCAGGCAAGCCACCGGACTTCTCGGCCCACCATGAGTGCCCGTGGACACCACGCGGAGGTGCTGTGCGGCCAGCGCCCTGTGGGTGGCGACGTTGGCATTGGCGACACCGCCGTCGACCGTTGAACGGATATGGAGCCGCCCAGACCAATTCTCGGGGACCAGACGAACCTCCACTGCCGCGAGGTGCGGCTCAGCCATGGACACGAGCCGCCGCTCCGTCCAGCGGGTTCGCCGGCCGGCGCGGTCGGTGACGGTGGCCGTCCGGGTCAGCACAGCACTGCCCAGGTCCAGCGCAACCCGATGACCGGTGATCGACCAGCGATCCAGCGCCAACCACGTTCCCTCACCACACCGGATGGTGAGGGCAAGCCAATTCGGCACGTTGACGACAGACTCGTCCTGCCGGTCGTGTCCGTCGATCCGTGACGTCAGGCGGTCGTAGACGCTGGCGATGTACGTGCCGGGGTAGTGGATGCCGTCCGCCCGCTCATGGCACATGGCACCTCTGGTGGCCATCACACCATTACCGAGCGCAAGTAGAGCCTCGCGCTGGCCTTCGGTCTCGGGGTCAAGGCCGCGGAAGGCCAGGACCCACGGGTCGTGTGCGACGAAGAGGTCCCACGGGAGATCCGCAAGGTCGGCGACGACCACGTCCGCCCCCGCTCGTCGCAGGGCCCCTCCGAGTCCCGTTCGCGCTTCCGTGCGCAGGCTCGCCTCCGTACCCGATCGCGCATCCGTACCCGATCCCGCATCCGGACCACGAGCTCCCACGACGAGCCCAAAACCTGCCCGCTTTGCGGCCGTCACACCGGCCGGCGTGACCTCGATCGCCACGCAGGTTCCTGGATGGGCGCCCAGCCGTCGAGCCGCCTGCAGACGACGGGACGGGTCGGGTGCCGCGGGCAGCTCGATGGCTCCCCGTCCCGCCCCGACGACGCCGGCACCGTCGACCCCGACGTCGAAGATCCCGGACACCGGAGCCACCGGTGCAGCTTCGCCCCGAGCACC
The DNA here is from genome assembly GCA_021826725.1 of Actinomycetes bacterium. Taxonomy (GTDB): domain Bacteria; phylum Actinomycetota; class Acidimicrobiia; order Acidimicrobiales; family UBA8190; genus JAJZYI01. Next base: position 18,927 of record JAKAYQ010000026.1, read on the forward strand.
GGCATGCCCGTCGAACTGGTCGACAGCGGATGCTGCGGCAAGCGCCGCCGCGGCGTCCTGGGCGTCTGCGACGACCGCCGTGCCCATGCCTTCAGCACGGAGGCGGCGTACGAGATCGATAGCGGAGACGGCGAGCCCAGACGGTCCCGCTCCGCCGGGCACAGCGCCACCCAGCACCGCTTCGAGCGCGATCACCACTGCGCGGTACCGGTCGGTCATGCCAGCAGCCACCGCTCGGACCCCGGCCCCAGGCCCCGAGACCAGCGTTTCGGGACGGCGAATGGTCGGGCCATCCGGGGCGACCTCGGTGGCACTCGCCGGCTGCGCGGTACCCGCCGAACCCGCCGTACCCGGGGCCAGCAAGGCGCCACTCATCGGGCCGGGAGGCCCAGCCAGGGGACCAACAGCGCTCTCGAGCAAATGGTCGGCGTGCACCTCGCGCCATCTGACCGCGTCGATGGGTTCGCGACCAGGGCCGTATGGCACGTCGCCACCTGCGGATGCCGGTTTGGGTCCCGGCTCCCCCGCCCACGTTGTGTGCCGGATGCTCCCCCGGCGACCACCCAGCCAGATCGCGAGCCGCCCCTGCCCGATGGTCAGACCGCTCGGACTGCGCTCCCACCGGGATGCGTCCACACCGGAGCGACCACTTCGGCGGCGATCACCTGGTCACGCCCCCGCTGCTTCGCCTCGTACAGGGCACGGTCGGCCCGCTCGATCAGCCCGACAGCACTTTCCAGGCCGCTCCACTGGGTCACACCGATCGACAGCGTCACGCCGGTCGCGGCAGGATCAGCGTTCACCACGCAGCGGATCCGATCCATCAGGGTGTATGCGCCTGCCACGTCGGTCCTCGGCAGCACGATGCAGAACTCCTCCCCGCCATATCGCGCCACCATGTCGTGGTCGCGGACGTTGGCAGCGAGGATGGCGGCCATGGTGCTCAACAGCTCGTCCCCGGCAACGTGGCCGTAGCTGTCGTTGAATTTCTTGAATTCGTCCAGATCGATCATGGCGAGCCCGAGGGGCACGGACCCGCCCGGGGACCGGACCATCTCGTCTTGCAGGCGCTCCAGCAGTGCACGGCGGTTCCCCAAGCCCGTGAGGGGGTCGATGCGACCCTCCCGCCGAAGCAGGGAGACGAAGGCGATCCGGCTGGTCATCTTCAGCATGGCCGAGGCGAGCGCCCGCGCCGACTCCAACATGCGCAGGTCGGTGTCGCCCTTGCGCCGCTGCAACCGTGCGATCATCGCCAGCTCTGCACCATCGCCGAAGCCGACAGGAAGAGCGCAGTATGCGGCGGTGAGCACCGGAGCATCGGTCTCGATGGCCCGGACCAGCTCGGGTCGTGCCAGCAGCTCCTCGCCGTCGCTGGAGGGCGGCCAGACCGCCGTACCGACGATCCGACCGCTCGGGAAGCGGCCCGCCACCACCACCAGATCGCACGGCAGTACTCCCCCGACGAGCGGCAGGCCGACCTCGAGGCCCCGGGTCACCGACTCCGCTCCAGCCATGGCATCCGCCAGGTCCTGCAGACGCTTTCCTCGGGACGCGATCCCCTGCAGGAGATCCACGAGCCGCCCCATCAGGACGACGACGATGCCACCGATCCAGGCGTACATGACGACCACGGTGGCGAGCGGCAGGCCCCGGTCCCCGTCGACCCAGGCAGCCACCGTGACCAATCCGACGGCAATGCCCAGGGCGGCCAGTCGCATCGACAGGTCGCAGAACTCGCAGGTGAACAGGACACCCACGAGCAGGACCGGCATGTAGTAGCCGAGCGGAGCCCGTACCGCGATGTTGAGGCAGGTGAGCGACACCAAGCTGGCAAGCAAGACCACCAACGACGTCGCGGGCGGCGGGGGCGTGAGGACACCCCGGTGGCGCTGCACCGTGAGCAGGGCGGCCAGGTAGATAACCGACGCGCCCACGAGGCCCAGTGCCGCCAGGCCCCATGGGGTGCTCCACGGCTCACGCCCGACGTTCAGGGCGGTGACGGTGACGACGATCGGCAGCGTCACCGATTGGCCGATCATGCCGTCGACGAGCACCGCCTGCACGCGTTCCTGAGGTGGCGCCACGTCGGAGTACCGCACCTCCACGACTTCGACCACTCCACGCAGGAAGTTGAGCACTCTGCGCGCAACCAGCGTGCATATGCCCTGGTGCACGCGGCGCGACCCGGCAGCGGAACGCCCATGCCGCCAGGCGACACCAGCCACACCAGTGGCACCGCCGACTGGCCAGCCAGGCACGCAGGCTGCTCGCCGATGACGGCCTGCGGTGGGCCGCCAGCCGCACCTGTCGCACCGTCGACTGGCAGGTGCGGCCGGCCGCACCGGGATGGCACCGTGCCGGTCAGCCGTCGGCCGGGATTCGGGAACGCTGCTCCAGAACCAGGCCCCGCTGCCCGTCGACCGCCAACGCGACGTCACCGGAGAGCAACCGCCGCACCGGATCGCCGACCAGCTCGCGCCGCCAGCCGTGGTCGAGCCGCCCTGGCACACCGGCGAGGAGGTCGGACAGGTCGGCCCGGGTGGCAAGCAAGCTGGTGTCGAAGCGCTCCTCATCGGCGATCTGGCGGACGAGACCCGACGCGACCGCCACGATGGCCGGCTCAGCCCGCTCCTCGCGCGCCTCGGGAGGAAGGTGCAGCTGGTCGGCGCCCAGGACGAGACCACGGGCGACGGCATCCAGAATGGCACCGGCAGCGCCGTTGCCAAGATGCCGGCCCTCGACACCCCGCACCGCCTGCAGATCGGCTCGGCTGGTCGGGGCCCGGTGGACGATGGCGATGAGCGCCAGGTCGGACAGCACCGATCGCCGGGGAAGGTCGAGCTCGGCGGCCCGCCGCTCGCGCCACGCGGCCACCTCCTGCGCCACCCCGCGAGCCGTACCGCGCAGCTGCCGGTGGTCGCGGATGCGCCACCATGCTTCGTCGGGCTCGACCGGACGCCGGGGCGTGGCAAGCGCCTGTGCGCACTCGTCGATCGCCCATTCGAGCCGGCCCAGCGCCTGCAGGCGCTCCACCATGGCCGTGTGCAGGTCGAGTAGGTGCAGGACGTCGCCAGCGGCATAGGCGAGCTGCTTGGCGGTGAGCGGGCGGGCCATCCAGTCGGTCAGGCGGTCGGACTTCGCCAGCGTCACCCGGAGCACGCGTTCGGTGAGCCGACTGAGCGACGGGGTGGACATGCCCAAGAAGCCGGCGGCCACCTGCGTGTCGAAGAGATGTGCCGGTACGGCGCCGCATGCGGCTTCCAACACGACCAGGTCCTGGTCGGCTGCGTGCACGATGGCGGTACCGGGTCCTCGGAGCACATCGGCCAGCGGTGCGATGTCGACGGACAGCGGGTCGAGAAGGGCAACCCGGTCGGACCACGCGACCTGGACGAGCGCCAGGCGCGGGTAGTAGGTCCGCTCCAGATGGAACTCGGTGTCGATCCCGTAGCGGTCTTCGGCCGCCACCGCTTCGCACACCAAGGCCAGCTGCTGCGGGTCCTCGACGAGCTCGGGGACGACCTGGTCCTGTTGGGTCACGCTGCCGCCAGGTTAGGCGCGTCCGCACCACACTGGGATCCACCAACCGGCTCCGTGACCGACGAGCGAGCCGCGGGTCGTTTGCTCCAGCACCACCACCCGTCGACCGCCATCACCACATCCGGTTCGGCTCGTCGAGACCGGGGGTTGCTCCACGGGACCTCTGCGGCATGCGTGGCGACGGTGGGCCTGTGCGCCACGCACGGCGACGGTGGGCACCCGCAATGCGACTGCAACTCTCCGACTGGGGTCAGCCACCCTCACCCGGGAACAGCGGCCGACGATCGCTCGGCGCTCCGTAGTACGCGAGCTTCAGGTGCTCCCGGACGACCTGACTGCTCACCTCGGTGGTACCCAGCGCATGGGGATCGCCGCTCTTGTCGGTGACGATCAGGGCCATGGGCTCCTGAGCGCTGCTCATATGATCGGCGATGAGCGCAACCAGCTCCTCGTACCCGTTCGCTGGCGTCTCCGTGAGCAGCATGATGTCGCCGGGCGGGCTCCCCACCTGCACGTCGAACCCATCCACCGCATCGGGCAGGACCTGGTCGACCTCGACGAGGTGTGTTTCCGCTGCGATCCGCCGAGCAACGGCGGTGGGCACCATGATCACCGGACCCATACGGTTCCCCTCCGGGTCGGGCTCGTTCCTCGCCGACCTCGATCTCAGAACGAGGCGCCCACCACCCGGTGAACACCACCGGCCCACCGGGTCGGCCGGCCCACACTATTACCCAGCACCCGGCACCCAGCACCGTCCACGACCAGGCAGTGCCGAACGGCCACTTTGCTCCAAGCGATCGAGCCGCCCCTGGTGAGGTCGTCGACCAGCGACGCCGGCCGACCGGCCGACCGGCCAACCGGCGTCCATCTCGGGCCTGTCCGGCGCCATTTCCGATTGTCCTCAGGATCGGGTGTCGCCATCCCCGGATGTCGCCAGCCCCTGCTGTCGCCCACCCCTC
>JAKAYQ010000229.1 GCA_021826725.1 Actinomycetes bacterium
CGCCCCCGCCGGTCCCCGTGCCGGCGATGGGCCGCGGCGACGGGCCGCGGGTGTCGACAAGCACCGCGTCGAGCTCCGCAGCGAGCACGCCGGTCCCGGGCCGGGTGATGCAGGCAAAGCGAGCGGTGCGAAGCGACGCGGTTCCGTGCTTGGTGGCGCGGGTCAGCACGCCGTCGCGCAGGTCGAGGACCCGTCGCCCGGGCGACAGGCCGTCGGAAAGGGGCAGCCGGCACCACGACGGCATGGACACCAGTCGCTCGCCCACGATGTCGGCCGGCTCGTACAGTCCGGCGGCGACGACGGCGCCGGCACCGGCATCCTCCTCGAGCACCCCTCGCGTGCCTACCGCGCCGTCGGCCAGGGCCAGCAGGCTCTCGCTCACACCGGCATCGTCGTCGGGCCTGTCGGTGGGGCAGACGACGAGGCACCAGGCGGCGTCGAAGGGGAGCCGCTCGCCTGTACCTGCGGGCATCGCCTCGGCGCCGTGCATGTCGTGCCGGCCGGGTGGATCGTGGCGGTCGTGGCCGTCAGGTCGGCCGGGTGGGTCGTGGCGTGCCTGCACTGCCAGGTCCATGGCGGTGCCGGTGCCCTCCGGGTCGTCTCCCTGCGGCGGTGGTGGACGGGAAAAGGTCACGATCACGAGGCCTGGCCGTTGCCAAGATGCCGTTCGAGGAGGCGGAGCAGGTCGCGGCGGGCCACGATGCCCACGAGCTTGCCGTCGCGCACGACCGGCAGACGCCGGTGGCGGCCGTCGTGCATGCGGGTGGCCACCGTCTCGACGGTCTCGTCCTCGTTGCAGGTGGCTGGATCGCCGTCCATGACCTCGCCCACAGTCACGCCGAACGCCTTGCGCAGCTCCATGTCGAACAGGCGCACCGAGGGCGGGGGGAACGAGGTGCTGCGCTCGAGGAACAGCGACAGCACACTGGGCACGTGCACGCTCCCCTCGCGTACCAGCAGGTCGTCGTCGGCCAGCAGGCCGAGGAGGTGACCGCTGTCGTCGACCACGGGGACGCCACCGAGATCGTGGTCCAACAGGACCCGAACGGCCCGGCGGATGGTGTCGTCGGGTCGCAGCGCGACCACGGAGGTCACCATGATGTCGCGTACCAGCGGTGGTTCCACGCCCGGACCTCCTTGTTCACGGTCCTCACCCTGCGCCGAGCGCAGGGCTGGTGGCTCGGCAACCACCGTTCGTCGGCTTGCCGGAGCGCGCCTGGCGGTGACCGCGGTGACGCTGGCGTGGTTCACGGCAACCGCCGGCGATCGTCGTCGGGGGCTAAAGGATGCTCGGTCAGCCGGAGCCGGGCGTCGACGACGACGGCTCCGCTGGTGGTGACGAGGACGGGGTTGCAGTCGGCTTCGACGACCTCGGGCAAGTCCTCGGCCAGGCGGCCCATGCGGACGACGATGTCGACGAGGGCTTCCACGTCGAGGGGGGCGGAGCCACGGAACCCGGTGAGCAGCGGGGAGCCGCGCAGACCGAGCACGAGCTCGCGCGCGTCCTCCCGGCCGAGCGGTGCAAGGCCGACCCGGTGGTCGCCGAGCAGCTCCACCGTGGTACCACCCATCCCGACGAGCACGACCGGGCCGAACTGCGGATCCTGGACGAAGCCTGCGATCATCTCCACCCCGTTCTCGGCCATCGACTGCACCGATGCACCGGTCAAGGCCGGGCCGACCGAGCGGGACATGGCCTCGTAGGCCTGGCGCACCGCGGTGGCGTCCTGAAGGTGGAGGTGGACACCGCCGACGTCGCTCTTGTGCACCACGGTGGGGCCCAGTGCTTTCAGCGCCACGGGGAACCCGATGCGGGTGGCTGCCTCGGCGGCCGCAGTGCCGCTGGTGACGTCCTCCGTGGGCTGGGTGGCCACGCCGAAGGCGTCGAGCACGGCCATGGCGCGAGCGCCGGTCAGCCAGGTGCCAGCCGTCCCGACGCCAGTTGTCGGGGTCGGGGTTTGGTGGGTCCCAGGTGGGCTGGTGGTCGGGGTCGGGCGGGTTCCGGATGAGGGAGCGGGCTGGTCCACGCACTCCGGCTGGTGGCCCGCACGCGCCGCAGCGCCGGCAAGCCTGCGGCGGCCTTCGTTGGCGTCGACGCCGGTCAGGGGCTCGGTGACAGGGAGCGGGGCGGAACGCCAACGCGCATAGTCGACGGCATGCGCCAAGGCTCGGACGGCTGTCTCGGGGTAGGTGAAGCACGGGATCGGCGGTTCCGCCGCTCGCAGCGCGTCGCGGCCGCTCCCGGTGCCGAGGAACGTGGCGATCAGCGGAACCGAGGAGCCGGCCGTGCGGGCGTTCCCGGCGGCTGCGACGACGGCGTGGGCCACGTCCTCGGCCCGGGTGACGAGCGGCGGTGTGAACACCACCAGCACGGCGTCGACCTCGCCCCCGCCGAGCACGAGCTCCACGGCGCGGCGGTAGGACTCCGGTGGTGCCGAAGAGCCGAGGTCGATCGGGTTGTGGACACTGCCGGCATCCGGCTGGATGTCGCGCAGGGTCGCCTGGGTGTCGGCGTGCAGGGTTGGCACGTCCAGGCCGTGCCCGGCGCAGGCGTCCGCGGCCAGTACCCCAGGTCCACCGGCGTTGGTCACGATCCCCAAGCGGCATCCTGCCGGCAATGGCTGGTGGACCAGCAGCTCGCTCACGTCGAACAGCTCTTCGACGGTGTCGACCCGGACCACGCCGCTCTGGTGGAACAAGGCGGCCACGGCCTGTTCCGAGCTGGCCAGGGCAGCGGTGTGCGACGCTGCTGCCGCAGCTCCCGCCCGAGTCCGGCCGCCTTTCACTGCCACGATCGGCTTGGTGCGCCCGATGCGCTGGGCCAGGCGGGCGAAGCGCCGGGGGTTGCCGAACGACTCGAGGTAGAGCAGGACGACCGTGGTGGCGGGGTCCTGCTCCCACCATGTGAGCAGGTCGTTGCCGCTGACGTCGGCCTTGTTGCCCATGGAGACGAAGCTCGACAGACCCAGCCTGCGGGCGCGGGACTCGGCCAGGATGGCGATCCCGAGACCGCCCGACTGCGACGCGAACCCCACGCTGCCCCGCAGGGGGGGATCGGGGGCGAAGGTGGCGTTCATGGACACGTCGGGATCCGTGTCGACCACGCCGAAGCAGTTGGGCCCGATGAGCCGCATGCCCATCTCGTGGGCCAGTGCAGTCAGCTCCTGCTGCGCGCTCGCTCCCGACGGCCCGGTCTCGGCAAATCCCGACGAGACCACCACCAGAGCTCCGACGCCCTTGGCGCCGCACGACCGGACCGTGTCGGGGACGAGCGGGGCTGGGACGGCGATGACGGCGAGGTCGACGTCGCCCGGCACCTCGGTGACCGACGGCCAGCACGGCAGGCTGGCTACCGAGGATGCCTTCGGGTTCACCGGGAAGACCGGGCCCTGGAACCCACCGGCCACCAGGTTGCGGACCAGCTCGTGCCCGATCGCACCTGCCCGACGAGATGCGCCGATCACGGCGATGGACCGGGGGCGGAGCACTCGCTGCATGGCATGGACCACGGCCAGGGTGTCGCGGCGATCGGCGGCCGCCACCGCTTCGGCCGACGGTGCGATGTCGAGCACCACGCGAGTGACGCCGTCCTCGGTGTGCCGCACCGCGGCGAACCCGACGTGGCGCAAGACCGCCAGCATGGGCAGGTTGGTGGCCAGCGTGTCGGCCACGAAGCGCCGGACGCCGTGGTGGCGGCCGAGGCTGGCCAGGTGCTCGAGCAGGAGGGTGCCGAGGCCGCGTCCCTGGAACGCGTCGTCCACCACGAAGGCGACCTCGGCGTCGTCCGCTCCGACCGCGCGGTGGTACTCGGCCAGAGCGATGACTCGGCCGTCGCGTTCGGCGACCAGCGCGGGGTTCGACGGGTCCGCGCTGGTGACACGGTCGAGGTCGCGCTCGTCCAGCCGGGGATGGGCCCGGAAGTACCGGAGGGTGGACGTCTTGGAGGACAGCTGTTCGTGGAAGGTGGCGATGGCGGTGCGGTCGGCTGTCACGGCGCGCCGGACATGGGCGGTGGACCCGTCGGACAGCAGGACGTCAACAGGTGCCGGCCCGTCTGATGGTGGTGCCTCGGATGGTGGTGTCGGTTTTCCGAGGGCGTCCAGGTTGCCGGCTCGTGACCCCGGTTCGGCCGCTGTCACGCCGGGGCCTGGTCGGCGGCCGCCATCACCGGAGTGAATCGTCGGCCGGTCACCACGTCGCTGCGGATCTTCACCAAGCGGTTCCCCGGAGCGAGGACTCGGGGGTGGGGGGAGTCCGCTCCGAGTGCGAGGTGGTCCATCAGTGACGAGTATCCCCGCACCAGCACGCTCCACACCCTGCCGTTCTCCACTCCGTCGACCAGGAACGCCACCAAGCCGTGCTCGGCGATCGATTGGAACAACCCCTCGCCGATCTGCACGACGATGTCGGGCCCGTCCATTCCGTAGTCGACCGGCAGGACGACCGGCGCGCCCTGGCCGGAGATCCCGAGATGGCCGTGCAGCCCGTGCTTGGCCCCCAGCGCAAGGAGTCGCCGGCACTCCGCCAGCACGAGCACTTCGGATCCATGTTCATCGCTCCACATGTGCCCATCGTGGGACCACGCGGGACGCGCATCCAGAGTCGAAGGTCCCTGGTGAGAGCAGCTCATGGGGTTGGGCCCGGGGGCGTGGGCGGCTGATGGGGTTGGGCTCGGGGGGCGTGGGCGGCTGATGGGGTTGGGCCCGGGGGCGGTGATCGGGTCTCCGGGGAGCATCTGTGCTTCGACCTGGCGCCGATCGGGACGTTCGACCCTGGGGAGAGCGAACGCCGTCGGTGCACCATGAGCCCATGGCCAGCGTCACGCCATCGTCAGGCACCGGATCGGCGTCAGGCGCGCATGCGGGTGCAGGGATGTCGCCGAGAGCGAGTGA
>JAKAYQ010000230.1 GCA_021826725.1 Actinomycetes bacterium
CCCCGGTGTCCTCACCGGCCACGCGGACGCGTTGCGCCGGCCGGTGGGAAGCGTGCACTGGGCCTCGGCCGAGACGGCCACGGAGTGGTACGGCTCGATGGACGGGGCCCTGTCGGCCGGGGCCCGAGCCGCGGCCGAGGTGCTCCGGGACCTGGGGGGCTCGACATCGCACGCCGGTGTGACCTCGTGGGACTCGGGTGCACCGGGCGGGCGAGATGGTGCGCCGGTGGGGGCCGAGGTCACCCAGCCACCGACGGCCGGTAGCACTCGGTAGACTCGACTGCCAGGACTCGCCGACAGCTGCCGGGAACGCCCCCGTGCGCCGTCGATGAGTGCCCACCGACGAGATGCCGACGCCGCCACCCTCCGACAGACCCGACCCGCAGTCGCTCCGTGAGCAGCCCGACCTCGGCGGCCGCAAGGCGGCCATCTTGAACGCGGTCGTCGCCGAGTACATCGAGACGGCCCAACCTGTCGGCTCCGCCCACGTGACGGGAGCCCCCGGCATCGATGTGTCCTCGGCGACGGTCCGCAGCGAGATGGCGTCCCTCGAGCGCGAGGGATTCTTGGTCCAGCCGCACACGAGTGCCGGCCGCATCCCCACGGACAAGGGCTACCGGTTCTTCGTCGACCACATGGCGAGCCCAGGCACCCTGGGGGAGGCGGAGCGCCAGGAGGTCCGCCAGTTCTTCGCCCAGGTCCACGGCGAGGTCGAGGAGCTCCTGGCCCGCACCAGCGGACTGCTCACCAATTTGACCGACTACGCGACCGTCGTGGTCGGGCCGGGGCACGAATCCTCGTCGATCCGGTCCGTCCAGCTGGTCGGGCTGGCTCCGACGGTGGTGCTGGTCCTGGTGGTGTTGAGCGACGGTGCCGTCGACAAGCGGACGGTGGAGGTCGCCGAGGAAGCGTCCGAGACTGCACTGGCGGGGGCGTCGGCGCACCTGACGGCCGGTCTGGTCGGCCACGTGCTCGGTGACCGGGGAGCAAGCCTGCTGCCGACAGGTGACGAGTCCGTCGACGCGCTCGTGCGGATCGGCGCCGCCGTGGTGGCGGAGCTCGGCCAGGCGCCCGATGCAGACCATGTCTTTGTGGGGGGCTCGTCGAGGGTGGCCTCCGCGTTCGACGCCGTGGACACCGTGCGGTCGGTGCTGGCCATCCTGGAGCAGCAGCTGGTCGTGGTGGAGCTGATCGAGGAGGTGCTGGACTGCGGTCTGACGGTGGCCATCGGGGTCGAGCACGGCTTTGAGCCGCTGGCGTCGTGCGCGCTGGTCGTGTCGCCGCTCACCGTGGACGGGGAGCCTGCCGGCACCATCGGGGTGCTCGGACCCACCCGCATGAACTACTCGCGTGCGCTGGCCGCCGTGCGGGTGGTGGGCGAGCAGCTGAGCGACCGCCTGTCGCGCGGTACGGGCGGCCCTGTCCGAGCAGGTGACGGCGGGCTCCGCCGGGAAGGGGAGCGGTGACGATGGCGGTCTCCAGCGAGTACTACGACCTGCTGGGTGTCCGGCCGGACGCGACCGACGACGAGATCAAGCGGGCGTACCGCCGGCTGGCCAGGCAGCTGCACCCGGACTCCACCGGTGGTGATGCCGAGGCGGAGGCGAGGTTCAAGCAGGTTGTCGTGGCCTACGAAGTGCTGCGCGACCCGGAGCGCCGTGCCCGCTACGACCGCTTCGGGCCCGACGGGGCGGGCGCTCAGGGACCCGGCGCCGATCCCTTCGGCGGCGGTGGGCTCGGCGACCTGTTCGACGCCTTCTTCGGCATGGCCGGTGGCACGGGTCGCGGAGCCGGCCGCGGGCGAGGCGGCCCGGTTCGCGGCGCGGACGCCGAGGTGGTCGTGGAGCTGACGTTTCGCGAAGCGGTGTTCGGGACGCATCGGGACCTGACCGTGCAGGAGCACGTTCTCTGCACCACGTGCTCGGGCTCGGGGGCCCGACCCGGCACGTCCCCCATCCGCTGCCCGGACTGCGGTGGCAGCGGCGAGCTGCGCCGGCTGCGCCAGTCGATCCTGGGCCAGGTGGTGACAGCCGTGCCGTGCCAGCGGTGCCAGGGCCTGGGTGAGGCGGTGCCGAGCCCGTGCACGGACTGCTCCGGCGAGGGTCGGCGAACGGAGTCGGTGGAGCTGCCGGTCGACGTGCCGGCCGGTGTCGACCACGGGGCGACCCTGCGGTTGAGCGGGCGGGGGCCTGCAGGTCCTCGCGGCGGACCCGCCGGCGACCTGTACGTCCACCTGGCCGTTGCGGGTGACGACCGGTTCGCTCGTCGGGGCGACGACCTGCACGCCGAGCTCCACGTGACGATGACGCAGGCTGCGCTCGGTGCGGTGGTCAGCTTCGACACGCTCGACGGCGAGGAGCAGATCACGGTGGCACCCGGCACCCAGACGGGGACGGTGGTCCGGCTGCGGGGCCGGGGTGTGGCCCATGTGCGTGGCCGCGGGCGCGGCGACCTGCTGGTGAACCTGGTCGTCGACACTCCCACCGGGCTCGACCGGGCACAGCAGGACCTGCTGCGCCAGTTCGCCGGGGCCCGAGGCGAGGCCGTCGGCGCCGCGACCGAGGGCATCGTGGCCCGCCTCCGTTCAGCGTTCGGCTGAGGTGGGCGGCGACGGGCGGTCGGGGTCCACCACCGGGAACGGACCGTGGCCGGCGGAGGTGGCAGCCGTGGCCCAGGTGTTCGTCGCCAACCTCGAGGATCCGGTCCTCGACCCGGACGACGCCCACCATCTGTCCCGGGTGCTGCGAGCGGCGCCGGGCGAGACCGTCGTGGCCGCCGATGGGCGCGGGGCGTGGCGGTCGTGCCGGTTCGCGCTCGGTTCCGTGCCGGCGATCGTGCCCGACGGCGATGTCGTCCACTGCCGGCGCCTTGACCCGCCGGTGACGGTGGCCTTCGTGCCGGTCAAGGGCGACCGGCCCGAATGGGTGGTGCAGAAGTTGACGGAGCTGGGGGTGGACCGGATCGTCGTCCTGCGCTCGCAGCGCTCGGTCGTCCGGTGGGACCGGGATCCGGTCCAGGCTGCGCGCGCCCTCGAGCGGCTCCGCCGGGTCGCCATCGCAGCAGCGGCGCAGAGCCGCCGGGCGTGGTTGCCTTCGGTCGAGGGGATCGTGAACCTGCCCGACCTGGCGGCAGCGGTCGCTCCGGGCCCGCTGGCGCTGGCCGAGCGCGACGGCGATCACCCGGGCCTCGACCGGCCGGTGGTCGCCGTCGGTCCCGAAGGCGGGTGGACCGACGAGGAGCGATCCGGTCCGGGCGTGGTGCTGGCGGGGCTGGGGCCCACCGTGTTGCGGGCGGAGACCGCCGCGGTCGCCATGGGCACCGTCCTGTGCGCGTTGCGCAGCGGCCTGGTGCGCTCCAGCCTGACCTGACCCGGTCGTTGCCGCTGCAAGGGTCCGTTCCGACGCGTGGGGTGACTCAGGGTCCGCCATGTCGTAACCTCTTGTGAGCCTGAGATCGAGGCTGCTGGGCGGCGAACAGGACAAATGCTTGCGGTCACCACGCTGAGTGAGCGAGACTACAGGCAAGGGTGCGGAACTTGCTCGGGATCGACACGTCGTCGGACCTCGGGGGAGGCACCTCACGGCGAGAGCGCTCGCGCGCGTTGAGAGAGAGCATGAGGAAGCCATGGTCATGGTGAACCAGACGGTGCTGCCGGAGGACGAGGAGCAGGAGGAGTCCGCACGAGCCGCCTATGCTCGCGCCGTCGGCTCCCGGCTCAGAGCGGTTCGGAAGCAGATGCGGTTGTCGCTTCAGGCAGTCGAGGCCATGTCGGAGCAGGAGTTCAAGGCGTCCGTCCTCGGTGCCTACGAGCGGGGCGAGCGTGCCATCTCGGTCCCGCGCTTGCAGCGCCTGGCGCGCCTGTACGACGTGCCGGTCGACCAGCTGCTCCCGCAGGACGAGGATGCCAACCGCTGGGGTGGTCCTGGCGAGCCCGAGCACGAGGGCAGCAGCGCGGCCCAGGCGCGCGCACGGCGGGCCTTGCGGCCGTGGGACGGCCAGGAGAAGGTCACGATCGACCTGACCAAGCTCAACTCGGTCAGCGGCCCCGAGCGTGATCTGCTTCGACGGTTCCTGAGCATGATCCAGGTCCAGCGGCAGGACTTCAACGGCCGGATGATCACCATCCGGGCGGAGGACCTGCGCGCGATCGCCTGCTTGTTCGGCGTGACGCCCGACGCGATGAGCAGGCGCCTGGACGAGCTGGGTCTGCGGGTCAACGCCTGACCGCCGTCCCCGGGGCGGCGCGACGTCCCCGGCGACGATCCTGATCTCGTGCGACACGCCCGCGGTGCACTGGGGTGGGCCAAGGTGGCGAACTGCACCCGGTAGGATGGCTCGTGGTACCACCGCTGGTGGACCGAGGTCCGGAGGTTGGCCACGCCGGGGAGCGGCCGGGGACGATGAACGAGCGGATCGACTGGATGAGCACCAAAGAGGCGGCCGAGCACCTCGGCATCACCCTCCGGTCCCTCTACCGCTTCATCGACGAGGGATCCCTCCCGGCGTACCGGTTCGGGCGGGTCATCCGACTGAAGCACGACGACGTGGACCGGTTCATCGAGACGTGTCGCATCGAGCCCGGCAGCCTGGAGCACCTGTACCCTGAGCTCAAGGGCGCGCCGGCACGTGACGCGGTGCTCGGGGACTGAGGCTCCACCTCAGCCTCCTGCCGGTGCTCCACGCCGGTCTCCAGCTGCCGGTGCTCCACGCCGGTCTCCAGCCGGATCAGGCCGCGGGGGCACGGGTCCGTCGCCAGCCCGGCTCCGGGCCGGCGCCGGTGGCGGTAGGGTCGGTCTCGTGACCGACGTGACCGACTGTCTGTTCTGCGCCATCGTGGCCGGCACGACCCCGGCGGACGTGGTGGCCCGCAGCGACCACGGCGTGGCGTT
>JAKAYQ010000231.1 GCA_021826725.1 Actinomycetes bacterium
CCGTCGTGCTGGGGCTCCACGGGGCCCAGGCGGTGTCCACCGCCTATCGGGAGCTCGAACGCCACCTCGGAACCGCCATGACCGGCGCGCTGGTGCAGCCGACAGCTCCGGCCGGCGTCGAGACGATCGCCGGCGTCGTGCGGGACCCGGTGTTCGGCGCGCTGGTGGTCTTCGGCGGTGGCGGCACCAGTGTGGAGCTCCTGGACGACAGCGCCGCCCGGCTGATGCCGCTCACCGAGGCAGACGCCCGCGCCCTGGTGCTGGAACGCCGCACCTCGCCCCTGCTGACCGGGTACCGCGGGTCGCCCGCCGTCGACGTCGACGGGCTCGTCGACCTGGTCCTGCGGCTCGGCCGGCTGGCCGATGACCTTCCGGAGGTCGTCACCGCCGACCTCAACCCTGTCGTCGCCACAACCGACGGGCCCGTCGTGGTGGACGCTCGTATCGCGGTGGCTACGCACTTCTTGGAACCGCTCGCCGGCCGGCCGCGGCAACTTCGCTGACGGCGATCAGGGACAATGTCCGCTGTGATCGCTTCTGCTCCGCTGACCGACGTCAGCCACTGGGCTCGGTCGAGCGGGCTCGAGATCGTCCTGATCGTCACCGGGGCGATCCTGATGGCGAGGCTGACCGCCGCGTCCTGCGCGCTCGTCGCCCGGCGCATCGAGGCCCACGACGCCAGGACCGACCAGCTCAGCCGGTCCGAGGCCGCAAAGCACCGCCGCGCCGTGACCAACGTCGTGCGGTGGTCGCTCGTCGTCCTCATCACCGGGGTTGCGGCCCTGCTGGTGATCCAGCGGCTGAACATCCCCCTCACCAGCCTGGTGGCGCCCGCGACGGTGGCTGGCGTCGCCGTCGGCTTCGGCGCCCAGCGCGTCGTCCAGGACGTTCTGGCCGGCTTCCTCCTGATCGCCGAACGGCAGTACGGCTTCGGAGATGTCATCCGGTTCTCGACACTCGGGGCCACCACGGGGGTGACCGGCACTGTCGAGGACGTCACGCTGCGCATCACCCGGCTCCGCACGGTCAACGGCGAGGTGGTGATCGTCCCCAACGGGCAGATCGTGCAGGTCACCAACCTGTCTCGCGACTGGGCCCGCGCCGTCGTCGACGTTCCCGTCCCCCACTCCGTCGACGTCACCCAGGTGAGCTCGCTGCTGCGCGACGCAGGCGACGACGTGTTCCGCGACCCGCACCTCCGGCCGCTGCTCCTCGACCCACCGACCGTGATGGGCGTAGAGAGCCTGACTGTCGACCAGCTCGAGATCCGCCTGGTCGCCCGCACCCTCCCGGGACGCCAGTTCGAGGTGAGCCGGGCCCTGCGGTCGCGCATCGCCGTCGCCTTTCGCGACATCGGGCTGTCCGTGCCCGCCGGACTCGACGCCGAACCTGGCGGGTTCGACCCCGACCCCGGCGCCACACCTCCGCCGGCCACCACACCCCCGCCGGCCACCACACCCCCGCCGGCGGCGAGCACTGGTCCGGGCGGCGCCCCCGCCGGACCGGCCAGCAAAGGCGAGACCGACCTGTGAGGCGGCTACGGGTTCGGATGTCGACACTCGTCCTCGTGGCCATCTTCGCCGGGGCGCTCGTGCTCTATTTCGCCTACCGCCCAAAGCCAGCCGGCAACTCCACAGGGGTGGTGCACCCGCACGTGCTCCCCACGACGGGTTCCGGCATGCGGAGCCCTGGACGTGCTTCCGGCGGGTTGCTCGCAGCCGGGGCGGCCCGCACGCCGAGCCTGGCACCGCCAACCACGCGGGCGGCCCGCACGCCAGATCCCGTGCCGGATGCAGCCTCCAGGCCGGTTCAGCCCGTCGCGGACGTCGCGTATGTGGTGGCTGCGCCGCCGAGCACGACCACCCCGTTGCTACCGGCAACCATGCACACCGGCACGACGGAATTTCGGGTGATGCTCTGGTAGCCGCCCGGACTGAGAGCCGATCCCCAGGTACTGCGGTCGGCCGGTTGGACGATCGCCGCTCCCGACGTCGACGTGAACGTCGCCTGCTCCTCGACGGCACCGCACACGAGGCGCCCGGAGCCCGGCTCGGCGAAGACCGACCCCGGAGACTCGGCAGCGGTGAACGTGACCCGTTCCCGAAGGCCGCTGAGGGAGGCGAGCTGGACCTGCTCGACCACCTGCTGGCCCACCGCGCCGTAGGCTTCACCGGCGACGAAGGTGGGACCGCCGTTCGAGGCCGTACCGCCGGGAGCAGCGCCCGCCGATGACCAGATCTGCCAGGCGGACGCCAGCGCGACCAGGGTACCCGGCCCGACGGCATAGGCCCCCGGAGCACCCAGGCTGCTCGACAGCTGGCTCTGCGGCACGGTGACCAGCAGTGCCAGGAGCCACGAGGCGGACGGCGAGGATTGCCAGGCCCCGGCAAGGACGACCTCCGGCCCACCTGCCGGTGCGGTCCCGGGCATCGCCGCCAGGAACTCGAGTGGGTAGCTGCTCGCCGAGGTCACGACGATCTGGGCACCGGCAGAGGACGGCGACCAGGGATCTGCCGCTCCGGCCAGGGCTGCCTCGTCGCTCTGCAACGCCACTCCGTCCTCGAACCCACTGAGCTGGCCTGCGTTCCGGGACGAAAGGGCGGCCGCCCGACGAGACCACAGCGACGCGAGCACCCCAGCGGCCACCGCAGGCGTCAGCCCCGTGCTCGGCGTCGTCGACGACCTTCCAGACGCCGAGGCGCCGGTTCCAAGACCCGTCGTTGCGGACGGTGACGTGCCGAGCAGCGACGAGCCCACTGACGACCCCGATCCCCCTGACGACCCCGTCGGTCCTGGAGCGCCAGGACGGATGATGGCCCCGTTCGGAAGGCTGCTCTTCGGCACGGCAGCGGTCGAGGAGCTGGACGTTCCTGCACTGCCAGGGCGCATGCCGACCTGGCGACGGACGTGGCCCACTGCTGCCGTAGGCGATAGGTTGCCGCCGCCGCTCAGGCCCACGTCCAGCGCCACCCCAGCAACCGCGGTCGCTGCCACCACCAGGGCGGCGGTGCGCAGGGCGCGCGGAGACACGTGTGCCGCGCGTCCCGGTGACGTCGGTGCCGACGTGCCGGCGCGCAGTGCCCGCAGCCGCAATTCGGTTCGCCGGAACACTCGCCGCAGCGGGCTTCGAGCCCCCCGGGAGGTCGCGAGGACCAGGTCCTCCGGGTCGCCACCCTCACCACCCTCCGAGCGCTCGGGTCTGTCGGACAGGCCCACCGCATCCGATAGGCCCGCCTCATCCGTCAAGCCCGAGGATCCCGCTGAACCCGACAGGCTCGCCGAGCCCGCTGAACCCGCTGGGACCGGCTGTTCTGCATGGCCCCGTCGGCCCGAGCGGGCGAACCGGCTCCGACGGGCGGACGCGCCAGGCTGCCCGGCCGCGGGTCCGGATGCGGACGCAGGGTCGTCGTGGCCGGCGACCAGCAGGCTGGGAGCGCCCACCTGACCTCTATCCTCGTGGAGGGCAGCAGGCGGCCGTGGACCGGACGGCACCAGGATCAGGAGGTCATCCACACCGGTCACGAGACCGGCGCCTTCAGGTGAAGCTGGGCCGGACCCATCCGAGGAAACAGATCCGGGCTCGTCCGCGGAGGCTGGACCGGAGGCAACCGAGGCGCCAGCAACAGCCCGGAGGTCCCCGGGTTTCGCCGGGAGCGTCGTGCCGGCCAGACCGAGCGTCCCATGACCAGCCAGGCCGGGGAATGGCTGGCCTGGAGCGGACCAGAGATCATCGGCGGTCCGAGCACACCCGAACCCCATCTCATCGAGGAGGGTCGCGACGACCGGTCCCACCTGCGCACCTCCCCATGACGGCGTTACGCTTCTGCATCGGCATCGCCCGGTGACGACTTGAGCCGCGGGGAGCGGCAGATCCGAACCTCAGGCAGAGCCGGTACCGAGCCACGGACGAGCCCGGGACGGGCCGGTCGCCGGATCAGTGCCCGGGAGTGGATCCTCCCGGCGCATCGCCACCAGTCGACGTCGCCAGGCGAGCCACGGACGAGCCCGGGACGAACCGGTCGCCGGATCAGTGCCCGGGAGTGGATCCTCCCGGCGCATCGCCACCAGTCGACGTCGCCAGGCGTTCCACGGACGAGCCGATCTCACGCCATGCGGCCTCGCGACCCTCGAATCCTCCGACCTCGGTGAGCTTGCCCGGCTCGAGGTCCTTGTACACGCTGAAGAAGTGCTCGATCTCGTTCAGGAGGGAGGCAGGGAGCTGGGCGATGTCGACGACGCCGTCCCACCGGGGATCGTGCGCCAGCACGGCGATGATCTTCGCATCGCGTCCCTTTTCGTCGCGCATCCAGAAGATGCCCAGCGGTCGGGCCGACACGACGCAGCCAGGGAAGGTCGGGTCCTCGAGCAGCACGAGGGCGTCCAGCGGGTCTCCGTCCTCGCTCAGCGTGTCGACCACGAAGCCGTAGTCGGCCGGGTACACGGTCGCAGACAGCAGGCGCCGATCGAGCCGGATCAGGTGCCGCTCGTGGTCGTACTCGTACTTGTTCCGGCTCCCTGCCGGGATCTCGATGACGACTTCGACCACGTCGCCATCGCGGTGTCCGGTGTCCGCTGCCTGCTCGTGCATCTCGTCCCTCATCGCCTTCCTCGGACAGCGGGTGCGCGCGGTCCACCGTCGACCGTAGCGCGAGAAGGATCGGCAGCGACCTCGTACCCTCCGGTCAGCGGCGACACCCTCGGTCCACGGTCCCCACCCGAGCGTCATCCATGCGGTCGACCAACGACACGACGTGACCCCACAAGAAGCCGCATCTGGGCGTGGCAGCGGACCGTGGACGTCCACGCCGCTCGCCCGGGGGACCGGCACCGTCCACGCCGTGCGCTGCAGGGCCGGCTTCCGGCGCCTCCGGTCCTGGGCC
>JAKAYQ010000232.1 GCA_021826725.1 Actinomycetes bacterium
CATCGGGCCAGATCGACATGCCAGGCCAGATCGACACACCGGGTGTCACCGACACGTTGGCCTCGCCGACACGCCGGCCAAGTGCGCGCTGGGCGGAGCAACCACCACTGCGGTCAGCCGATCAGCCCGGGGGGCACGTCCACCACCACCCGGCCAGGGGACCGGCCACGCACGAACACCAGGGGCACCAGACTGCCGTCGGCCAGTTCCAGCAGGTCGCTGGCCGGGTTCGCGAGCAGACCGGTCACGACACCGAGCTCCACGCCATCCTCGTCGACGACGGTGCTGCCGACCAGCTCGTGCACCCAAAGCACCTCGTCATCGGGGATCGGCTCGCCAAGCAACATCGCTCCACGCAACGCATCGGCGGCCTCGCGTGAGTGCAGCCCGGCGAACCGGACCAGCCAGCGAGTCCCCGGCCGGGCTGGGGCCGACGGCAACGGGCGAGCGGATTCGACCACCAGCTCCCGCTGGTTCCAGGCCCCGCCACCTCCGGCTGCCGCTCCAGCCAGGTCCACCCGTTCGGCGACCATGCGAGCGCCGGCTTCCGTGCGCTCGGGGCGATTGCTCGAAAGCTCGATCACCACGGCACCTTGCAGACCGTGTGCACGCAGGATGCGACCGACCTGGAGGAGACCCTCGGCGTCGCCTGCGGGTTCAGTCGTCGACGAAGTCGACGTTTGTCTCCACCCCGTCTCGGGCGCCGCCAACGCGAACGAGCGTCCGGATGGCCTGCGCCACCCGTCCCCGGCGGCCGATCAGCCGGCCCATGTCACCCGGGGCGACGTGAACCCGGTAGCGGACGGAACGGCCGCGCTCCTCGCCGTCGATGACGACCGCATCGGGAGTGTCGGCCAGCGACCGGGCGATGTACTCGAGCGTGGCGCGCGCTGTCCCTCCGTGGACGCGGTTGCCATCGCCGCCACGGTTCGCTTCCTCGTCGTCGAGATCGTCACCATCATCGACCTCGTCGTCGAGAACGTTGCCGTCGTCGACGTCGTCGTCCTCGGGGTCGAGCTCGTTGCCCGGCTCCGCCGTGTCGGTCACGGCTGGGGTTCCTCAGCCGCAGGTGCGGCGGCCACATCCGGCACGTCGGTTGGAGCAGGCTCCTCGATCGCAACGCCCGCCTCGGCCACAGCCGGCGCCTCAGCCACAGCCGGCGCCTCAGACACAGGCGGCGCCTCAGCCACAGCCGGCGCCTCGGCCGTGGCGGGTTCGATCACCGAGCCCAGACCGCTCGCCGCTTCCGCATCGGGCTCGATGTTCGGCACCGCAGGCGCCCCGGTGCGGAACCGCTCCATCGTCCCGGATTGCTGGAGCAGCCGCTCCACCCGGTCCGTCGGCTTGGCTCCGTGCGACAGCCAGCGGATCACCTTGGCGTCGTCGATCTCCACGATCGCAGCCGGGTCGGCCGCCGACCGCCCACGAGGCGCATACAGACCCACGACCTCGATGAACCGCCCGTCGCGCGGGGAACGGCTATCTGCAGCCACCACTCGGTAGGTCGGCTGCTTCTTCTTGCCCATCCGCATCAGGCGGAGCTTCACGGCCACGATCGACGTCCCATCCTTCCCAGCGTGCCCACGCGGAGCGGGCACGGACCTGCCATTCTTCCTTGTCCCGGCGGGTTTCGCCAACCGGTATGCCCCGGCGACCGCAACGGGCGCACCGTCCAGGCGGCTACCAGGCTACGCCACCACCTTGGGGAGCCGTCACCAGCGGTACCGGTCGGCAAGGCAGATGGGTCAGTGACCACCCTTCGGAGTCACCCGACCACCCTTCTTCTTCTTCCCTTTACCGGCCTTCACCGAGCCTCGGGCGGCCGGGACCCCACCCGAAGACCCCATACCGGCACCCAGCTCGCCGAGGTCGAAACCCCCGGCCGCTCCGGCACCTTCGAGCTCGCCGGTCATGCCCGCCAGTGCCCGCGCGGCGCGAGCGCCGCGTGCGCCGCCGCCGCCCCCGAGCATCCCGGCCAGCATCCCGGGCGACCGCATGAGCTGCTGGGCATCGCGGAATTGGCGAAGGAGCTGGTTCACATCCTGGGTGCTGGTGCCGCTCCCACGAGCGATGCGCAGGCGCCGCGCCCCGTCCACGATCGACGGCTCATCACGCTCGGCCGGGGTCATCGATCGAATGATCGCCTCCACCCGGGCGACGTCGCGATCGTCCACGACGGCGTTGGCCTGCTTCAGCTCCTTGGGCACCCCGGGCAGCAACGACAGCAGGCCACCGATGGACCCGAGCTTCTTCACCTGCTGGAGTTGGGCAAGAAAGTCCTGAAGCGTAAAGCGACCCTCGAGCAGGCGCGAAGCACCCTGGGTGGCAACGTCACGGTCGAACTCGCGCTCGGCCTGCTCAATGAGGCTGAGCATGTCGCCCATGCCGAGGATCCGGTTCGCCATCCGGTCTGGGTGGAACTGGTCGAAATCGGCGAGCCGCTCACCGGTGGAGGCGAAGGCGATGGGTCGGCCGACAACGCCCTTGACGCTGAGGGCAGCACCCCCGCGGGCATCACCGTCGAGCTTGGTGAGGATGACGCCGTCGAGGTCCAGCGTGGTGTGGAACGCCTCGGCCGTGGCCACCGCGTCCTGGCCCGTCATGGCATCGATGACCAGGAACGTGTAATCCGGGCGGACGACCTCCGAGACCCGGCGGACCTCGTCCATGAGCGCAGCGTCGATCGTCAGGCGCCCTGCCGTGTCGACGATCACGACGTCCCGGCCAAGCCGCTGCGCCTCGCCCCGAGCTGCACCCGCCACCGCCACCGGATCGGTCGACTCGCTGAACACCGGAACTTCAGCTTGGCGGCCCAGCACCCGCAGCTGCTCCACGGCAGCGGGGCGCTGCAGGTCGGCGCCGACGAGCAGGGGCTGGCGCCCCTGCTGGCGAAACCACCGCGCCAGCTTGGCCGACGTGGTCGTCTTGCCGGATCCCTGCAGGCCGGCCAGCAGCACGACAGTCGGCGGCGCCGACGCGTGGACGATCCGAAGCGGCTCACCTCCGAGCACTCGGATCAGCTGCTGGTTGACCGCCTTGATGACCTGCTGACCCGGGCTCAGGCTTCGGGACAGCTCCTCCCCCACCAGAGCAGCGCGGATGCCGTCGACGAACGACCGCACCACAGCCAGGTTGACGTCTGCTTCGAGCAGGGCCGAGCGGATCTCGGCCAAAGCCTCGTCAAGGTCGGCGTCAGAGAGCCGGCCCCGCCCGCGCAAGCGCCCGAAGATGCCCTCGAGCCGTTCTGAAAGTGATTCGAACATACGACGGCCACGCTACCGGAGCGCGACCCACCCCAGGGTTCCGGCTCGAACCGAGGCACCCTCGACAGGATTCCAGATCACCCAGCTACCAGATCACCCAGCTACCGGAGAATCCTCGAAGAGCGCGTCCACGAACTGCTCGGCGTCGAACGGCACCAGATCGTCGGCGCCCTCGCCGATGCCGACGAGCTTCACCGGCAGCCCCAACTCTCGCTGGATGGCGACCACGATGCCGCCCTTCGCCGTACCGTCCAGCTTTGTCAGCACAACGCCGGTCACACCGACTGCCTGCAGGAACTGCTGCGCCTGGATGAGACCGTTCTGCCCGGTCGTTGCGTCGAGGACGAGCAGCACCTCGGTGACCGTTCCCGGCGGCCGGTCCGCCACTCTCCGGATCTTCTTCAGCTCTTCCACCAGGTTCACCTTGGTGTGCAGGCGACCAGCGGTGTCCGCAAGGACCAGGTCGTTGCCGCGCGCCGCCGCCCGCTGCACGGCATCGAACACCACTGCGCTCGGGTCGCCGCCCTCGGTACCCCTGACGACGTCGACCTCGGCGCGAGCCGCCCACATCCCCAGTTGTTCGGCGGCGGCGGCGCGGAAGGTGTCACCTGCAGCCAGCAGCACGGAGCGACCATCCTCGACCTGGCGACGCGCCACCTTGCCGATCGTGGTCGTCTTGCCCACACCGTTCACGCCAACGAACAGCCAGACGTTGGTTGCACCAGGCACGAACTGCAATTGCGCGCCACCGGCCGACGTGAGCGAATCACAGAGATCCTGGCGCAGTGCGCTCATGAGCGCGTCCCCGTCACGCAGGTCGCCATCCCGCACCCGCTGCCGGAGGTCCTGCAGGAGCGCGGTGGTGGTGGCCACGCCCACGTCGGCACCGAGCAAGGCCGCCTCGATCGACTCCCAGTCTTCCTCGCCGATGGCACCGCGGCTCCTGATCCCCCGCAGGTACCCCGACAAGCGGTCCCGAGTCCGCCCCATCCGGTCGCGCAGGCGTGGCGGCTCAGCCAGCTCCGGAAGCACGTCGGCGACGCCCGACTGTGCCTCGTCGAGCGCTTCGGGATCTCCGGTGACGGCTTCAGGCGGTGTCTGCGGTCCGGTCTCCGGAGTCCGGCGCGTTTGCGCACCAGGCTGCGCCTCCGGCGGAACAGTCGTGCTTGGCGGAACAGTCGTGCCCGGCGGGGCAGTCTGCGGCCCCGCCACTGGTGGGGCGGTGCCCGAGGACGACGGTCCCCGCCGCGGCGGGGCGTCTGACGGCACGTGCGGTGCAGGCGCCTCGAGCACCTCGGGCCCGGCCGCCTCGACCACCGACGGGCCGCGTCGACGGACGCGCCACGCGACAGCGGCGGCTGCGGCGACCACGGCAACAACGGCGATGACGATCCAGACTGCGAGCACGGGAGAGGGAGCCTAACCCGAAGCAGCAGCAGACCACCCCGCACACCACCACCCCGCACACCACCACCCCGCACACCACCACCCCGCACACCACCACCCCGCACACCACCACCCCGCACACCACCACCCGGGAGCCACCCGATGTCGGTTCGCACCAGCGACTCCGGGCAGTCACCCGCTCCACCAT
>JAKAYQ010000233.1 GCA_021826725.1 Actinomycetes bacterium
CCGCCTGATCGGTGCTCGGGCGGGTGGGCGGCTCCCCGGCGGCCGGTAGGCTGCCCTGGTGGCCGGCACGTACCTGGACGGGATCATCGCCGCACACCGGGCCGCGGCGGCGGGCGACAGACGCGATCTCGACGAGTTGCTGACGGCAGCCGACGCGATGCCGCCGGCGCGGGGATTCGCGCACGCGCTGGCCACCAGATCGGCTGATCGCCAGCTGGCGGTCATCGCCGAGGTGAAGCGGCGGTCGCCCTCCAAAGGCGACCTGGACGTGGGGCTGGACCCGGCGGTCGCTGCTGGCGATTACGAGGTTGGCGGCGCGTGCTGCCTGTCTGTGCTGACGGACACGGCGTACTTCGGGGGCTGCCCGCAGGACCTGGCACGAGCGCGGCGTGCGGTCGGCGTGCCGGTGCTGCGAAAGGACTTCACGGTGTGCGCGGCGGACATCGCCGATGCCCGGTTGATGGGTGCCGACGCGGTCCTGCTGATCGTCGCCGCGCTGGCGCCGCAGGAGCTGGTCGACCTGCTGGCGCTGGCGCTGCGGATCGGGCTCGACGCGCTGGTCGAGGTGCACGACCGTGCGGAGCTCGACCGGGCACTCGATGTCGGCGCCACCCTGATCGGTGTCAACCAGCGGGACCTGGCGACGTTCGCCGTGGATCCAGAGCGGGCGGTCCGCCTGGCTGCGGAGATCCCGAACGGCGTGATGGCCGTAGCCGAGTCGGGCATCGGCAGTCCTGCCGACGCGGCGCGGGTCGCCGGTGCCGGGTACGACGCGGTGCTGGTGGGGGAGTCGCTGGTCCGGGCGCCGGATCGCAGGGCAGCGGTGGCTGCGCTCGCGGCCGTTCGGGCGGCAGGCGGTGGGCGTCGGCCGGCTTCGGCTTCGGGCGGCTCGCAGCCGTGACCAGCGCGACCCGGCCGGTGCTGGTCAAGATCTGCGGGATCACGAGCGAGAGCGATGCCCTGCTGGCCGTCGCGTTGGGGGCGGACGCGATCGGGTTCATCTTCGCACCGTCGCCCCGCCAGATGGCACCCCGAGCCGTCCAGCAGATCGTCGAGCGAGTGCCTGCGGAGATCTTGACGGTGGGCGTGTTCCGGGACGAGGCTCCCGAGCGGGTGGTGGAGATCGCCAACCGGGTCGGTCTGCACGCGGTGCAGCTGCACGGCTCGGAGACCGCGGTCGAGTCGCAGTGGGTGGCGTCGAGGGTGGGACTGGTCATCAAGGCATTCCCGGCTGGCCATCCCGGCATCGCCGCGGCCGGCGACTACGGGGCCGAGCTCGTGCTGGTGGACGCTGCCTCGCCGGGCTCGGGCAAGGTGTTCGACTGGCGGCTGGCCGAGGGCGTGGTGGATCCGAGCAGGCTGATCGTCGCCGGCGGGCTCCATGCGGGCAACGTGGCAGATGCCATCGCACATCTCGGTCCGCGGGGGGTGGATGTCGCCTCGGGGGTCGAGTCGTCGCCGGGCACGAAGGACCCGCGGCTCGTCCAGGCGTTCATCGCCGAGGTGCGGCGTGCCTCGGGCGGCGCGGGTGGTGGTGATGTGGCGGGCGTTTCCGGCGGGCCGGCAGCGGGCGTGGCGCGCTGGGCTGCGGGCAGCCGCGTCCAGGGCGCGGCTGTCGGCGCCGACGACGGAGCGGAGGACGGACCATTCGACTGGGAGGTCGGACGATGAGCGACACGCGGCGAACTCCGCCGACCTTGGGGGTGGGTCCAGACGTGTCCACTCGCACCTCCAACGCCGATGCTCGGGCTGGGGTGATGGGCGAGCCGGGTGTCGGCGGGCGCTTCGGGCGTTTCGGGGGTCGCTACGTCCCCGAGTCCCTGGTGCCGGCGTGCGTCGAGCTCGAGAGTGCGTTTCGGCTGGCCTGGTCGGATCCCAGCTTCCATGCCGAGCTCGACGGCATCCTGCATTCCTATGGCGGACGGCCTACGCCGGTCACCGAGTGTGCGCGCCTGTCAGCGCAGATCGGCGTTCGGCTGCTGCTCAAGCGCGAGGACCTGACCCACACCGGCTCGCACAAGCTCAACAACGTGGTGGGCCAGGCGCTGCTGGCCCGGCGCATGGGAAAGCAGCGCCTGGTGGCGGAGACAGGAGCCGGCCAGCACGGCGTGGCCAGCGCGACAGCGGCCGCCCTGTTCGGCATGACGTGCACTGTCTACATGGGCGAGGTCGACGTGGAGCGCCAAGCGCTCAACGTCTTCCGGATGGAGCTGCTCGGCGCCGAGGTGCGTCCGGTCGGATCAGGGAGCCGCACGCTCAAGGACGCCGTGAACGAGGCGCTGCGCGACTGGGTGGCGACGGTGGCAGACACGCACTATTGCCTGGGATCGGTGATGGGACCCCACCCGTACCCGTGGATGGTCCGGGAGCTCCAGCGGGTCGTCGGTGACGAAGCCCGGGAGCAGTGCCGGGTGCTGCTCGACGGCAAGGACCCCGACATCGTCGTCGCGTGCGTCGGTGGCGGTTCCAACGCGGCCGGGACCTTCGCCGGGTTCGCCGACACCGACGCCGAGCTGGTCGGGGTGGAGGCGGCCGGTGGCTCGGCCGTCGGCAACGGGATCCCCGGAGTCCTCCATGGCATGGCCTCGCTTCTCCTCCAGGACGAGGCCGGCCAGATCCTCGAAGCCGAGTCGATCTCTGCCGGCCTCGACTACCCTGGCATCGGCCCGGAGCACGCGTACCTGGCCGACATCGGTCGGGCCCGTTACGAGCACGCGGGGGACGACGAGGTATTGGCGGCGTTCCAGCTCCTGGCGCGCACGGAGGGGATCATCCCCGCCTTCGAGTCGGCGCACGCGCTGGCCTGGGTGGTGCGTGAGGCGGGCAGAGCGATCCCTCACGGGTCGACGGTCCTCGTCACGCTTTCGGGTCGCGGGGACAAGGACGTGGCTCAGGCGCGGGAGCTGCTCCGGTGACAGAGCCACGCGCTGCACAGCGGTCGACCGGATCCACCGGCACGGGCGAGCAGGGAGCGGGCGACATCACGCAGGAAATGCGAGGCGTCGGACCGACAGCGATGGGGCGCGGCCATGTCCCTCCGGCCGGTCGCTCTGTCGGCCCGCTCGAGCGAGTGCTTCGGCTCCGGCGCGATGCAGGGCGAAAGCTTGTGGTCCCCTACGTCACTGCCGGTGTGGTGGACGGATGGCTTGATGTCGTGCGCGCCGTCGTCGCTGCCGGGGCTGATGCGGTGGAGGTCGGGCTTCCATTCTCCGACCCGATCATGGACGGTCCCACGATCCAGCAGGCATCGCTGGTCGCGCTCCAACGGGGCATGACCCCCGCCATGGGGGTGGCAGAGCTGGCGCGCGCCGATGTCGGTGTGCCGATCGTGGTGATGACGTACTACAACCTGGTGTTCCGGTCCGGGGAGCGGCGCTTCGCCCGCACGCTTGCAGCCAGCGGCGTCGCCGGGGCGATCGTGCCGGACCTGCCACTCGAGGAGAGCGAGGGGTGGCGGGCCGAGGCGGGTGCAGCCGGGGTGGACGACGTCCTCCTGGTCGCGCCATCCACGCCCGATGACCGGATCCGCCGCATCTGCGAAGCGTGCCGGGGGTTCGTCTACGGCGTCGGCGTGATGGGGGTGACCGGTGAACGGGCGCAGCTCGCCGACAGTGCCCGGCAGGTGGCTCGACGCGTCCGGGCGGTGACGGACCTGCCGGTGTGCGTCGGAGTCGGGATCACCACGCCCGAGCAGGCGGCTGACGTCTGCCAGGACGCGGACGGCGTCGTCGTCGGATCAGCGCTCGTCCGTCGGCTGCTCGACGGTGGCGGACCCGACGCTGCTGCCGAGCTCGTTGCCGGTATCCGGGAGGCGCTGGACTGACGGACCGGCACCCGTCGCCGGTCGATGCGCCGTCCGGCCGCGCCACCAGAGCGCAGCAGGCCACGCCAGAAGGTCAAAGTGCCGGTGGGCTGCGGCTTCTGCGGGCCGCTTGCCGCTTGCCGCTTGCCGCTTACCGTTGCTGCGAAAGGTTCACGGTCTCGGTGATCTCGCGGCGTCCCCCGGCCATGGCGTGGGTGCCGGGCCTCGGCGCGCCGTTGCCTCAGCGAGCCGCTGCGTCGGCGGGGTCACGGCCTTTGGGATGCGTTGCGGGCGCCGACGAGAGCCGGCTCCGCCGCGGCGTACGGTGTTGCGGGAGAACCCGGCTGGTGCCCGGGCCACCAGGCGCGATGGCCGATCAGCGCCGTCAGGGCCGGTGTCAGGAACATGGCCATGACGAAGGCGGCGATGGCGATGCCGATGGAGATGGCGAATCCCATCTGCACGAGGGTGCTCCCCCCGGCGAGCATGAGCGACGCAAACGTGCCGGCAAGGATGAGCCCCGCCGAGGCGATCGTGGGCCCGGCGTGGCGGAGGGCCATCGTCGCCGCCGCACGTGGGTCGAGCCCCTCGTTGGCCTCCTCGCGCAGGCGAGAGACCATCAAGATGTTGTAGTCGGTGCCGAGTGCGACCACAAACAGGTACATGACGATCGGCAGGATGAACGTCAGGCCGTTCTGTCCGCCGATGTACTGGAAGACGCTGACCGCTGCGCCCAAGGTGGCGGCGAAGCCGAGCCCGACCACGCCCAACAGGTACCACGGGGCGACGGCGCTCTGGAGCAGCAGCGCCAGGATGACGAGGATCAGGACGGCGGCGACTGGGAACACGATGGCGTAGTCGTGGTTCATCGCCACCTGCAGGTCGACGTAGACGGAGGTGATCCCGCCGATGAGCGGTCGCGTGCCAGCGGGAGCGGTGTCCGCAGCCTGTTGTAGCGGTCCGCGGACCGTTGCCATGGCAGCGTTCGACTGGCCTGGCGCGGCCAGGACAACCCGGAAGAGAT
>JAKAYQ010000234.1 GCA_021826725.1 Actinomycetes bacterium
AGCCCTCCTTCTGGTTGGGACGACTGTTGCCTCGACACCGTCAGTGTTCCCTGCCAGAAGGGTCTTTTCGCGGACACGCGCCGCTCAGCTCAAAAGGCCACGTGAAGAGGCCGGGCTGATCCCGTGGGCGGCGTTCTCGGCACCGACAGGGTTGAGCGGAGACCTGGCGTTGGGCCAACCCAGCTGTCACCTGCCCCGCGAAGCCATGCGACCTTCAACTGCCAGCCGATGGGAGTAGGACACCCAACCGAGCGATGGGACAGATCAGGAACTTGCCGTCACCTGAGCGGTATAGTTTCTATACCATTATGACGTGAAGTTGGAGCTCGACCCAGGGAAGAGCGCGACGAACCGGGCCAAGCACGGCATCGATCTCCTGCAGGCCCAGGAACTGTGGGAGGACCCGGAACGCGTCGAGGTGCCGGCGCGCATCGTCGGCGAGGCACGCTGGCTGCTCGTCGCACGCATCGGCGAGGTCCACTGGTCGGCGGTGGTCACCTACCGCGACCCGCGGCTCCGGATCATCTCGGTACGGCGCTCACGGAGCGAAGAGGTGAGGATCTATGAGCACGATGAGCACTGAGGAGTTCGACGAGCGCTTCGATGCCGGCGAAGACGCGATGGACGCCCTTGACCTCCTCGCTGCGCGGCGCCCCGGCCTGGAGCAACGGCGGGTGAATGTCGACTTCCCCTCGTGGATGATCGAAAGGCTCGACCGAGAGGCCAAGCGCCTCGGGGTGACCCGTCAGTCGGTCATCAAGGTCTGGATCGCCGAACGGCTCGAGCATCGAGGTGGGAACGTGGCGTGACGGCGGCTCGTCCCGGTACCTGTCGGCCCGGGTCTTCTATTCCAGGCCCAGTCGCTGGAGCTGCTCGGCCGGAGCGTCGACGGCCACCAGCGCGTGGCGCAGGAGGTCCACGGCGTCGCGCTCGGCCGCCGAGCCGGCCAGGTCGACCGCCTGCTCTGGGTCGGTGTCGAGGTCGAACAGGCGGTGGCGGTCCGTCTCGACGTCGATCGCGTGGAAGGGCAGCAGGTCGCCGGGAGCGAACGGCTGGCAGATGACCGGTACGTCCGAACCGGGCATGGTGGCCAGCTCGGCTCGGCGGTCGGGACGCGGCAGCCGGTGCTGCGGATGCCCGGGCCGCGGCATGGTGGACCACCGGTTCGACCACAGTGCCAGCGGGAAGTTCGACCCGACAGGAGCCCGGCTGTACATGCGGTGCGCGTCGACCACCTGGACCTGGCGGCCCCAGACCCCGCAGAGCAGGTGGTCGCGCACGGCTGGGACCTCACCGGTGATCAGTGGGCGAAGGGAGCGGCCGTGTGTCCGGTGGGCGGCGCGGACGCCGAAGACGTCGGCCAGGGTGGCGTGCAGGTCGACGCTCGTCGTGAGGGCGTCGACCTGGCGCGCCGGCTGCCCGGGCCAGGCCACGAGCAGAGGGATGTGCCCCAGCTCCCGGTAGACGGGAACGTTCGGCTTGCCGAACAGGTCCCGCTCGCCCAGGTAGTGGCCGTGATCGGTGCACAGGACGAAGGCGGTGTCCCGCCATCGGTCGGTATCGTCCATGGCGTCGAGCACCGTGCCCAGCCAGTGGTCGATCATCGACAGCTTCGCCCCGTAGTTGGCTCGCACGTGGCGGGCCTGGTCCGCGGTGAGGACACCGGTCTCCACGATCCTGCTGCCGTAGGGAGGCCAGATGAGGCGTGGGCCCGTCCAGCCGGGGTCGTAGCGCGACGCCCACGGCTCGGGGGTGTCGAAGGGCTCGTGGGGATCGAACTCGTCGACGAACAGGAGGAAACGGTCCTCGGTCGGAGCCTGGTGGCGGAGCCAGTCGGCCGCTGCCGTCATGGTCCGCGGCCCGGGAAAGTCGGCTTCGTCGCGGAACCAGGTCCGGGACAGGTCGTAGGGCTTGGGCGGGGTTGCCGACGCCGCCGGCAGGACGGGAGCTCCCGCCCAGCTCGGGTCGCCACGCGTGCGCCACGGGTCGCTCTCGCCGCCGCGGAGGTAGGTCCAGGCGGTGAAGTCCGTGTGGTAGTTCTCACCACCCGTCTCGAAGAGGTGGGGGTGGTCCGTGACGAGCGCGGTGGTGACACCCGCGTCGGCCAGCTGGGCCGTGATGGCGTCCTCCCAGACCTCGACGGACCCCCACGGCTTCCACAGGAAGTCCAGGGCGCCGCACAGGATGTCGTGCCGGGCGGGGATGCACGGCAGCGATCCGGCGAGGTGCCGGGTGAATCGGAGCGAACGGGCAGCCAGTCGATCGATGTTCGGCGTGTCGAACTCGCTGGCACCGTAGGGGCCGAGCAGGTGCCGGTTGAGGCTGTCGAGCAGCACGACCACCACCGAGCGGGGACCCTCCCTGCCTAAGCCTCCGCCCGGCGCTCGGTGGTCGCGGGCGCGCGGGACGCCTGTGGTGGGGCGACGGTCGCCCGTGCCCCGGGGTCCGCCCGTGGGGCGGTCGGCTCCGGGCTGCCGGCCGTGCACCCTCGCTCCGGCCGTGCTCACCGCTGCCCGCCGGCGGCGACCGACCGGGCACGGTCGACCAGGATGTCGCAGGTCGCAGCCGCCGGGCTGTACCCCGCCAGCACGGTCGCTGCTCCGGCGTGCTGCAGAGCCAGCCGGTCGAACCGGCCGGTGGCAACCGCGACGAGGGGCACCCCGGCGTCGCGGGCGGCGACCACGTCGAGGGGGGTGTCGCCGACGTAGCACAACATGGGGTGATCGATGCCGAGCGCGCCAGCCTCCGCCAGCGCGCCGGCGAACAGCTCGCTGCGGCGGCTTCCCTCGTCGCCGAAGCCGCCCAGGCTGAAGAACGGGGCCAGGCCGCAGGCGGACAGCTTCGCCGATGCGATCTGGCGGGCGTTGCCGGTCAGGAGCCCGCACACCGCGCCACGGTCGCGCAGCTCGCGCAGCACGGCGACGACACCGGGCACCGCGGTGCCAGGTCTGTCGCCGGCAGCAAGACGCGCCCGGTAGGCCGCGACGGTCCCCTCCATCATCACCGGGGCCTGGCGGGCAGCGTCCGCGTCGGCGAGCCCGGCGCTGCGCAGGCACATGCGCACGATCTCGTTGTCGATCCGGCCGCTCAAGGGCTCGCCCCCGCAGGTGATGCCATCGTCCGACCACACGAACGGATCGGGGTGCCCGGTCACCGCGGCCAGCGCGTCGGCGAAGGCCCGAACGTGGGTGTCGGCACTGCCGTGCAGCAGGGTCCCGTCGACGTCGAACAGCACCACGACCGTGCCCAGGCGGTCCC
Organism: Actinomycetes bacterium; assembly: GCA_021826725.1. GTDB lineage: Bacteria > Actinomycetota > Acidimicrobiia > Acidimicrobiales > UBA8190 > JAJZYI01. The sequence continues at coordinate 3,259 of JAKAYQ010000234.1, forward strand.
GACCGTCGCCGGTGGGGGTCACCTCGGCAGCATACGGCAGGCGACCGGTCCCGATGGGGTCGGCCCGAGGGGCGGGGACCCGAGCGGCGGGTTGGGACGGCGAACCGGCAAAACGAGCTCGTGCGGATGGAGCTGGTGCGGCGGCCTGGTGCGGATGGAACTGGCACGGCGAGCTCGTGCGGCAGGCCGCTTCGGGGGCGGGTCGGTGCGCCGAGGCTTCGACGTCGGGCTGTCAGCCGCCGGCATTCTCGGCGTCCTCCAGGAGGATGCCACCATGTCGGTGCCGTAGCCGCTCACCTATCTGGTGCGCGATGTGGTTCGCCGCCACGGCTCGATCCGGGTGGGTGCGGCCTGCAGCTACGTCTGTTGTGCCGACGAGGCCAGCGCCACCGAGGTGCTCCGAGAGTGCCAGCCGCCACTGCCCGGCGCCTGCTTGCCGGCGATGCACCGGCGCCGACCGAGATCGGTTCGGCGCAGCGGGGTTCGGTTCCGACTGCTGATGGTCCTGTGGATGCTGGCGTGCTGTGGCCGCTTATCGTCGGTCCGACCAGACGCTGCTGTTGGAGGTGGACCCGTTCCGGCGACGCCTTCGCGCTCCGGCGTTACCAGCGCCAGGTTGTCGCGGCCTTTGCCGCGGCGGGCAGCGGTGTCGTGGTGCCGCCCTGCGGGTCGGGGAGGACCCTGGTCGGTATCGGCGCTGTGGCTGCCGCCGGGGCGCGCACGCTGGTGCTGGTGACCAACATCGTGGCCGGGCGCCAGTGGCGCGACGAGCTCCTGGGGCGCACCACGCTGACCGAGGCGGTGATCGGCGGGTGCTCGGGTGCGCGCAAGGAGGTCCGGCCCGTCACCATCGCCATCTGCCAGATCGTTGTCGTCTCCAGCGGCGGGATGCACCCACATATGGAGGCTTTGTCGGCGGAGGATTGGGGGATCGTCGTCTACGTCGAGGTGCATCTGCTGTCCGCCTCGGTGTTCCAGATGGCCGCGGACATCTCGAGCCGGTGCCGGCTGGGGCTGACCGCCACGTTGGTGCGCGAGGACGGTTGTGAGGGCGAGGTGTTCAGCCGCGTCGGCCTCAAGCGGTTCGAGGTGCGCTGGCGTGATGTCGAGGCCCGGGGGTGGATCGCCCCGGCGGTGTGCGCCGAGGTGCGGGTCACGTTGAACGGCGAGGAGCGTATGGTGGACGCCTTGGCTGAGCCGGAGGAGCGCTACCGGGTGGGGGCATCGGCTTGATCCACGCTCGTGGTGGTGCAGGTGCTGTGCACGTCGGCAGTGGCGGCTGGGGAGCCGACGCTTGTCATCGGCCAGTATCTCGATCAGCTCGACGCCATCGGCGCGCGGCTCAATGCGCTGGTGCTGACCGGCAAGATCGCCGTGGCCGAGTGCCAGCGGCTGTTCGCTGGTTTCCGGTCCGGCGAGCTACCGGTCCTGGTGGTGTCCAAGGCGGCTGATTTCTCCGTCGATCTGCCCGAGGTGTCGGTGGCCATCTCGGTGTCGGGTGCGTACGGCAGCCGGCAGGAAGAGGCCCAGCGTCTGGGGCGTGTGCT
>JAKAYQ010000235.1 GCA_021826725.1 Actinomycetes bacterium
TCGTCCGCCCCCGAACCCGAACCCGAACCCGAACCCGCACCCGCACCCGGGCTGGAGCTGGGGCCGGAGCTGGGACCGGGGTCGAAGTCCACGCGCAGGTCTCCATCGGGCAACAGCTCCGACGGAGCCGAGCCGATCTGGGCCACAGCCAGCTCCGGGGTCGGCGCCTCGCTGCTCCGGGGACTGCGCCCGGTCATAGCGTCCGTTCCGTTTCGCCGGCCAAGGCCCGGCGAACCAGGTCGTCGTCCTCGGCGGCAACGACCAGTCCTCCGATCCGCCGACGGCGCCAGAAGACCACGCCGAGCGCTCCGATGCCGGCAGCCGCGGCCACGAGCGGCAGCTCCCACACCAGTCCGGTGGCGCCACTGGTCGACGGCTGCAGCAGGATGCCCGTGCCGTAGCGGCTGACGAGGAACTCTTCGATCTGCGCCGTGCTCTGGCCCCGGTCCACCCGGGCGACGATGGCAGCCCGCACGGCGATGGCAGTCGGCGCGGTCGACTGAGCGACCGACAGGTCTTCGCAGCTCGGGCACTTCACGCTCGACTCGATGGCGGCGATGCGCTGGCTGCGAAGGCTCCCCGCCGGACGATGCCAGCCCGCCACCAGGGCGGCAGCGGTGACCACAAGCAGGACGATCCAGGCAGCACGCTGCACCCCGGCCGAGCGCCGGTAGCGGGCGAGCGCGAGCGCGGTCATCCGAAGGCCTGCTCGGCCCGGGCCAGCTGCTGGTCGAGGAACCGCTGGGTGACGGCACCGTAAATGTGCGCTGCCACCATGCCCGTGGGCGATATCAGGAACGTCTCGGGTGGCGAGGTGACCCCGTAGGCGAGGGCGATCCTGGTCCCGGGATCGGTGAGCGTCGGCCAGGTCGCCCCTTGACTGCGCTGGAAGGCGCGTGCCGCGCCATTGGTGTCCTCGAACACCACTCCGACCAGGGCTGCCCCGCCAGGCTGGCGGTGCTGGTAGGCAAAAGCGACCAGGTTCGGCTCCTCCTGCTGGCATGGCACGCACCAGCTCGCAAAGAAGTTCAACACCACCCACCGACCCCGGTAGGAGGCCAGGTCGAAGGGAGCACCATCGACGGTGGTCCCGGCCACGGCCGGCGCCCGGTGCCCCACCAGCGGGCTGATCGCCTCAGTCGCTTGGTAGGACGGGCGGGTCGCCAACACCGCCACCACGACAGCCAGAGCGAGGAGAGCGATCCCGGCAGCCCACCGTGCACTGTGGCGGCGTCGGCGCTGGGTGAGCTCGCCTCGTGCCGCCTCATCTCGCACATCCGTTCCGCCCGTTCCGCTGGCACCGACCGTTCCTCCTGCGATGCTCGCACCATTAGCCGACGCACCGTCGGCACCGTCGGCACCGTTGGCACCGTTCGCACCATTGGCACCGCTCCCATCACCCCAGTCGCTGCTGCCGCCGGCGGGACCTCCTACTGCGGACGCACCGCCCGCGGCAGGATTGCCACCCAGCTCCTCGGCGGGGGGCATGCGGACGTCGCTCACGATCGGTCCCGCTCGAGCGGGAGCCCGGCGCTCACCGGGACCGCTACATCGCCGACCGGGGTAGTTCCGGGTCCTCCTGCTGCGCCAGTGCGTGCCGGCGACCCACTTCCCGGCTGGATGCCATGCCTACCCGTACCGACAGGCTCCAATCCCGCACCAGCGTGCTCCACTACCGTGCCGGCGGTCCCGCCCACGACGACCGGAGCGGAGACCGGGTCGGTCGGGCGACGGCGACGGCCGGGCAGAGCGGCGAGCACGGAGCCGAGCACAAGCAGGGCGCCGCCGGCCCACATCCACGACACCAGCGGCTGCACCGTCACGCCGATGGTGACAGGACCGCTGGCGACGAGGGCACCCTGGGTGCTGGTCGGAAGAGCGTCGACGGTCAGGTAGATGTCGCGCAGCGGTCCCGAGGCGATTGCCGGCGTTCCGACCGGATCGGACCCGTTGCCGAACTGCGACACCGCCGGCCGGAGGATGCCGTGCCCAGCAACCGCCACCACCAGTTCCGTGGCGGTGACAGCCGGCTTCGTGACTTCGGCCATGCGCTCGTAGGTGAACCGCTGGCCGTCGACTACAGCCGACTGCCCCGGACGCAGCACCACCTGGCTGCGGTGCGCGAAGGAGATCGCTCCGGTCAGTCCCACCGCGATCACCACCACGCCGAGGTGGACGACCATGCCGCCGTTGGCCCGCCCGAGCAGGCCGCGCCACCACGCGGCTCCGTGACGCCGGGCGCCACGGGAGGCGAGCACCAGCTGCCGGACGTTGGCCGCGGCGGCGAAACCCCCGAGCCCGAAGGCCAACAGCGCCGGCACCCCACGCACCCCGCCGGCCACGCAGCCGACCACCACGAGCCCACCGATCCAGGCCGGCACGAGCAGCCGGTCGCGCAGGGTCCCGACCGTCGTCTTGCGCCACGGCAGAGCCGGACCGACCGCCATCAAGACCAGCAGGCAGATCCCCAGCGGCAGCGTCATCGTGTCGAAGAACGGGGCCCCCACGGTGACCTGCTGCCCGGCGAATGCCGCGTACAGCAGGGGAAACAGTGTGCCGAGCAGGACCACGAAGGCGAGAAGGACGAAGAGCAGGTTGTTCAGCAGGAACGCTCCCTCGCGGCTGAGCGGTGAGTCGATCGACCCGGGTGCTCGCAGCCGGTCGCCGCGCCAGGCGATGAGCCCGATGCCGCCCACCACGGTCACACCGAAGAACGCGAGCAGCTCGGGGCCCACGTCGGACTGGCTGAAGGCATGGACGGACTGGATAACCCCGGACCGCGTGAGGAACGTGCCCAGGATGGTGAGGCAGAACGTGGAGACCACCAGCGACAGGTTCCACACTCGGAGGAGCCCGCGGCGCTCCTGGACCATCACCGAGTGCAGATAGGCGGTCGCCGTCAACCACGGGAGCACCGCCGCGTTCTCCACGGGGTCCCAGCCCCAGAATCCTCCCCAGCCGAGCACCTGGTACGACCACCAGGCGCCGAGGGCGATGCCTACGGTCAGGAACGCCCAGGCGAACAGTGTCCAGCGCCGGGTCGCGATCTGCCAGCCCTCCCCGACCCGACCGGTGACGAGCGAAGCGATGGCGAAGGCAAACGGCACGGTGAAGCCGACGAAGCCGAGGTAGAGCATCGGCGGGTGGAACGCCACCAGCTTGTTGTCCTGCAGCAGCGAATTCGGTCCGGGCCCGTTGGCCGGCACAGCGCCGGTCACATGATGGAACGGGTTTGCCGGCCCGACCAGCATGGCAAAGAAGAACACCGCCACCAGGTACGTCACCACCGTGGCCCATCCGACGAGCGGGTCGTCCGCTCGGTCCCGGAACCGCCAGACCATGGCGGCCACGTACCCGGTCAGGATGAGGGCCCACAGCAGCATGGAGCCGGCCAGCGCCGACCACATGCCGGTGATCGAGTACACGACGGGCGTCTGTCGACTGTTGTTGGCCGCCACGTACGCCAGGCGGAAGTCGTGGGTGATGAGGGCGTGCTGCATGGCAACCGTCGCCAGGACGGCACCGGCAAGCATCAGCACGGCGTACACCCTGCCGGCTCGGACCAGCACCGGGCGGTGACGCACCAGGCCGGTGAGGATGACGACGATCCCGACGGCTCCCGCCACCAGGGCGAGGAGGTCCCCGGTCTGGCCCAGCGCTGCGTTCACGGGCTCCTCACCGCCCGGTGCCGGTACTGGAACTGGTACCGAGGCCGGTACCGGCCGATCGGCTGACTCGAAGGGCGCTGGCGCCGGCGGACACCGACCCACCCGTGCCACTACCCGGCGTCGAGCTCCCCGACACCGACCCACCCGTGCCACTCCCCGGCGTCGAGCTCCCCGACACCGACCCACCCGTGCCACTCCCCGGCGTCGAGCTCCCCGACACCGATCTCCCTGTGGACGAGCGGGCGCCGTCGCGCTGAGGCGAGTAGTTGCCGGTGTGGTCGACGATGACCTGGTCCGACACGAACGTGGTCCCGTCGAAATGGCCCTGCACGATCACGGGGATCCCCACTTTGAACAGCTGGGGCGGGGAACCGCTCTCGATCACGTCGATGCGCTGGTGAGACTGCTCGACGGCGAAGTCGACGACACTGCCGACGTGACGGACGGTGTCGGGCGCGACGATGCCGCGCAGGCGGAAGGTCTTGCCAGTCAGCGACGAACGCTGCGCCAGCGCCTGATGAACGGTGACGTAGTAGTCGAGGGATGTCCCGATCCCCTTGACCAGCAGGAACACCACCGCGGCGACGAGCACGACCCCGAAGGCTGCCAACCGCCGGTTCGTCCGCCGCCGGTTGGCAGCAGGACCGGTCGCCGGGGCCAGCCAGCCCCCACCGGTACTCCTTGCCGCCGGCCCCGTTGGCGCACCGCTCGGACGGCCAGCACCAGCCGCACCAGCCGCACCAGCCGCACCAGCCGTGCCAGCCGTGCCAGCCGTGCCAGCCGTGCCAGCCGTGCCAGCCGTGCCAGCCGTGCCAGCCGTGCCAACGTTCGGATCCGGCTGCGCCGGCCCGGCGTCAGCCGACTCCACCTCGTCAAGATCGGCGACAGGCGTAGCGGCCCCCGACCCCGACACACCCGTACCGGGTCGATCGGGCCCGCCGTGGTGCAGATCGACGTCGGTCACTGTCGTCCCTGGCTGTCGCTCACCCGCCGGACGAGTCGCTCGAGCCTGCGACGCCGTTGCCACAAGGCCGCTGCGTATCCGGCCACGACAACCAGCGCGATGGTGTAGCCCGCGTCGATGTAGCTCACGGCAGCGTCCCTCCGCTCGCGGCCGACACTCC
>JAKAYQ010000236.1 GCA_021826725.1 Actinomycetes bacterium
CGTCGGTCGACGTCGTCATCTCGAACTGCGTCATCAACCTGTCCACCGACAAGGCGGCCGTCATCGGCGAGGCGGCACGCGTCCTGCGCCCGGACGGCCGGTTCGCCGTCAGCGACGTCATCGCCGATCCCGACATGGACGAGGCCACCAAACAGGACATGGCAAGCTGGACCGGCTGCATTGCCGGGGCGCTGACCGCCGAGGAGTACTCGACCTTCCTCCACGACGCTGGGTTCGTCGACGTCGAGATCGTCGAGACCCACCGCGTCCACCCGCATGCCGGCTCGGCGATCATCCGAGCCCGTCGACCCTGAACTGGACGAGCTGCACGTATACGGGCACCTTCGGCTTCCACGGCGTCGCGGTGCCGTCGGCGGTCTCCGTGCTCGAGGAGCGGGGACGGGCGACGCAGCGCGCCTTCCTCCGCCGCCTCGCCGGGGCGCTTGAGGAGCAGGCGGGAGAGAGCAGCAGCGCGCTCAGCCGAGACCGCGGCCCATGACACGCCAGGAGAAGGCGGGAAGCCCGTGGCGCCTGAGGAGCCCCCGTCGTGGCGTCGCGTCGGGTGTCGATGAACGCCAGCATCGGGTGCGGGGTGAGGCTGTAGTCGAGCTCGGCGAGGCGCATCCTGCCCCGGGCGGTGGTGAACGGGCACGCGCCGTAGCCGTCGTAGCGGGCCAGGGGCTCACGCCCCTGCAGCGCGGCGAGCACGTTGGCGCCGGACGCTCGGTCGTGTGCAGCCGACGGTCACCACTGGCGCGCCGTGGGGCTGTTCTCGGGCGAAGAGCCCGTCGGCGAGGACACGCATCTGCGGCGCGGCTTCGACCCGATCGACCCATTGGCGGGGGATGGCTGGCTCTTCGAGCAGCGCGCCGGCGAGAGCACCGGTCATCGCCGCGATGGTGTTCGTGTCGCCGCCGAGGCTCACCGCCAAGCTGACCGCGTCGGCGAACGAGCCGGGATGGCTCACGAAGGCGCAGATGGCGGCCGGCACGGACTCGCTGGCGAGGATCGAGGTGCCGATGCGGTCGGCGAACTCGTGGGTGTCGGGGTGCGGTGGCCACCTCGACGTTCCCCGCGGCGTAGAGGGCGGCCGGCGTGACCCGCATGGCCCCTCAGTTGCTCGCCCGGGCGGGGACCCGGGGGCACGCCGCCGCTACGTCGGACCACGGGATACCGGCGTCCAGGGCGGCGAGCAGCCTGGCGGTGCGGGTGCTGTAGCCGCGCTCGGGTCCCGACGTCCAGTGACGGACGAACGCCCGGGCGAGATCGTCCTCGTCGACGCCGCCGGCTCGCAGCAGCGACTCGGCGAGCGCCATCGTCATCGCCGTGTCGTCGCTGTAGCACAGGGCAGAAGTCGCGTCGTCGGCGAGGACGAGAGCGAGCTCGCAGGCGGGCACCACGCCGCGGTGGCCCTCGAAGGGCACGCCCAGCACGTCGCCGACGAGGACGCCGAGCAGCGCCCCGCGATAGCGAGCGACGTCGAGCACGTTCCCATCGTGTCACCCCTGGCGCGACCTGGCGGCTGAGCCGTGGTGGTCACCACCCACCGGGGTGGCGACAGCAGTCCAGCGCTGGGCGGCGGCTTGGAGGACGTCCCAGGGGCTGCCGAGAGGCGGGGTGTAGGACAGGTCGAGGTCGCTCAGCTGGTCGACGCCGAGGCCGGCGTAGATGGCGGTCGCTGCGGTGTCGATACGTTTGTGGACGGCGCTGGGGATAGTGCCGACCATCTGCACGCCGAGGAGGCGGCCGGTGGTGAGGTCGCCGGTGGTGCGGACCTGCACGGTGGTGGCGCCGGGGTAGTAGGCCTTGTGGTCGTCGGCGGCCGCGGCGACGGTGCTCGGCTCGTAGCCGGCGGGGACAGCTTCGTGGTCGCGGATGCCGGTGCGCGCGGCGACGAGGTCGAAGACCTTGACGACCTGGGTGCCGAGGCTGCCCTCGAAGCGGCGCTGGCCGCCGAGGGCGTTCTCGCCGGCGATGCGGCCCTGCTTGTGGGCGGTGGTGCCGAGCGGGAGGTAGGTCTCGCCGAGGAGCACGTGGTGGGTGACGACGCAGTCGCCGGCCGCGAAGATGTCGGGGAGGCCCGTCGCCATATGCCGGTCGACTTCGATGGCACCTTTGGGGGTGAGCGGCACCCCGGCCGCCCGGGCGAGGGCCGTGTCGGGGCGCACGCCGGTGACAACGAGAACGATCTCGGCGTGCAGCTCGAGGGGCGCGGCGTTCGGGTCGCTCCCGGTGGGCGCGGCGTGGACGGTGAGCCCGCGGCCATCGGCGGCAATGGCGGTGACGGTGGTGGTGGTGTGGACCTCGACGTCGTGGGCGGCGAGCTCTCCGGCGACGAGGTCGCCGAGGGGGCCGTCCAAGGTGGGCAGCGCGTGGGGGAGGGCTTCGAGGACGGTGACGGCGAGGCCACGAGCAGCGAGCGCTTCGGCCATCTCCAAGCCGATGTAGCCGGCGCCGACGATGACGGCGCGCTCGGGCTGGCGGGCGTTGAGGCTGGCCATGACGGCGTGGGTGTCGCCCATGGTGTGGAGCAGGTGGACGCCGTCGGGCGGCCCGAGCCGGTCCAGGCCGGCGATGGGGGGTCGGGCCGGCACGGCGCCGGTGGCGACGACGAGGCGGTCGTAGCCGACGGTCTGCTCGCGCCCGGAGGCGTCGGTGGCCGTGACCTCGTGGGCGGCGACGTCGATGCGCCGGGCGGTGGTGTCGGTGAGGAGGCGAATGCCGAGCACTTCGAGGTCGGCCCGGCTGCGGTGGGCGAGGTCGTGCCAGTCGGCGACGTCACCAGAGACGTAATAGGGGATGCCGCAGATGCTGAAGTTCGGGTAGGCATCGGCGAGCATGACGGTGACCTCGACGGAGGCGCCGATCTCCCGGGCGCGCAGCGCGGCAGAGATGCCGCCGTCGCTTCCTCCGATGCACAGCAGGCGGGTCATGCCGACCGCCGCTCGGCGCGGGCCCGGCTCCCCGTCGGCGCATGGGCGGCCTGCCTGGCGGCGTCGCAGGTCCCGCAGCGCACCCGCCGGGCTGCGGGCTCGACCGGGACCTGGCGTAGCAGAGGTTCGGTGCGGGTGAGGTGGTGGGCACGCACGACCAGGTGGTCCTCGCATGCCCCGGCCCCGCAGTCGATGCAGGCGGCGACCGCTGGCACAAGGAGGTGGCGGTCTCGGGCGCAGTCCAGGCAGTTCATCGGTCGAGTCTCCTTCTCGCTGTGTTGGTAGTGGCGTCTGTTAGTGGACGAGGGCGACCCAGCCGGCCAGGGCCAGCAGGGTGATCGCAAGGACGGGGACGGTGAGCACGATGCCCTGGCGGAAGTACTGGCCCCAGCTGATCTTGATGCCCTTGGTCTCGAGCACGTGCAGCCACAGCAACGTGGCGAGCGAGCCGATCGGGGTGAACTTGGGGCCGAGGTCCGATCCGACGACGTTGCCATAGACCGAGGCGGTGTGGGTGAGGCCGGCGAGGTGCGCCCCGTGGATCGACAGCGCTCCGACGAGCACCGTCGGCATGTTGTTCATCACCGCGGAGAGCCCTGCGGCGCCGAAGCCGCTGGCGAGCGCCGCCGGGACCAGCCCGGCGTGGGCGGCGCCTCGCAGCGCGTCGGAGAGGTAGGCGGTGAGCCCGGCGTTTCGCAGCCCGAAGACCACCAGGTACATGCCGACCGAGAACACCACGATCTTCCAGGGGGCTTCGCGCAGCACCTTGGCAGAAGACAGCGCCTCGGACCGGGCCGCGAGGACAAGGAAGGCGGCCGCGGCCGCCGCCGCGGGGACCGAGACCGGGAAGTGCAGCGGTTCGGAGAGGAGGTAGCCGCCCAGCAGCACCCCGAGCACCGCCCAGCCGGCCCGGAACAGCCTCGCGTCGCGGATGGCCTTCTCGGGCGCGGGGAGCGCTCCGGGGTCGTAGCGGGCGGGCAGCGACCGGCGGTAGAAGGCGTAGAGCACCCCGGTGCTGGCGGCGAAGGAGACCAGGTCGACGGGGGCCATGGTCGTGGCGTAGGTGACGAAGCCGATGTGGAAGAAGTTGGCGCTCACGATGTTGACCAGGTTCGAGACCACCAGCGGGAGGCTGGTGGTGTCGGCGATGAACCCGGCGGCCATGACGAACGGCAGCGCCTGGCGGCGCTCGAAGCCGAGGGCGCGCATCTGCTCGTAGACGATCGGGGTGAGGATCAACGCGGCGCCGTCGTTGGCGAAGAGGGCGGCGACCGCGGCGCCGAGCACGAGCAGGTAGAAAAAGGCTCGCAGCGTGCTGCCCCGGGCCGCGCGCAGCATGTGCAGCGCGGCCCACTCGAAGAAGCCGACCCGGTCCAGCACCAAGGAGATGACGATGACCGCCACGAAGGTCGCCGTGGCGTTCCACACGATCCCCCACACCGTGGCCACGTTCGCCAGGTGCACCACCCCGAGCGCCAGGGCCACCAAGGCGCCGCCGGTCGCCGACCAGCCGATGGAGAGCCCCTTGGGCTGGGCGATGACCAGGGTCAGCGTGGCGACGAAGACCGCCACCGCCGCGATGGTGAGCCCGGCCCCGTCCAGGCTCAGCACAGCCGCCCCGCCCACCACGCTTGGAGCAGCGCTCGGCGGGTGAGCACGCCGACAAGGTGGCCCTCGTCGACCACGGCGAGCACGCTCAGGTGCTGGTCGGCCATCACCTCCGCCGCGTGCTCGCAGCGCGCCGAGGGGTGGATGACGGGCGGGTGGTGGCGCATCACCTCGGAGACCTGTCTGGCATGGATGAGCCGGAGATGCTCTCGGGCGCG
>JAKAYQ010000237.1 GCA_021826725.1 Actinomycetes bacterium
CGCGCCGCCGGGCGTGCACCTCTACGTGATGGGCGCCGCGGTGCCCGGCGAGCGCGGGCGCGACAAGGAGTACCTGCGGACCATGTTCGAACGGTTCGAGGAGGGGGTGCGCACCATGTGGCCGGGTTTCGCCAACGTCGTGTGGCGCCGCCGGCACCTCGCCTTCGACCCGGCCTTCGGCGTGGTGCAGAAGCCGTGCCTGGTCGGGTCCTACCGCCCACACTGGCGCGTGCCCACCATCGAGGGGCTGTGGTTCGCCAGCGAGACGTTCAAGAGCCGCGGCGTGGGCACCGACCGAGCCGCCCGGGCGGCGCTCACGGTGGTGGAGGAGTACCTGGGCCGACGCCTCGCCACCTTCGGCGACGGCTGGCGGTACTGAGAGCCGGGAGACCGACGTGACCGAGCACCCACTGCCTGGCGTCATCACCGCCTATCTGGACAGCCTCAACACCGAGGACTGGGACCGCCTGGAGAGCCTGTGGCTTCCTGATGCCACGCTGCGGGCAGTCGGCACCCGAGTTCGCACCGGGCCCGGCGACATCATGACCTACTTCCGGGCCGCGCTCGCCCCGTGGCAGGAGCACCTCGACGCCGCTACCCGGGTGCTGCCGTGCGGCGACGTGGTGACGGTGGAGCTGCACTTCCGTGGCCAGACCGCCGGGGGCCTGGCTGTCGAGTTCGACGCCGTGGACGTCTTCGACCTGCAGGGGGAGCGGATCCGTGCGCTCAGCACCTGGTACGACATCGCGGCCGTCCGGTCCCTGCTGGCCGGGAGCTGACCGCACCGTGCCGGCCGGCCGCACGCAGGTTGTGCGCTGGCTGGCGCTGGCTGCCGGCGGCGCGACCGCGACCGCGGTCACGGCCCCGCTCCTCGCCGGTGTGGTCGTGGCTGCAATCAGGCGGGCCGAGGCGAGCATCGGTGTCGAGCCGACCGTTGACGGCACGATGGCCGGAGGCGATAATCAAAGCAAACGGTGGGTTGATCCATGGGGGACGGCTCGGTGGTCCGGGCCGCCCGTTCCGACCCGGGGGCGATCGCACGCCCACCAGCGGCGCCCCGGGCGCGTGCTGGTCGATGCCGTGGGAGGAGACCGATGAGGAGACGTCCATGACGGCGTCGGCACGGGGCGGTCACCACGTCGCCGTTCGAGTCGCCGACCTGGAGCGGTCGGTGGCCTTCTACGAGGAGGCATTGGGCGGCCGCCAGCGTACCCGTCCGTTCACCCTGACCGGCGCATTCCCCGAGCGCATCTATGGGGGTGGCCCGGGCTGCACGGTCCGGGTCTGCCACGTGGCGTTCGCCACCGGCGCCCTGGAGCTCTTCGAGTTCTCGCCGGCTCGTCCGGCACCGGTGGCACCACAGGCCGACGCCGCGCTCATGCACGCCGCCTTTCAGGTGGACAGCGTCCACCAGTCGGCGGCCGCCGTGGTGCGGGCTGGCGGCACGGTCGTCGGTGAGGTCGTCGACTGGGGCGGCAAGCCCTTCGCCTACTGCACCGATCCCGACGGCACGGTGCTGGAGCTGGCAGAGGTGTCGTGCGAGGAGACCTTCGGCCTGGTCGAGGCCGTGTTTCCAGGATCACTGATCGACGTAGGTTCGAACGAGGAGGGGCACTGATGGGCAGGTTCGACGGCCGGGTCGTCATCGTCACCGGCGCAGGCAACGGCATCGGCCGGGCCTGTGCGGTGGCGTTCGCCAGGGAGGGCGGCACAGTGGTCGCCGCCGATCTCGAGGCCGACACCGGCGCCTCGGTGGTCGAGGAGATCGAGCGCGCCGGCGGCACGGCACGGGCCCGCCAGCTCGACGTGGCCGACGAGGCGAGCATCGTGGAGCTGATCGAGTCGACCGAGGCCGACCTCGGGCGCATCGACGTGCTGCACAACAACGCCGGGATCCACGAGACCCAGCTGACGGCGGATGCCGCCAGCGACAAGCTGCCCACCGAGATCTGGGACCGAGTGATGGCCGTCAACCTCCGTGGCCTGTGGCTGGCGTCGAAGTACGTGGCGCCGGCCCTGGCGCGCGCGGGCGGCGGCGCCATCGTGAATGCCGCCTCCATCGGCGGCCTCGTCGGCTATCCCATGGGCGGCGCCTACGGCCCGTCCAAGGCCGGGATCGTGCAGCTCACCCGGGTGATGGCCCTGGAGCTGGCGGCCAACGGCACCCGGGTGAACTGCTACGCCCCGGGCAACACCGAGACCCGCATGGTCACCACGTACTTCGAGGACGACGAGGGCAGGGTCAACGAGATGGTCAAGCAGCAACTGGTCGGCACGCACCTGCTCGGCCGGCTCATCCGGCCTGAGGAAGTGGCATCGGCCGTCCTGTTCCTGGCCAGCGAGGACGCATCGGCCATCACCGGGACCTGCCTGGTGGTCGACGCCGGCACCCTCGCCTGGCGGGGCATCAACTCATGACGGTCGTGGCCGTCGCCTGTGCCGTGGTGCCGACGCCGTGGTGTGGCGCTGTGGGCGGAGCTGCGTCGGGACGAGTCGAGGGAGGGTCACGTGACGACGGGTGACGACCGCAGGATCCTGCTGCCGGTGACCGGCCCGGTCGGCGAGCCGCGCCTGGCCGGCCGTCCCGGCGTGCCGGGGAAGTTCAACGCGGTCATGGCCTGGAGAGAAGAGCTGCTCGGCGCCTTCTTCCGCTTCTACACCGTGCTGTGGGGCCCCGGAGCGCTCGATGTCCGGGTGAAGGACCTGGCCCGGATGAAGATCGCCCGCACCGTGGGGTGCCGGATCTGCCAGCTGACCCGGTTCACGGTGGCGGAGGAGGCGACAGACGAGGAGGACTACCGGGACATCGACGACGTCGACGCCGGTGACTACACCGACCGGGAGAAGGCCGCCCTGCGGTATGTCGAGACGTTCTGCATCGGTGCCGTCCACGTCACCGACGCCATGGTGGCCGACCTGCGCCAGCACTTCAGCGAGGAAGAGATCGTGGAGCTGAGCGTCCTGGCCGCTGCCGTCGGTGGGTTCGCTTCGATCAACGTGGCTCTCAACATCGGGCCCGACAGCGAGGAATTGCAGTGGTTCGACCTGGCCGAGCCGGTGGCGTAGCCCGATGAACGACGTGAGCTCCGTGACCGCCGGCTCCTTGGTGGCCGACTCCCCGGTGGCCGACCGTTCGGTTGGCCTCATGCGCGGCACAGGTTTCGACCTGGGGCCCTATGCGCGGCGCCTGCCGCTCCAGGAGCGCTCGCTGGTGCGTGTCCTGGCCGATCAGGCCGTCGAGCGCCCAGACCACACCTGGCTCGTCTTCGATAGCGGCCCGTCGCTCACCTTCGGCGAGGCGCACGCGATGGTGAACCAGGTGGCGCACGCGCTGGTCGACACAGTCGGCGAGGGCGCGCACGTGGGGCTGTTCCTGCGCAACCAGGTCGAGTTCCTGCCGACCTTCCTCGGGGCCATGGCCGCCGGTGGCGTGGCCGTACCGTTCAATGCCGAGGGACGCGGCCCGCTGCTGTTCGACCTGGTCGACCGGTCCGATGTCCAGGTGCTGGTGGCCCGGGCCGACCTGCTCGACCGCCTGCAGGACCTCGACTCGCTGGGGCAGGTGCGCCTCGTCGTGCTGGTGGGCGGTGCCGGAACGGGCGATGCCCAGCTTCCTGCCAGCGTGCACGCCGTGCCGGTGGTCCGCTGGGAGGACTGGCTGGCCGGCCGGCCCACCACGGTGGCGCGCGCCTTCCCCCAGTTCGACGAGCCGGCGCTCATCCAGTTCACGTCGGGCACCACCGGTCGCTCGAAGGGGGCGGTGTACCCCCACCACTTCCTGTACCTGTACCCGGCCATGGTCGCCGATTCGCTCAGCCGCCGGCCCGAGGATGTCATCACCACCCCGCTGCCGCTGTTCCACGTGGCTGCACTGCATCTCGTGGCCAATACCGCGTTGCACGCCGGGTGCACTGCCCACCTGAAGAGCCGGTTCTCTGCCTCGCGATACTGGGAGGAGGTAGCGGCCGACGGCGCCACCTATTCGGTGATGCTCGGTCCCATGGCCGCCATCATCATGAAGACGGTGGACGAGGCGCCACCCCACCGCATGGAGACGATGTTCTGCTTGCCGGCGCCCCCCGAGCGCGAGGAGTTCGAGCGCCGGTTCAAGGTGAAGATGCTGTGGCACGGGTTTGGCATGACCGAGATCTACCCGATGCCGATGCGCCCCGACGTGCTCGACGGCGCCCCTCCGGGGACGCTCGGGTACCCGGTGCGGTGGATGGACTACGGCGTGGTGGACCAGCACGACCAGCTGCTGCCGCCGGGAGACGTGGGGGAGATGGTGTTCCGCCCCCTGCTGCCGCACGCCATGACCCGGGGCTACTACAAGGACCCCGAGGCGTCGCTCGCCGCTTTCCGCAATTTCATGTTCCACACCGGGGACCTGGCCAGCTACGACGAGGACGGCTGCATGCACTTCCACGGCCGCATGCAGGAGCGCCTGCGGCGGCGGGGGGAGAACGTGAGCGCCTACGAGCTGGAGATGGTCGCGCTGCGGCATCCGCAGGTGCTCGAAGCAGCCGCCTACGGCGTGCCTGCCGAGCTCGGCGAGCACGACATCAAGCTCGACGTGCGCTGCCGGGAGCCCATCGAGCTGGCCGACCTGTACGCCTGGTTGCAACGCAACCTGCCCCGGTACATGGTGCCGCGCTTCCTGGAGGAGCGCGACGGGTTCCCCAAGACGCCCAGCGAGCGGATCGAGAAGTACAAGCTGGCCGAGCAGGGTGTCGACCGGCCCGAGGTCTACGACGG
>JAKAYQ010000238.1 GCA_021826725.1 Actinomycetes bacterium
CAGCCGTAGACCGGTACTGCCGCCGATCCTCGTGGCGGGTTGGGGAGAGCCTGCGTGGTCAGGTGGTGGGTGGTCCCCAGGTGGAGCGAACGGTGGTCGAACGATGCCGGGATGGCGAGCGGCGTCGTTTGATCCCGTGCACGGCACGACTTCTGACGGCCTCGGCCCCCCACGAGCGGGATCGCGCGAAGCCCGGGGTTCGGGACTGATGCGACTTGTCCAGGTCGCATCGAGGTCGGCCGGCATCGGTGGTGTCGAGACCTACGTGCGATCCCTCACTGCATGGATGGTCCGCCAGGGCGTCGAATGCACGGTGCTCAGCGGCGATGGGGGAGCGGTGGCCGGTGCGACGGTCGAGCGGGTAAAGCCGCTTGCTCGCTCTCAGCTGACAAAAGCCTCCGCCGAAGCAGTATGTGACCACTTGCTGCGCTACGGCGCTGATGTCGCGCTCGTGCACCTAAACGGCGGCGCTGAGATGTTCGACGCGTTGGCCAATGCCGGAGTCGGAACGGCTGTGTTCGTACACACGTTCGCCTGCCCGACCGCCAAGCTGTTCCGTACGCACGAAACAGTGTGCACACATCAGGTGGGCATGCGGTGCCTGTGGGACTGGTTCGCTGGGCCCTGCGGCACGTCAGCCAACCCGCTCGCCGCCTGGCGCGGCATACGCCAGGCAGGGGCGTACCTGTCGAGACTGGGTCAGGTCGACGCGGTCTTCGTCGCGACGGAGTTCATGCGGCGCTACCTCGAGGGCGAAGGCGTCCCGAGCAGTTCGATATCGGTGGAGCGATGGTCGCCGAGTTCGACGGCAGCGGGTGAAGACGCCCAAGATCGAGCTCCGGCGAATCTGCAGCACGCGCCGTTGCCTCGGACCGTGCTGTTCGTGGGTCGACTCGTGCTCGGTAAGGGCGTGCACCACCTCGTCGACGCCATGACGGTACTGGGTGACGGGTACGTACTTCGGGTCGTCGGCGACGGGTGGTACCGACCAGCACTCGAAGACCAGGTTCGGCGCCTCCGGATCAACGACCGGGTAGTGCTCACCGGGGCGCGGTCGGGCCCAGCCCTGCAGGCCGAGATCGCTGCTGCGGATGTCGTGGCGGTCCCGTCGATCTTGCCGGAGCCGTGGGGCCTGGTGGTGGGCGAAGCGGCGGCTGCGGGCAAGCCCGTGATCGTCTCCGACGTCGGGGGTCTCCCCGAGTGGCGGGAGCGGGTCCCCGGTGTGGTCGTCTGTCGGGCCGGCTCGGCTCGTGCGCTCGCAACGGCCATTGAGGAGATCTGTACCGGATCGCTGCCGGCGGTTCCCGTTGTCAAAGCCAAAGTGACGGAGACGGATGGACCGGCGGTTCTGTTGGAACGGCTGCAGCACGTGGCCGATGCCGCGTCACTCTCCGGCAGGCCGTGATGATCGACGTGGTAGTGCCCAGCTACCGGCGTCCCGAGCCACTAGCCGCATGCCTGGCGGGTCTTCGCGCTCAGTGGATGCCAGCCAGCCGCGTTGTGGTGGTGTTACGAGCGGGCGACGACACATCCGAACTGGTGGTGCGACGGAGCGGTGTTGCAGGTGCGAGCGTGGTCACCGTGTCAGGTGCGGGGCAAGTCGCCGCACTTCGTGCCGGGGTGGCGGCATCGTCCGCACCGCTGGTGGCGTTCACCGACGACGACGCTGTGCCTCGACCCGACTGGGTGCAGCGGATCGCGGCGCATTTCGATGATCCGGCGGTGGGCGGAGTTGGCGGGCGGGATGTGGTCGCCACGGATTTCTCACCACCCGACGGCTGCCTGGTGGTGGGCAGGGTGGGGAAGTGGGGAAAGGTGCATGGAAACCACCACCGTGGTGCCGGCCCGGCTCGTGACGTCGACATCCTGAAGGGGGCGAACATGGCGTTCCGCCGAGCGGCATTGGCCGTTCCCCGTGGTCTCATTGGTTCTGGGGCGGAGCCGCACAACGATGCTGCCATGTCGTTGCACGCCCGGAGCCTCGGGTGGCGGGTGGTGTACGACCCACAGGTGGTGGTCGACCACTTTCCGGCGGCACGTGTGGAAGGCTCGATGCGAGGTCAGACCGGAGCAGCTGACGTCCGGACCGGTGCGTACAACCTGACCTCGGCGCTTCTGAGCACCGGCACCGTAACGTGGTGGCGGCGCCTGATGTTCGGGGTGTTCGTCGGCGACCGGGGGACGCCCGGCATCGCCCGCACCGCCGGAGCGTTGGCGTCCCGGGCCGACCGCCGGGAGATGCTGCACCGACTTGGACCGTCGATCTGCGGACAGGTGGCAGCAGCACGGAACTACCACCGAGGAGATCGCCTTGCCTTCGACTGACGCGTCGTCGCACGCGATGCAGCCGTGTTCCTGCGCGGGCCGGAGGCAGGCCGTACCTCTCGACATCACGGGCCGCAGGCGGGCCGGTACGGCGCCATGCCGCCAACCGCTCCCCGGCGGGGGTGGATGGTGCATCCGGCCGGCGACCGAGGGCTGCCGGTCGTGAAGGTCGCCGTGGTCATCCCCACGATCGAACGTGTCGCCGATCTGAATGGTCTCGTCGGGTTCTTGCGGGCCCAGACATCGCCATGTCTGGAGTTGTCGCTCGTGGTCGTCCAGAACGGGCCTGTCTCGCAGGACCCGCATGCCGGGGAGATCGACCCGCCGGTCGACCGGCTGATCCGACGCGCCGAGTACCTTGGTTCCGAGGGCGGCTTCTTCGCCGGTCTGGACGTCGCCGATCCGTCCGATCGCTACCTGCTGCTGGACGAGGACGCCACGCTCGACCAGGAGAGCTTCGACGCCATGATCGCCGCATGCCGGGCGTTCCCCGACGCAGTCATCTCCGGCAGCCAAAACGGACAACGCTGGTGGGTCGGGCCATGTGCATCGGGAATTGGCACCGAGCCCGTTCTGGTCACGCGAGCACCCTGGTCGGGCCTGGTGCTCACACCGGCCGCCCGCTCGGTTGCCCTGTCGTCTCCGTCACGCTACTTCTTTCTCTGGGACGACTATGCGTTCTGTTGGCAGCTGGAACGCGCCGGCATCCCACTGGTCGGCGTACCGCGCGCCGTGATCGGCAACCGCGTGAAGACCTCCGAGTCTGCGACACCCTGGCGGGCGTACTACCGATGCCGCAACGAGCTGCTCTACCGACGTGATGTTGGAGCGGGTGGCCTAGCCCGCACGTTGCTCATGCGGGCTCGATTTGCTGCCGGAGCCGTACGACGCGGCCGGTTCGCCGTGGGCGTGGCAGTCTGCCGTGGCATGGTCGACGGGTTGTTGGACCGGCGAGGAATGCGGATGCTACCGGGGTCCGCCCCAGAATGAACACGAAACGTAACTGTTCAGGCCCTTGGGACGCACCAAACCAGTGCGTGACGTGCTGATTCGCGAAATCACGCCGTTGTTGCTTCACTTGTGGGCGTGCCAGAGCACGTCTCATCGGAGGAGCCGTCATACGAGGAGCTCCGGGCCACGGTCCGCGAGCAGGCGTCCCTGATCGAGAGGCTGACGGCGGAGATCGCCGAGTTGCGAGCCCGGCTCAACATGAACTCGCGGAACTCCTCCAAGCCCCCGTCGTCTGACGGCTATGCGAAGCCGGCACCGAAGTCACGCCGGAAGCGGTCCGGGAAGAAGCCCGGCAAGCAGCCGGGTGATCCCGGGCGTCATCTCGGCCAGCGCACTGATCCCGATGAGACGAAGGTTCATTCGCCGAGCAGCTGTGATCGTTGCGGCAGTGACCTTTCCGATGCGGAGGTGACCGTGTCGGCGTTCAGGTAATCCCGCAGTTCAGCGGTCTGGCGTTCAAGTTATCCAGCACCCCTGCGTTCACGTAATCCCGCAGTCTTGAGGGATCCACCACCCGGGCTCCTTGTTGCATTAGCCGCGCCCTCGTCCACCGAGACGAGAGGCGCCCATGCCAAGGAGAACGTTCACCGTGATCGACATCGTCGAGATCCTGTTGCATTGGAGTGCGGGCCGGAACCGGTCCGAGATCGCCCGGAGCCTGGGGGTCGACCGGGGCACCGTCGCCAAGTACACGGCCAAGGCGGAGGCCGAGGGCTACGCGTCCAACGGCGCCGCGTTGTCGGCCGAGCAGTGGAACGAACTGGTCCACGGCTGGTTCCCCGAGCTGGTCGATCCCCGGGAGCGCAGCCGCACCCACGAGACCATCGAGGCGCACCGCACCGACATCGAGGCGATGCTCAAGACCAACACCGCGCAGACGGTGCATCAGCGCCTGCGCGACGAACACGGTCTGGCCGTCGGCATCTCGAGCTTCCGGCGCTACCTGTGGCGGGAGTTCCCAGAGGAGAACCTGCGCAACATCGCCACGCCGCCTCGCCCCGAGGTCCCCGCTGGCGAGGAGGCTCAGATCGACTACGGCTACCTCGGCACGTGGTTCGACCCGTTGGCCAACCGGATGCGGCGGGTGTGGGCGTTCGTCTTGGTGCTCGCGTGTTCGCGCCACATGTTCGTCAAGCCCGTGTTCACCATGGACCAGCGCACGTGGACGCAGTGCCACGTCGAGGCGTTCGCCTACTTCGGTGGCGTGACGCGCCGCCTGGTGAGCGACAACCTGAAGACCGGGGTGATCAAGCCCGACATCTACGACCCCAAGCTCAACCGCTCCTACGCCGAGTTCGCCGCCCACTACGGCTGTCTCATCGACCCGGCCCGGGCCCTGAAACCCAAGGACAAG
>JAKAYQ010000239.1 GCA_021826725.1 Actinomycetes bacterium
TTCCGATCTCCCGGCGCGGCCGGGTGCAGCGCCGTGCTGACGTTGACGGTGCTGGGTTGCGACGGCAGCCACGCCGGTCCCGGCGGCGGTCCCACACCTCGACCGCCGGGAGTCGGGAGCGGGGCAGGCAGCGGCTATCTCGTCCGGTGGTGGCCAACGGCGACCGCCGTGTGGGTGGACGCCGGCCCCGGCACGTTCGCCGCCCTCCAGCGCTACTGCGATCCCCGGAGCCTGAGCGCAGTGGTGCTCACCCACCGCCACCTCGACCACTGCAGTGACCTAGCCGGTTTCATCACCGCGGCGCGGTGGATCTGGGGCTGGGATCGGCCGCCGGTGCCGGTGTTCGCCGCTTCAGGCGTGCGTGAGGCACTGGGGGCGGTGGTGGACGAGGGCGAGGCGGCCGGCGGTCACGCCGGTGATGCCAGTGCCAGTGCCAGTCGTGTTGGAACCGGTCGGGCCGGTGCGGGTGCTGCTGGTGGTTCTGGTGGTGCAGGTGCCGGTCGGACCGGTGGTGTCCGTGCCGGTGGTGTCCGTGCCGGTGGTGCCGGGCCCGGTCAGGCCGGTGCCGGTGGGCGCCGTGCCCTGGGGCCCGTTCTCACATGGCACGAGGTCGGCGACGGGGACACCGTCGCGATCGGTCCGGTCGAGGTGCGGTTCTCCCGGACCGACCATGGACCCCCCACCGTGGCTCTGCGCCTGGACGTCGCCGGGCGGGCGCTCGGGTACTCTGCCGACACGGGGCCCGCCTGGCCGTTGGCCGCGCTCGGGCGCGATCTGGACCTCGCACTGTGCGAGGCCACCTATACCGTGGAGCACGAAGGGACGGCGTCGCACATGAGCGCACGACAGGCAGGAGCCGCGGCCCGGGCCGCTCGGGCGCGCCGGCTGGTGGTCACTCACCGCTGGCCGTCGGTCGACCCGGCAGCGGTGCTGGCCGAAGCCACCGAGGCCTTCGGCGCGCCGGCAGTGGCCGCATCGCCGGGGCGGGGGTTCTCGCTGTGAGCGCCGCCGACGACCCTCGGGTCCGCCGGGCCGACGGTCGTGCCATCGGGGAGCGGCGGCCGGCCTCGTTCGAGCGGGACTTCACCGTCTTCGCCCCGGGCTCGGTGCTGGTGAGCACGGGCCGCACCCGGGTGCTGTGCACCGCGTCGATCGAGGACCGCGTGCCCCCGTGGCTGCGCGGCGGCGGCAAGGGATGGGTGACCGCCGAGTACTCGTTGCTGCCCGGATCGTCGCCCGAGCGCGTCAACCGCGAGGCGGCCAAAGGCAAGCAGTCGGGTCGTACGCACGAGATCCAGCGGCTCATCGGCCGCTCGCTCCGCTCGGTGACCGACCTGGTTGCCATGGGCGAGATCCAGGTCACGGTGGACTGCGACGTGCTGCAGGCCGACGGTGGCACCCGCACGGCGTCGATCTGCGGCGCTTACGTGGCACTCCACGACTGCTTCAGCCGCCTGATGACCGCGGGAACGATCCGGCGCCACCCGCTCACCGATTCGTGCGCGGCAGTGTCGGTCGGTGTGGTCGACGGCGTCTGCATGGTGGATCTCGATTACCGCGAGGACTCGCGCGCCGAGGTCGACATGAACGTGGTCATGACCGGGACGGGCCGGTTCGTGGAGGTCCAGGGCACCGCGGAGGGCATGGCGTTCACCCGGAGCGAGCTCGACGAGCTGGTCGGTGGGGCCGAGTCGGCCATCGCCGAGCTGCTGGAGCTGCAGCGCCAGGTGCTGGCCACACCACCGCCGCCGCGGTGAGCCCGGAGCCGACGGATGCGGGCGGGGCTGCGGTGCCCGCGGATGCCGGGCCCTCCTTGCTCCAGGCCACGTCCGGTGTCGTGTCCGGACCGCTGCGCTTGGTGCTTGCGACCGCCAACGCGCACAAGGCAGACGAGATCGAGGCGATCGTGGCTACCGAAGGCGGTGGGTGGATCGAGCTGCTTTCCCGGCCTTCGGACGTGCCGGACGTGGAGGAGACCGGCTCGACCTTCGAGGCGAACGCTCGGCTGAAGGCCAGGGCATTGGTGGCGGCGACCGGTGTGCCCGCACTGGCTGACGACAGTGGTCTGGAGGTCGACGCGCTCGCGGGGGCGCCCGGTGTCCGGTCGGCGCGGTACGCGGGTGCGGGCGCGTCCGACGCGGACAACGTCGCGTTGTTGCTGGCCGAGCTGCGTGAGCGGGGAGCGTTGCTGCCGGAGCAGCGCCGAGCCCGGTTTCGTGCTGTCGTGCTGGTGGCGTTCCCCGACGGCGGCGAGGTGGTCGGCGAGGGCGCGGTCGAGGGCGCGATCGTGATGGCGCCGCACGGGGCTGGGGGGTTCGGGTACGACCCCGTCTTCGCCCCCGACGGGGCCGGCGGGCGCACGTTCGCCGAGCTCGATCCGCAGGACAAGCATCGCTGCTCTCACCGTGGTCGGGCACTGCGGGCCCTGGTGGTGGGTCTCGGAGCGCAGCGGGCGGGGCTGCCGGGAGCCTGAGGGGCGACTCGGGACTGCTGCTGCGGCTCCGGACTGCTCGGGGCGCCAGCAGCAGCTCGCGAGGATCGAGATGCCCGGGTCGACGAGCGATCATCTCGTGAGGCGCCAGCGTCCGAGATCGAAATGTCGGTGCCAGACGGTGGGCCCCTGCGTTCACCGGGACCGGGCGGGTGGTCGGGTGCTTTGCGGGCCGGTATCGTCGAGCCGCGCACACCGGCCCGCCGATGCCGGCGGGTGGGCTCGGGCCAGAACCGAGGAAGGGGACCGACGTGACCGGTGACGACATCGGATCGATCATCGGACGGTCGACGGGACGGGTCACCGTGGTCGTGGAGCGAGGAACGGTGGCCAATTTCGCCACTGCGGTGTGCGACGGCGATCCGGTGTTCCGAGATCGGCGGGTGGCGGCGGCGCGGGGCCTGCCGGCGATCCCCGCTCCCCCCACCTTTCCGTTCGCGATGGAGAACTGGGGTGCCTTCCCGGAGCTGCACGCTGCCGGCGGGGACGACGGCGAGACCGGCACGAACGCGCTGGCCGAGGTGCTGGGATCCCTGATGGAAGCGGGCGGGCTCATCCTGCATGGCGAGCAGGAGCTCGAGTACCACCGGCCGGTGTACGTCGGCGACGTGCTTCGCGGGGAGAGCCGGATCGTCGATGCGTACACCAAGGAGGCCAAGGGCCACCTGATGACGTTCGTCGTGAACGAGACGGTGTGGACCGACGACGCGACCGGCGAGCCGGTGGTGACCTCGCGTTGCAACGTCCTCCACCGTGCCTGATGGCACGGAGACGGTCGGATCGAGGAGGGTCGGGTGGCGATGGTGATAGATGCCGGCGGGGACGCGGTGCGACGGTACGTCGAGGACGTGGCGGTCGGCGACGTGGCACCGGTGGTGAGGCACGTGCTGACCCGGACCGACCTGGTCCGGTACGCGGGTGCATCGGGGGATTACAACCCCATGCACCACGACGAGGTGAAGGCGACGGCCGCCGGGCAGCCGAGCGTGTTCGGTCACGGGATGTTCTCGATGGGGCTGCTGGGGACGGCGATCACCGGCTTCGTGGGTCCCGCTGCCGTCACCTCCTACCGGGTGCGGTTCATCCGGCAGACGTGGCCCGGCGAGCAGTTGGTGACGTCGGTGGTCGTGTCGGCCATCCGGGCCGACGGCGGACGGCACCTGGTCGATCTGCAGGTGAGCCTGTCCAACGCCGACGGCGAGGTGAAGGTCGCTGGCCAGGCCACCGGCGTGCTGTTGGCGCGAGCCTGATCCGGCGTCGCCGCCAGCTTTCGGTTCGCGCTGCCGGGGTTGCCGGCGCGGGCTGGGCTGGTGGTGCGGTGGGATCGTGGGTGTTCGCACGCCGGCAGTGGTGTGGGCGGCGCGGGCAGATGCGTCGGCGGTGTGCTCGGCGAGGCGTGGGCTGGTGGTGCGGCGGGATCGCTCGTGGGGGCGGGTGGGGTTGCGGTGCGCCCGCAGCGGGCCGGTGTGGAGACGCCGCAGATGGTTGGGCCCAGCTGCGTGCCGGTGGCTCGGTTCCGGCGGCTCGGTTCCGGTGGCTCGGTTCCGGCGGCTCGGTTCCGGCGGCTCGGTTCCGGTGGCTCGGTTCCGGTGGCTCGGTGCCGTCTCGGTGGCGCTGTGAGCTGCGCCTCCGCCTGGGACGCCGTCACTAGGACACCATCAAGACGCCGGTGGCCACCAGGAGCACGGTGATCACCGGGCGGACGATGCGGGACCTGCCGCTCGACGATGCTCGGGCGCCGAGGTACACGCCGGGGACCGCGCCAGCCAATACGGCGACGGTGACCGGGATGGCGACATCGCCAGCCACCAGATGGGCGAGGGCGGCGGCAGCGACGAGCGGCACGGCTTGGACGAGGTCGGTACCGATCATCTCGGCAGGGGAGAGGTCCGGGTACAGCACGGCGAGACCGGCCAGCACGATGCTGCCCGAGCCCACCGACGTCAGGCCGACAAGCAGGCCGCCGACCGCACCAAGGAGCACTGTCAGGAGGGGGCGTGCGGACGTGCGGCATGGCTGGACGCCCGAGATCCGGGCTCCGGTGCCGGGGATGGGGATGGCAGCGCCGGGGATGGCAGCGCCGGGGATGGCAGCGCCGGGGATGGCAGCGCTGGGGATGGCAGCGCTGGGGATGGCAGCGCTGGGGATGGTGACGCCGACAACGGGGGGAGCAGCGGTGTGGCGTGCCCGGTGAGATCG
>JAKAYQ010000027.1 GCA_021826725.1 Actinomycetes bacterium
GAGGCAGGGCAGAAAGTGATCGTTTACATTGCAACGATGAGCTGGCTGACGAACGGAGGGCGGGTGGGCCACGTTGCGCTGGGCGAGCAGGAGCCTGGGTCGCGGTGGCGGCGGCCGCGTACGCTGGCGGTGTTGCGGACGGCCGGGATGATCGCCCATCACGGGTTCGAGCTGGGTTGTGGGGCCGGACTGGCGTTGCAGCCGGAGTTGGGGCTCCCGGCGGCCACTGCCGTGTGGGTTGCCGTGGCGGCCGGGGATGTGGCTGTGGCCTCGAGCACGCATCGGTGGTCTCCCCGTATCCGGGCGCTGGCAGCGGGTCTGGGTTTCGCCGGAGCAGCAGTGCACTACGTGGTGTGGCCCTGGCGACTTCGCCGGGGGATCCCCCGGTTGGTCCAGGCGGAGGGACTTCGTCCGAGCCAGCTGCCGGTGTCCGACGTCATCTTGCTCGGGTGGGCCGCCGCCGCCGCCGGTTCCCTTTTTGCCGACGTCGAGCGGGGGAGCCGCCGGTGGGTCGTGCCGGGCCTGGCTGTCATACCTGCGCTGGTGCCCTTTGCGCATCATCATGTTCGGTGGTTGGGCGAGCAGGCCCGTGACACACCACGGTGGTGGAACCGGGCGCAGTGGTCCGATAGCGCCAGCGGGTAGAGCGAACGGGGAGCGCAGCGGTTGTCCGCTGGGCCGGCACCTACACCGGGGAGGGGGACCGCTCGGGAGCCAGGTGGTACGCGATCGGCAGGCCGGCAGTCGCTGGTCGGGGTCGACCGAACAGGTATCCCTGGACCTGGTTGCAGCCTTCGGTGCGCAGGAAGTCGAACTGCTTGGCGGTCTCGACGCCCTCGGCGGTGACGGCAAGCTCCAAGTCGGCGGCCAGGGCTACCACCGATCGGATGATCGATTCGTCCCGCGGTGAACGCCCGATGCCGCTCACGAAGCTCCGGTCCACTTTGAGCATGCCGATCGGCAGGTCGCGCACGTAGCGGAGCGAGGAGTACCCGTTGCCGAAATCGTCGATGGCCAGCTCGATCCCGAGCTCGTGGAGCAGGTGCAGGGTCTCACGGGCACGGGCGTCGTCCGTCGGCAGCATTGCCTCGCTGAGCTCCATCGCCACGCTCACGTGTGACGGGTCGACGCCGGCGCTTCGGAGCGAAGAGGCAACGGCCTCAGCGAGGTCGGGCTCGGTCAGCTGCCGAGCCGACAGGTTGACGCTGACACCCAGGGCCGCGTCGGGCGGCCGGATCGCGTTCCACCGCTGCACCTGCCGGCACGCCTCGCTCAGGACCCACGTCCCGATCGGGACGATCATGCCTGTCCGCTCGGCTGCGGCGAGGAAGTCCGCCGGGGCCAGCAGACCATGGTCGGGGTGCCGCCAGCGCAGCAGCGCCTCGGCGCCGGTGACAGCGCCCGTCCGAGCCGACACGATGGGTTGGTAATAGAGCTCGAGCTGCTCCTCGGTCAACGCCGTGGCCAGGTCGTCTGCCGTGTGTGGCCGGTGGAGCGCGGGGATGTGGGCCGCTGCGTCGAAGAACTGGATGCGGTCGCCTCCGGTCCGGGCCTTGGCGAGGTACATGGCGACGTCGGCTTCGCTGAGGAGGGTGTCCACACCGCTGGCGTCGTCGACGGTGGTGATGCCGATGCTGGCCCCGAGAGTCAGGCGCCGACCGAGTACAACGAAGGGCTGGTCCACCGCCTCGAGGATGCGCTCGGCGAGGTCGACCGCCTCGGGGCGGCTGCGAACGTCCTCGCACAGGACAACGAATTCGTCGCCGCCGAGGCGGGCCACCGTGTCCCCGGACCGCAGCGCCCGTTGCAGGCGGGTGGCCAGCTCCACGAGCACGTCGTCGCCGCAGCGGTGCCCGAGGCTGTCGTTCACGGCTTTGAACCGGTCGAGGTCGAGCAGCATCACCACCGGCGGCGGGCCGGCCGACCGCTTGCGGCGGGCGAGCGCCTGCTCGATCCGGTCGATCAGGAGGGCGCGGTTGGGCAGCCCGGTCAGCGGGTCGTGCGAGGCCCGGTGCGCCAGGATCGCCTCGGTCTGAGCGCGGACGGTGACGTCACGGATGTTGGCCACGTAGCCGGTGACCGCAGGGTTGTCCCGCTGGTCGCTCACCACCGCTTCGGCATGGCACCAGGTGCCGTCGGCGCGTGCCATCCGGAACTGCACGCTCTGTGTGATGTCGGTGCTCGCGTCGGCTGGAGTTGTGGTCGCGTCGGCGGCGGTGCTCGTGTCGGCGGCGGTGCCGGTGAAGGTCTCGGCGCCGAGCTCGCTCGATCCGGCTGGTGTCGCGGCGGGGTC
This sequence comes from Actinomycetes bacterium, assembly GCA_021826725.1. Lineage (GTDB taxonomy): Bacteria > Actinomycetota > Acidimicrobiia > Acidimicrobiales > UBA8190 > JAJZYI01. The sequence continues at coordinate 2,294 of JAKAYQ010000027.1, forward strand.
GGCATCGGCGGCCGATCCAGTCGCCGGCCAGGTCGATGCCGCCGGTGTCCCGGCGAGAGCGGGATCGGCGCCCTCGTGGTCGGCGACCGCAGCGGAGCGGAACCGGTCGGTGGTGCGATCGCGGACCAGGTCTCGGTCGTCAGGGTGGATGAGGTCGGTGGCCACTGTGCCGGCAAGCTGCTCGGGAAAGCGTCCAAGCAGGGAGAAGACGGCCGGGCTGGCGTAGCGGATGATGCCGGCCGGGTCGATGATGAAGGTGGTGTCGGACGCGTGTTGCACGAGTGAGCGGAAGCGCTCCTCGCTGCGCCGGATCGCAGCGTCGGCCTGTTCGGTCTGCTCGGCTGCGGCGCCGATCATTCGGCCGGTGAACGCGAACACGAACAGCCCGAGGAAGCCGATGACCTGGGCCGGTCCCGGTGCGAGGCGGGAGGGGAGCAGATGGAGCGCCAGCGCAACTTGTCCGCTGGTGATCCCCACCGCACCCCATGTCACCGTTGGCCGCCAGGATCTGGATCCGAATTGCGCCACGTTGACCACGACGATGATCGTGAACGACATCACCATCACGGGGCCCCACCCGGTGAGGAAAATGGTCCACGTCACCGCGGCGCAATGGGTGGCCAGCCGGACGTGTGGGGCGATTCGCCCGGAGATGCACCACCGGTTCACGGCCAGCCCGGCGATGGGCACGGCCAGGAAGGTGACCAGATAGACCCAGATCGGGAGCACGTCGATGAGGCGGTAGTGCCGGAGCACCAGCAACACCACCAAGGCTGCAGGCCCCATGGCGTACGAGATGGCCAGGGCGGTGCTCCGGTGCTCGCCGAGGCCGTTGGCTCCGTGGCCGCGGTCGAGCATGCCGTGGTGGACCTGGTTGTGGTCGAGCGGGCCGGGCACCGGAGTGCCCTGCCGCCCCTGGTTCCTCATGGCCTGCTCTCCCGGATGGCCGCCCGTGCCCGTGCTTCGGCGGTGTCCTGCCGTCCCAGGTCCCTCATATGGCCTGCCCCCGGATGGCCCCGTGCTCGTTGCCGGCGGTGTCCGGCTGCCGCCAGGAGCATCGGCATCCGCTCCAGCCGGCTTGAGATGCTGGACCGTTGACCGCTGGCGTGCGGCCCGGTACGATGGCAGGCGATGTCAACCCGCCACGACCTGCTGCTGACCTGACGGCGAGCGCTCCGCTGCGCTCGCCATTTCGCCTCCTGCCCCGGCAGGAGGTTTTTTCTTTTCCGGCCTGGGCCGCTGGCCGCCGACCACCGCTGGTACCGGGCCGACGAGGAACCGGCGGAGCGACCGGACACCGAGCCATCTGGCACCGAGCGACCTGAATCCGAGCGACCTGAATCCGAGCGACCTGAATCCGAGCGACCTGAATCCGAGCGACCTGAAGCCGAGCGACCTGAAGCCGAGCGACCTGAAGCCGAGCGACCGGACACCGAGCCAACTGACACCGAGCCATCTGACACCGAGCGACCAGGAGACGACGATCATGCCACCCACGCCTGGGGCATCTGACCCGATGCCATTCGAGAAGTACCAGCCGTTCCGGCCGCTGCCGCTGCACCGCTCCGACCGCTCCTGGCCCGACCGGCAGATCGAGCAGGCTCCGGTGTGGTGCTCGGTCGACTTGCGCGACGGCAACCAGGCGTTGATCGACCCCATGGACCCGGCCCGCAAGCGACGGATGTTCGACACCCTGGTGGCGATGGGCTTCAAGGAGATCGAGGTGGGATTTCCCGCGGCGAGCCAGCCTGACTTCGATTTCGTTCGGCAACTGATCGAGGAGGACGTGGTCCCGGACGACGTCACCATCCAGGTGCTGGTGCAGTGCCGTCCCGAGCTCATCGAGCGGACCTACCAGGCGCTCATCGGCGCCCATCACGCCATTGTGCACTTCTACAATTCGACGTCGGTGCTCCAGCGCCGGGTGGTGTTCGGTCTCGACAAGGCCGGTGTCACGCAGATCGCCGTGGACGCTGCCCGCCTGTGCCGAAAGCTCGAACGCGACGTGCTGTCGGGGACCGACGTCCGCTACGAATACTCTCCCGAGAGCTTCACCGGTACTGAGCTCGAGTTCGCCCTGGAGATCTGCAGCGCGGTGATGGAGGAGATCGAGCCGTCTTCGGACCAGCCGATCATCCTGAACCTGCCGGCCACGGTCGAGATGTACACGCCGAACATCTACGCGGATGCCATCGAGTGGTTCCACCGGTCCATCCGCAACCGGGACCGGGTCGTGCTGTCGCTGCATCCCCACAACGACCGGGGCACGGCTGTCGCTGCAGCCGAGCTCGGGGTGATGGCGGGAGCGGACCGCGTGGAGGGAACCCTGTTCGGAAACGGAGAGCGCACCGGCAACGTTGACATTGTCACCCTTGCCCTCAACCTCTTCTCCCAAGGTGTGGACCCGCAGCTGGACATGCACGACATCGACGGGCTGCGCCGGGTGGCGGAGTACTGCAACCGCCTGCCGGTCCACCCGCGCCATCCCTACGTGGGCGACCTGGTGTACACGGCGTTCTCGGGGTCCCACCAGGACGCCATCAAGAAGGGGATGGATGCGCTGGCTCCCGACTACGACACGTGGGAGGTGCCCTACCTGCCGATCGACCCGGTGCACGTCGGGCGCACCTACGAGGCGGTCATCCGCGTCAACAGCCAGTCGGGCAAGGGTGGTGTGGCATACATCATGAAGGCCGAGCACGGCATGGACCTGCCGCGTCGCCTGCAGGTGGAGCTGTCGGGTGCGGTGCAGACGATCACCGAGGACAGCGGCACGGAGATCTCCCCCGAGGAGATGTGGGCGGTCTTCGAGCGCGAGTACCTGGGTGATCACCCCTCGGTGGCGCTGGTCGACCATCAGACGACCACCACGGCAGAAGGAGCGCGGGTCGTCGCAGACCTCCGGGTCGACGGCCAGGACCGGCAGGCGACCGGCACCGGCAACGGACCGATCTCCGCCTTCGTGCACGCGCTCAACAGCATCCTCGGCACCGACGTGGAGGTGACCGACTATGCGGAGCACGCGCTCCAGGCCGGCGCCGAGGCCACCGCGGTGGCCTACGTCGAGGCGCGCACCGACGATGGCGTGCGGTGGGGCGTGGGTATGGACTCGAGCATCCTGACTGCCTCGTACAAGGGCGTGCTGAGCGCTCTGTGCCGTCTGCAGGCGCTTGCCGACTGAACCCGGCGGCGCCACGCCCACCGTGCCCGCTGGCACTCGGTTCTGGGTCGGTGGGTCGGGTTCCAAAATGGCGTGCCGGGTTCCGGGTCGGTGGCGCAGGGTTCCGGGTCGGTGGTGCCTGGGTTCCGGGTCGGTGGTGCCTGGGTTCCGGGTCGGTGGCGCAGGGTTCCGGGTCGGTGGTGCCTGGGTTTCGGGTCGGTGGCGCCTGGGTTCCGGGTCGGTGGCGCCTGGGTTCCGGGTGGGTGGTGCCTGGGCGCTGCGTCGGTTGCGCTCGGGTCCCGCTACGGTCGGGTAGAGGGGTCATCCGTCCCCGGGCGCACGGCCTCGCCGAGTCCGATGCGCCGCCGGATCCGCACATCGGAGGTGACACACGTGCACGCGTACGAGGGGATGATGGCTGAGACGGTCCACATCGTCGGGCATGGGGGCGACGAGATCGCCGCATATCTCGCCCGCCCGCTGGGTCCCGGGCCGTACCCGGGCGTCGTCGTGGTCCACCACATGCCTGGATGGGACGAGGCGACCAAAGAGATCACCCGGAAGTTCGCGGCCAACGGCTACGTCGCCATCTGCCCGCACCTGCACTACCGGGAGGGACCCGATGCCAGTCCCGACGATGCTGCCGCGGCATCGAGGGCAGCCGGCGGTGTCTCCGACGAGCGGTTCCTGGGTGACGCTGCGGGGGCGGTCCGGTACCTGCGCGCCCTGCCCTACGCCAGCGGCAGGGTCGGGACCATCGGCTACTGCTCAGGTGGCCGCCAGTCGTTCCTGGCAGCCTGTGCCCTCCCGATCGACGCCGCAGTGGACTGTTACGGGGCGTTCGTGGTCGGGTCACCGCCTGAGGGCATGCCGCTGCAGGTGACGCCGGTGGTCGACCGGGCAGGGGACCTCGGCTGCCCGCTCCTCGGGCTCTTCGGCGAAGAGGACCAGTACCCCTCGCCCGAGGAGGTGGCGGTGCTCGAGCGCACGCTGACCGAGCACGGCAAGACCTTCGACTTCCACACCTACCCGGGAGCGGGCCACGCGTTCTTCGCCGTCGACCGGCCGAGCTATCGGCCCGAGGCGGCTGTCGACGGGTGGCGGCGGGTGCTCGACTGGTTCGGGCGCTACCTGGGGTCGCCAGCCGCCCATGGCGGCGCCCCGGGTGGAGCGTCCGGCGGCGGCGCGTCGGGGCGGTCCTGAGGTGTGCAGCTACGTCACCGTCAGGACCGAGGTGGACGGGAGCGGTAAGGGGCCGGCGGGTTGGTTTCGGCTGTCGCACGCCACCGTGTACTTCGATCATCCCTACCACGCGCCTCTGGAGCACTCGCTCAACATCGATTTCGTCGACGATGCCGCCGGGCCGTCGGCACGGGTCGCCGTCGAGCTCAGCGCAGCATCCGCCCGCGCTCTGGTCCGGTGCATCCAGGACGCGCTCGATGCGGCCGGTCCGGCCGCATCGCTCTTCAGCCAGGCCCGGCATGTGCCGATGGCAGGTTCTGAGGACACGACCAGGATGACGCTCGCGACACCGGCAGCGCTCCGGCCGGAAGGAGGCAGGTGCCATGGCACAGCAGACCCATCGCAGCGGTCGGAGTGGCACACTCGACCCGGTGAGGCCGACGGCATCGGCCCATGGGCACCACGAGGCCACCACGGAGGATCTCGGTGACGATGTGCGTGCCCTCGCGGTCGTGGCCCGCTCGGCGGGCCGGGCCTCGGTGGTCCGCCAGGTCGATGGCGTGCTTGTGCGGGTGACGGTCGAAGCCGCTTGATCAGGTCCACGTTCCGTTGTGCCAACCGTTGACAGCGTTACTGACGGTGAGGTAAATACGGGGTCCGTGCGACATCAGTTCGGGTGGGGAACCCGGCCGGGCTCGCGGGAGGTGCACGTGGGATCATGTGGTGGGACGCGGATTGACCACCTCGATGGTTCCTTGGCTGCCTGCAGTCAGGAGCTGCTCGGCCGGGTGTGCGGAGGTAGCGTGCATCGCTCACAGGCCACCTGCGAGGAGCTCCTTGGCGCCGGCGGCTGCGAGCACTGCGAGGCCGTCTTCCAGGCCGAGGCTGTGGTGAGCGAGCTGCTGGCCCGCCTATCCGCTGGGCCAGTCAGTGGGCTCGCAGCTCCGTGACAAGGGTGCCGGCCTGGCGGGCCATGTCGGCGCCCAACGGTGCCATGCCGTTCTGGTTGGCGATGGCCGCATAGGTCTGCGCGGTGGGTGCTGAGGCCAGGACGTCCAGGTCCGAGGTGAAGCGGTGGACAGTGGTCTCCAGGCGAGTCAACGCCTGCCGCACTTTCGATGGCACGGCTGTGCTTGCGAGATCGTGGGCGAAGATGCGCAGCGTGGTAGCGATGGCCGCGTCCGCGCTGGTTATGCACGGGAGCTGCGTCCCCTGTGGTCGGGACCGGCAGGACGAGATGGCGTGCTCCGAACGGCTCAGTGACAGTGCCATGGCGTTCACTTCAACGGAGATGCCGGTGGCGGCAGCGACGCCGGGCCCGCTGGGCGCCGAGGGGAACAGGCTGCGAAGGGCGAAGCCGGCGATGGCCAGGCCGATCGCTCCCATCACATAGGCGGAGTGCCGGCTGGTCCACTGCCGTTGGCGCTTGGCGACCGGCTGATGCGAACGTAGCCGGGTGTCGGAACCGGAGGCCTGCGCCGGGTTCTGCGGCGGGTCGGTGCCGGTGGCCAGGTTGGCAGGCGCGCGACGGGTGGTGGCCGTATGCGGTGGGGTGATCGCCGCCGGGTCGGCTGCCACGGTGGTGTCACGCTGATCGGTGCTGGTGGCCGGTTCGGCAGGGCCGGCAGGTTCGGTTACGCCGGTTGGGCCGGTTGGGCTGGCAGGTTCGGTTACGCCGGTTACGCCGGTTGGGCCGGTTGGGCTGGCAGGTTCGGTTACGCCGGTTGGGCTGGCGGGCTCGGTTGGGTTGGCCGGGTCGGTGGTCGTGGTTGGGCGGGTCGGGCCGGTTTGATCGGCCGGGTCCGCCGGCATGCGGCGGGTCATGGCGGTGTGCCGGGACACGGTCGTGGCCGGATGGGCCGACCCGGCGGGCCACTCGGTGCTGGCGTCGTCCCTGGTAATGCCGGTGGATCCGGGTCTCACGCTCTATACTCCTGTCAGGCGCATAGCCGGATCAGGCTCGTGACGGATTGCGGCTCGGTTGGGACGCGAGCGACGCGAGCGTAACGGAGGGATGCGGAGCAGTGCTCGTCCTCAGCCGTCGCACGCGTGATTCGATCATGATCGGGCACCAGATCGTGGTGACCGTGCTGTCGATCGGGCGGGACCAGGTACGGCTCGGGATCGAGGCACCAGCGGATGTCGAGGTCCACCGCGAGGAGGTGTACCGCTCGATCCAGCATGCCAACCGGCTGGCAGCCACCTCCGCGGGGGACGTCTCCCAGCTTGCCGGGGTGGTGCGCCCGGGACCGGCGGCGGCAAAGCCTGGCGATGCCACGCGCCGGGACGATCCCGCAGCGCCGGCACCGGAGCGTCACGATGCCGAGCGTTCGGGCTCGGCGACGAGCGGCACGGCCACACCGTAGGTTGACCCGTGCTGGACCACCTGGGCAGCCGCCCAAGTGTGCCGGTTGATCACCAACGGCCCCAACAGGTTGACCTTGGGTGGTTCCGGCGGCACCGCCAGGGTGACGATGGTCAGGATGACGGCGTCGTCGGCGCCGTGGAGCTCGAGACGTTCAGCCGACTCCTCGTCCACGACCACCTGGTAGTCGGGGAACACCACCCCTGGCGGCAGCACCGTGAAGCACAGGTCGGACTGGTCGACCGCCCGCATCCGGCAGAACGGCTCGAGCTCGGCCCCGAGCGGCTCCAGGACGAACCGGGTGGCGGCGGGGAAGCCGGGGAGCCCGGTGGCGAAGGACAGGGTCGCTTCGTTCCCGTCGCCGGTGAGCCCGTCGGAGCCGAAGGCGGTGCTGCTGGTGTGAGTCTGGGTGATAGGCACCGTGCGTGTCTCCGTCTCGGTCCGGCGTGGCGGGTGGGATGCTCGTTGGCGGCGGGCTCGGTCGAGCCTCAGCCGAGGAATTGTACGAGTGACTGCTGCGACACCTGGGCGGTGGCCCACAGGGCCGCCTGGTAGGAGCTCTGGGCTTCGGTGAGCTGGGTGGCGGCCTTGGGGAGGTTGGTGTCCTGCAGGTTGCCCAGCTCGGTCTGCAAGGCCTGCTGGGTGGCGGTCGCCTGAGCCGAGAAGGCCTGCATGTTCTGGTAGTTGGCACCAAGGGTGGCAGCCGCATTGGCGACGGTGGCTGTGGCCGCCTGCAGGTTCTGGAGGTCCGCGCCGGTTGCCGCGCTGAGGTTGCCTGCCTTGAGATCGTTGACGATCTGCTGCAGCACGCCCACGGACCCCGAGGTGGCGCCCGCGCCGGTCAGCAGGCCAGCGGTGCCGGATCCGAACACCGTCGAGCCGATCTGGGCGATGGTGACCTGCGTTCCAGGGGCCACCGTCCGGCTGGGGGCCGTGGTGTTGCCCAGGTAGGTTCCCGTCGAGTCGTAGGCCTGGGTGGTGCTGCCGGTCCCGGCGAAGATCGCCTGGCCGTTGTAGGTGGTGTTGGCCAGCCCGAGGATCTGCTGCAGGCCGGAGGCGACCTGCGCAGCGATGCCGTTGACGGCGGCAGTCTGTCCGGACAGCGCCTGTCCGGACACCGACTCCACCGCCGAGGTGATGGACTGCAGGGCCGACATGACCTGGTTCAGCGTCGACGTGCCCTGCGCCAGCCAGCCCTGGCCGTCCGCCGCGTTCGACACGTACTGCTGCGCCCGGGTGAGGCTGCTGTTCATCGTCATGACGTCGGCGGCGAGCGCCGGGTTGTCGGATGGCTGGTTGATGACCATCCCGGTGGAGATCTGCTCCTGCAGGGTGGCGATCTGGCTCTGGTCGGTGCCGATGCTGGTGATCAGCTGGCCGGCGATGGTCTGCGGGGTGGGCGACAGCGCAGGTCCGGAGAACGAGATGGCGGTCATGGCACCTCCGTCACACGGCCTGCAGCAGGGACTGGATCATCGTGTTGGTGACGGTGATCACCTGGGCGGCGGCCTGGTAGGCGTGCTGGTAGCTGAGCATGGTCACCATCTGCTGGTTGGTGTTCACCCCGGCGATCTCCTGCAGGTTCTGGTTCGCCGCGTTGGCCAGCGACGTCTGCGACGTCACCTGGTTGTTCACTCCCTGCACGTCGGTGCCGAGCCCCTGGATCAGCGATGTGTACGCCTGGTCGGGGCCGGTCGCCGACGTGCCCAGCTCGGCCATCGCCTGGGCATTGCCGGCATTGTTGGAGGCCGAGCCGCTGACGCTGGACACGCCCAGCGTATTCTGCGGATTGGCGGTGACCGACGGGTTGACGGCGATGTTCGTCGCGGTGATGCCCGTGATCGTCGCTCCGGCACCGCTGGTCCCGCTTCGTACGAACAGCGGGTCGCCGGCGGTGCCCGCGGTGGTGGTGTACCCGCTCGCCAGCTGGGTGTCCACGGTGGTGGCAAGCGCCTGGGCCACCGTGTTGAGCTGGGACTGGTATTTCGGCAGGTAGGTGTTCACGGCCACGAGGTATCCCGCCGCGGTGCCGGACGTGACCGACAGCGCGGCGTTGTTGGCCGTGTTGATGATGCCGAGGGCGGTGCCGCCGCCGGACCCGGTCACGGTTCCCACGTTCAGGGTGTCGACGGTGCCGCCCTGGACGAGGGTGCTGCCGCCGATGCTGACGTTCATGGTCCCGTCGGGTTGGGTGGTGGCGGTGGCCCCGAGGTCGGAGGCGAGCTGGTTGGCCAGCTGGTTCTGCTGGTCGATGAGGGAGTTGGCCGACCCGCCGCCGCCTTTGACCGACGCGATCTGGGTGTTGATCTGCGCGATCTGGGAGAGCAGGCCGTTGTCGGCGCTCACCATGGTGGTGAGCTGCGAGGTGGTGTTGCTCGCGGTTTGGGAGAGCTGCGTCGACGCCTGGTTGAGACTGGTAGCGAGGCCTTGGGCCATGTCGGCCACCTGGGTGTAGGGCGCCTGGTTGCCGGGGTTCTGGGCGATGGCGTCCCACGCCGACCAGAAGTTGGCGAGCTGGGTGGAGAGACCCTGGCCGTTGGGCTCGGGGAACGTGGCCTGGGCCTGGGTGAGCACCTGTTGCAGCGCGGTGGCCTGGGCGAGCCCACCTTGCGCCTGCTGGTTGGCGGTCTGCGCCAGCTGGTCGGGGACCTGGCTGATCCCCGCCACCCGGACACCGGTCCCCACGCCCAGGAGGTCGCCGGGCGGGTTGGTGGTGAGCACTGGTCCTTCGGCCACGTACCCCGGCGTGTTGGCGTTGGCGAGGTTCTGCGCGATGGTGTCCATGCCCGCCTGCTGGGCGTTGAGCGCGGAGGCGGCGATGTCGAGGCTCAGGTTGCTCACGGGCAGGTCCTCACGCTCTCGTGTCCACGAGCATGGCGCCGGCAGTGCGCGCCTGCGGCGTCGATGCCGAGCTGCGACGCGCGTGGTCTGGGCTGTAGCCCTGCTCCACGCCGATCAAGGCCAGCGCGTCGGCGGTGGCGGCCAGGTTGCGGGCCAGGAGACCGCGGGTGCTCGCCGCCAGCTCCTCGACGTCGTGGAGCCGGTCCTGCAGGTTGCGGCGATGGCTGCGCAGGAGCTCGGCGCTGTCGGGGAGCGCACAGGCCAGGGCCTCGAGGTTCGCCCCTGGGGCCAGCCCGGCCTCGGCTGCCACCACGTCGGCAGCGGCGCCGCGGCGCGCCTCGACGTCGGCGAGCCGCGCCAGGGCCTCCTCGACCGCAGCCGTGGTCCGCGGCAGCCACCGATATCGACCCGAGGCGACCATCAGGAGCTCAGCCTCGAGCTGGAAGGCGAGCTCCTCCAGCGCCTCGCGCTGTTCCCACAGGCATGACGACAGCGCTTCGACACCCATGCGTGGGGTATCGGCGCGCCCGGCTGCCGGGTGTAGGGGAAATCGGGGAGCGCCCGCCGGCTCACTGCAGGACGAAGGTGCCGGTGAAGAGCACCTGGGTCACCTGGGGCGAACCCTCCGACGGTCCGAGGATCGCCTGGACTTTGGACAGGATCTCCTGCTGTGCATTCGCGCGGCCAACCGGGCTGAGCAGGGTGCCGTAGGTGTCCGAGCCGAGGACCTGGATCACCGCGTTCTCGATAGCCGGCTCGTCGGACGCCAGCTTCTTCTGGTTGACAGCGGTGGTGAGCTGCAGTGCGACGTCGGTCTGGACCATGTGGCCGTCGGCGGTGGTAACGGTGAACGGGCTTGTCATCGGAAGTGGGTAGACAATGCCGGCCGGGGCAGGATGGGCCGCGCTGTAGTGCGGCTTGATGAACATCCCCTTCTCCTTGTAGCCGACGAGTGCCAGCATGACGACCACGCCGATGATGAGCTTGGTCTTCTTCTTCTTGGGTTGTTCGGTGCCGTCGGCAGCGACATCCTTGCCCTTCTTGCTCTTCTTTCCCCTCTTCCCGGGAGGTTCGGCAGCGGGGACGGCCATGGGAGCAGGCCGGGGCATGCCGGCGCCGGCGGTCGCTGGATCTGCGGGGCTGGGCATCACGGTCATGGCTGGTGGTGTCCTGGTCCGAGGATGACGATGTCAATACGGCGGTTCCTGGCCATGTTGGCCGGCGAGGTGTTGGGGGCGACGGGGTGCGTGGAGCCGTAGCCGACAGCGGCCAGGCGGCTCTCGGCGATGCCGTCGACCTTGTAGAGGCGGACGACGACGTTCACGGCCCGTTCGGCCGACAGCTCGGTGTTCGTGGTGTACGGGCCTCCGATGATCGGCTGGTTGTCGGTGAACCCCTCGACGTCCACGACGTTGGTGTCGGTGCTGAGGACCGTGCCGATGGTGTCGACGACCTCGTTGCCGATCGGGTTGAGGCTGGCCACGTCGGAGGCGAAGAAGACGTGGTCGCTCAGGACCTGGACTACCAGGCCCTGCTCGGTGACGGTGGTCGTGGCCGCCTGCTGCAGGCCCTTTGCTGCCAGGGCCTGGTTGATCTGGGCGGCGATGGCGGCCAGCGACTGCTGACCGGCACCGGCGGCGGACGCGCTCGACGTCGTGGTGCTGGGGGGAGCGGTCGTCGTGGTGGTCGACTTGATGGCGATGGACGGGGCCACGCTCGATCCGGCGGTGGGGGCGAGCGAGGCGTTGGCCAACAGGCCGTTGCTCGCCGACAGGATGCCGGGGTTCGGGTTGAACGCCTGGCGGAAACCTGTGGCCAAGGCGATGAACTTCTTGGAGTTGATGGAGCTGGCGGCGAACAGGACGATGAAGAGCGCGAGGAGCAGCGTGATCATGTCGGAGTAGGTGAGCAGCCAGCGCTCCCCGTTCTCGTGCTCCGCCTCGTGGGCGTCCACCGCGTGCCGCCGGCGGGTCACGCCGCCTCCTCGGCCGACCCGCGGCCCCGATCAGCCCGGTCCTTGGGCGACAGGTATGCCTGCAGCCGGGCGTGCACCATCCGTGGGCTGTTGCCTGCCTGCACGGCCAGCAGCCCTTCGAGGATCATGCGCTTGCCGTGGATCTCGAGCTCGCTGGCCCGCTTGAGCTTGTTGGAGATCGGCAGCCAGAAGACGTTGGCCGACATGACACCCCACAGGGTGGCGGTGAACGCCGATCCGATGGCCGGGCCGATGGCGTTGACGTTGTTGAGCGACCCGAGGACGTGGATGAGGCCGATGACCGTGCCGATGATCCCCAGGGTCGGGCCGAACCCGCCCATGTCGGCGAAGAACTTGGCCCCCATCTTGTGGCGGTCCCGGATCGCGGCGATCTCGCCCTCCAAGATCTCCTGGATCTCCTCGGGGTCGACGCCGTCCACGGTGAGCTCCACGCCCTTGCGGAAGAAGGGGTCGTCGACCTCCGCGGCGGCTTTCTCCAGGGCGAGCAGTCCTTCGCGCCGTGCCAGCTCGGCCAGGTGGACCATGCGCTCGATGTCCTCGTCCGGCGAGTGCTCGGGCGTGCCCAACGCTGCCTTCAACACATTCTTGATGTTCTTGACGTCGCTCTTCAGGAAGCCGCCGGCGGCGGCCATGACGGTGCCGCCGAACACCAGGATGAGCGGTGCCGGCTTGAAAAGGACAGCCGGGCTGGAGCCGTCCATGACCATCGCCACCAGGATCGCCCCCAGGGCGGCGCCCACGGCGATGGGGGTCATCCGGTCGAGCTTCTTCATCGCGCCCGACCCCCCTGGTCCCCGCTGGGGCGCGGCAGATCGCCCGCGTCGTCGGTCGCGGCGCTCGCCGGTTCTGGCGGGATGACCAGCCGCAGCGGCACCGACCCGGGGGTCTGGTCGACCGTCGGGACGTGCGAGGACAGGGCGAGGATCGTCGCCCGGTGCATCTGGATCCTGCCGATCAGCTCGTCGAGCGTCTCGGCCACCACATATTTCGTGCCGTTGACGAGGGTGAGCACCGTGTCGGGCGTTTCCTCGGCCCGTTCGATCAGGTCTGCATTGAGCGCGATGCGTTCACCGTTCAACCGCGTCAGAGAGATCATCCGTTCTTCTCCTGCCGCTGACGGGCGGCGTGGGCCGCCCCGCGAACCATCTATCGGCACGCTCGGTGGCGGTCTTGAGAGAGACGGTCTCCGCACGGGGCGCCACAGGAGCCCACGTGGCCGGAACGGTGCGCGCAGACCGGGGAGTTGCCGGGGCGTCAGCCGGGGTGGGGCGGTTCGGTCGGGAACTGGCCGCCGGACTGCTCTCGGGAGCGGTCCATGGCCGTGCTGCGCGCCTGCTGCATCATGCGCACCACCTGAGCCCGCCGGGCTTGCTCGGTGTAGCGGGTGGTCACCCCGCCCACCAGTGCCGCACCTCCCCAGCACAGCAGCAGCGCGATGAGGAAGCGGACCAGGGCGTCGGTCGGGGGGATGGCGCCGTCGAGGATGCCGGGCGCCATCGGCAGGGACAGCAGGATGGCGATCGCCACCACCGGACCTGCGTGCCGGACTTTCACGCGGCGACCAGGTCCCCGATGGTGGCGGCCCACCGTTCGGGGCTCGCGGGCCGGCCGTCGAGCCGGGCGACGGGCAGGCCGGTGCGCAGCACCGAGGCGGGGCTGACGGTGGCGTCGACATTGCCGACCATGAGCGCGTCGACGCCCCCGATGGCCGTGGCCCAGGCGGCGATGTCCTCGGGCTTGGCCAGTGCGTCGACCGTTCCCCACACGGCGTCGGGCCGGATCATGGCGAGGGCGTGCGCAGCCCACGACCTGGAGCGGCTGTCGAACCCGGCGTCGATGACCACGACGGTCGAGGTCCGATCACGCCGGGCGGCGATCCAGCGGGCAGCCGCATCGATCTCCTGCAGACCCGGGTCGCATTGGCTCGGACGCACTGCAGCGGGGTTATCGGTGGGGACGATGGCGCTGCCGGTTCGGCTCGGTGCGGCCCCGGCCCGGCGGCCACGGGCGGGTGCTGAGGACACTGCCGAAATCGGGGCCCGGGTGACGCTGTCCGCCGAGGGCGGGGCGATGGCGGCGACGTCCCCGGCGACCAGCCCGAGCTCAGCGGCCAGCCTGGTGGCGTCCGCCACGGCTTGGTGCAACGGCCCCACCACGGCGAGGAGACTGCCAGGACCGTGTGGGGGGTCGGGCGGGGCAGGGAGCCGGCAGAAAACGTCGATCAGGACCTCGCCGAACCGCCTGCCGTTCGCGATGCCGGCGGCGAGCCGCTCGACCTCCTCGGGGGCCAGACCGGCGCCGAGCAGGCGGTCCGCCAGTGAGCTCGCGTGTGCGAGCGCCGGCATCCGGCTGGCAGCCGGGGCGGGCCGGCCGGCTGCCAGCGTGCCACGGGTGCGGGACGACACCGTGGGTTCAACCCTGACTGGGGGCGGGACCGGGGCTGTCGTCCGGGCCGGAGCGTCGGGCACCGCCGGTGACGGCGCCGCGTGGGAAGCGGCCTGCGAGCCGGCGATGCTGGCGGCATCAGCCCCGGAGCGGCCGGTGGCGGGGCGGTCGGTGGCGGGGCGGTCGGCAGCCGAGCGGTTGGCCACGGCACCGTCGCCAGCACCGCTGTCGGCACTCCGGCGGTGGGCAGCACGGTGGTTGGGGTCGCAGCTGGCGCTTCCCGAGATCCCGGCATGACTGTCCCAGGCGGTCAGGGCCGTCGAGACGGCCGGCGCGGTCGCCGGTGTCCCTGGTGTGCCGGGTCGCTCCGTCGAGGCGTGCCGGCCGCGCTGGCGCCGGGGCGCCGGTCCGGCGCCCGTGTCGGAGGCTTCCACCGGGTCTGTGGCGGTCGTCGCATCTGTGTCCGCCGGAGCTGTGTCCGCCGGAGCTGTGTCCGCCGGAGCTGTGGTTGCCGGAGTCCCGGTCAGCGAGCCCGCATCCGCGGCGGCGAAGCGTGAGGTACCGGCGCCACGCGGCTCGGTTCGCATGATCTCGGGGTAGGGGTCGTCGGCAAGGACCATGGCCACACGCTGCAGGACAGCGTCGAACGAGAGATCGTCGCCGGTCTCGGTTGCCGAGCCGGTCGCCCAGGTGGCGGCGTCGTCAGTGGCGGCGGTGCCTGTGGGGAGCGCCGCGGCGCGGCGGGCGGCCGATGCGCCCCGGGCGTGGCGGGCGCCGACGATCCCGGTGGGCTCCCACACGGTTGCCGTGCTCCAGTCCAGATCCATTGGATCGTCCGCTGCATCATTCGACGCGCCCGACGCTGTCGCGCTCCATGGAGTGAGGGGAGACCTGGTGTCGCGGGGATCGTCTTCCGCCCGGGCTTGGGAGCCTGTGACCGGGTCGATCTGCATGGTGGGGTCGACGTCTGCGGCGATGCCGGCGGGGCCACCGGCAAGACCCTCGGCGAGCAGGGTGTCGAACGGCCCTGGCCCACCAGGACCTGCCACGTCCCCGGTCTTGCCAGGGTCGTCCCCGTTGTCGATGTCCTCGTAGCCGTCCATGTCGTCCACGTCGTCCATGTCCTCCACGTCGTCCATGTCCTCCACGTCCTCGATGTCCTCGATGTCCTCGATGTCCTCGATGTCCTCCACGTCCTCGATGTCCTCCACGTCCTCGACGGTGGCGATCACATCGACCGCGTCGATGTCGTCGTCGTCGTGCGTGTCGACGTGGTCCCGGTTGTCGGTGTCGTCGTCCCAGTTGGTGTCGGCCCAGCGTGTGGCAGCGGCCGGTACGTCGCCGAACCCCGTGTTCGCGGCCTGGCCGGCCCGTGGTGACCGGGTCGCGGTGGGAGCCAAGTCGACGACGTCGTCCATGGCGTCAGCCATCGCTGCCAGCATCTGGTCGGTGCCGGACGTTGCGCGACGGCGGGGTGCGGGCGAAGCGGACGTGTCGGGAGCTTCGGTGCCGGCGATTGCCGGTGCCGCGCCGGTACCCGACCGAGCCGGGGACCGGTTTGCCCCGTGAGCGGGGGGGCGGCGTCGTCCGGAGCGGGGCGGGGTCCCGTTGGCAGTCCGGCTGGCCTGGACGCCGGAGCGGTCCTGGACGCCGGCGTGGTGCGGGTCGGCGCCATCGTTCGATGCTCCAGTACCGCCGCTCGCCTGGGCCCGTCGCCGTGTGACCGAGGCACCGTCGTTGTCGACGACGAGCCGGTACTGCTCGCGGGCGAAGAACCCCATCACGCCACCTTGGCGGGTCTTCTCGGCGCGGACGATCTTGGCCTTGGGGCCGAGGTCCCGGTTGATCTCCTCGAGCAGCGGCTCGAGTGCGGGACCCTCATACAGCTTCGGCTGTGCTGGCAACGTTCACCACTCCGATCCGGTCGACCTTCACCTGCGGGCCGAGCTCGTTGACGGACAGGACACCGAGGCGGGGGACTGCCGCCGCCAGCAGCCGGCGGAGCGCCGGGCGCAGGCGAGAGGCGCACAGCAGGACGGCCTCGCGTCCCTGCTGCTCGATCTGCTGAGCGAGGCTGTGGACCTCGCGGACGAGGCCCTCGACGACCGGGGCGCCGACGGTCAGCACGCTGCCGTCGTCACCGGGCCGCACGGCTTCGGCCAGCGTGCGCTCGAAGGTCGCGTCCAGCGTGATGACCGGAAGAACGCCGTCTTGGGCGTACTGCGCGGTGATGGCGGGCCCGAGAGCGGAGCGGGCGGCCTCGAGCAGCGACTCTGCATCCTTGGACTGCCGGGCCCGCTCGGTGACGGCTTCGACGATGCGTACCAGGTCGCGCACGGCCACGCCTTCTTCGAGGAGGCCGCACAGCACGCGGTGCAGGTCGGTCAGGCTGACTTGCGCGGCGCCCATCTCCTCGACGACGGCGGGGTCGCTCTGCTTGAGCCCGTCGAGGAGGATGCGCACCTGCTGGGCGGAGAGCAGCCGACCGGCGTTGGCCGTGGCCACTTCACCCAGGTGGGTTGTGATGACCGAGGAGCGGTCGATGACGGTGGCTCCGGCTACCAGGGCCTGCTGACGCAGCTCGGCCGGGATCCATTTGGCCGGCAGTCCGAACACGGGCTCGGTGGTGGTCCCGCCGGGGAGGCCGTCGATGCCCGCTCCGATGGCGAGCATCCGGCCCACCGGAGCGGTGCCCTGTGCGACCTCCACGCCATGGAGGCGGACGGCATAGGCGTCGTCGGCCAGAGCCATGTTGTCGCGCGTCCGTACGGTCGGGATGATGAGGCCGCGGTCGACGGCCAGCTTGCGGCGCAGGGCTTTCACCCGGTCGAGGAGGTCCCCGCCGCGCTCGGGGTCCACCAGGTCGATGATGGTGGGGGAGAGCTCAAGCTCGAGCGGCTCCACCCGCATCTCCGCCGCGAGCGCTTGGGGGGTGTCGAGAGCGGGTGCCTCGTCGATGACCTCGGCTTCGGCCACCTCGGCCAGGCGCTCCTGGGCGCCGAGCCGGTTCCCCAGGAACCAGACGAGCCCACCGACGGCGAGGAAGGCCAGGTGCGGCAGGCCGGGCACGATGCCCAACCCGGTCAGGACGACCCCCGCGATCTTGACGGCACGGTACTGGCGCCGGACCTGGCTCACCAGGTCGCTGCCGAAGTCGTCCTCGTCGGTGGCGGCGGCACGGGTGACGACCAGGCCGGTGGAGATCGACAGGAGCAGCGCCGGGATCTGGGACACCAGGCCGTCTCCGACGCTGAGCAGGCTGTAGGTGTGCGCAGCGGAGGTGACCGACATGTGCTTCTGCAGGATGCCGACGGTGAGCCCGCCGATCAGGTTGATGGCGGTGATGACCACCGCGGCGATGGCGTCGCCCCGAACGAACTTGGAGGCGCCGTCCATCGCACCGTAGAAGTCGGCCTCGTCGGCGACCTCCTGGCGGCGCCTGCGGGCCTCGGCCTGGTCGATCAGACCGGAGTTCAGGTCCGCGTCGATGGCCATCTGCTTGCCGGGCATGGCGTCCAGGGTGAACCGGGCCGCCACCTCCGCCACCCGGCCGGCACCGCTGGTGACCACGACGAACTGGATGACGATCAGGATCAGGAAGACGATCAGGCCGACGACGATCTGTCCGCCCACCACGAAGTTGCCGAACGCGGCGACGACCGTGCCGGCGTTGGCGTGCAGCAGGACCAGGCGGGTCACGCTCACGTTGAGCGCCAGGCGGAACATGGTGGCGACCAGCAGGATCGACGGGAACACGGAGAAGTCGAGCGGGCGCTTGACGTGCATCGTCATGAGCATGATGACGATGGCCGCGGTGATGTTGGCGCTGATCAGCAGGTCCAGCACGATCGTCGGCATCGGGATGACGAGCAGCACGACGATCAGGATGACCGCAGAGGGCACGCCGATCAGGCTGAACCGCTTGCGCATGGGACCTTCCGGACGCGACAGGCTGTCGAGTGGCAGCGGGCCGGTCCGTGGCCTGCGGGTTCATGCCGTCCTGGCTGGCTGGCAGGGATATCGGCCCGAGCGGGGTGCGACTTGAGACCGGGCGACACTGGTGTGCTCCGGGTCGTGGCTCGCCCGTACCGGGATGCGACGTGAGATTGGGCGTTTCCGGGTTGTTTTGGGTCGTGGTTCCCCCGTCCGCGCTACACCGCGAGCGCGGCGCTGCCGATGTCCGGTTCATGGACGCCGCTGTCGATGTCCGGTTCATGGACGCCACTCCCATCCCGTCCCACGAAGCCGTGTTCGGCGGGGACCTCCTGAAGTCGGCGGAACGCGGAATTCCCTTCGTCGACCTGCGGTCGCAGAACGATCTGGTTCGAGCCGAGGTTCACCGTCGGTGGGAGCTGGCGATCGACGTCGGTACCTTCGTCCTAGGGGTCGACGTGGAGCGGTTCGAGGAGGAGGCCGCCGCAGCATTGGGGGTGGCGCACTGCGTCGGACTGGGCAATGGCACCGACGCAGTCGAAGTGGCACTGCGAGCTGCAGGGGTTGGCGCGGGCGACGAGGTCGTGGTCCCGGCCTTCACCTTTGCCGGCTCGGCAGTGGGCATCGTGCGGTGCGGCGCTCGCCCTGTCTTCGTCGACGTGGAGGAGGACACCCTCCTCGTGGACCCTGCTGGGGTGGAGGCGGCGATCGGGCCGGCCACGGCAGCGGTGGTCGCCGTCCACCTCTATGGGCAGATGGCAGACATGCAGGCGCTCGAACGGATCTGCGCCACGCACGGCGTGGCCCTAGTCGAGGACGGAGCGCAGTCACACGGCGCCCGCGGGCACGGCGCTCCCATGGCGGCCCGGTCACTTGCCGCTGCGACGAGCTTCTATCCGACGAAGAACCTGGGTGCATGGGGCGACGGCGGCGCGGTGCTCACGAACGATGCAGGGATCGCCTCGGCGGCGCGGACCATCCGCAACTACGGGAGCATGGAGAAGTACGACCATGGTCGCTTCGGTTTCAACTCGCGGCTCGACGTCCTCCAGGCAGCAGTGCTGCGAGCCAAGCTCCCGCACCTCGGCGACTGGAACTCCCAGCGGTCGCAGGCCGCTCAGCGTTACTACGAGATGTTGCGCGGGTGCCCCGCGGTCCGACTTCCCACGGTGCGCGCGCACAACGAGCACGCGTGGCACCTGTACTCCGTGCAGGTGCCCGAGCGCGAGGGCTGCCGCCGGGCATTGGCGGACGAGATGATCGGCAGCGGTGTCCATTACCCGACGCCGCTCCATCTCCTGCCCATGTTCCAGGACGGAGACCCAAGCACGATGTTCGGCCGGCTGCCGGTCGCCGAGGCGGCCGCGGACCGAGTGCTCTCGTTGCCCCTCTACCCGGGCATCACCGCTGCTCAGCAGGAACGTGTTGCCGAGGTGCTCGTGAGCTGGGCCGAGGCACTGCGGCTCCGGACAGGTCGCTGAGCCCGGCATGACCGGTCTCGGAACGCCGGTCTCGGCTGGCCGGGCATCGCTGGTGGACCAGGCGGCGGG
This sequence comes from Actinomycetes bacterium, assembly GCA_021826725.1. Lineage (GTDB taxonomy): Bacteria > Actinomycetota > Acidimicrobiia > Acidimicrobiales > UBA8190 > JAJZYI01. The sequence continues at coordinate 21,706 of JAKAYQ010000027.1, forward strand.
GGCGCCAGGGCGTGCTCGCGGGTGCCGGCAAGCCGAGGTATGTCTGGCCTGATCATCGGCGATCGGGTGCCGGCAGGCGCACGTTGGCGTAGATCTCGGCTGCCAGGTCGGGCAAGTCCTTCCCCAGCTCGTACATGCCGTCGAGCATCTCTGGGGTCAGGAACGGCACGCGTTCCATGTGGTGGTGGTCGAACATCTTGACGAACGCGCCACCCGATCGGACGATCTCGAACCCTGCGGACGTGAGCACGTGGGCGAAGCTCGCCCGGTCGTACACGTGGTGCTGCATGAACCGGCGGTTGCGGTCCGACAGCTGGTGAACGTCGTCGATCATCCCCATGGCCCTGGCCAGCCTGCGGTGGAGCGAGCCGGCGTTGGGCACCGAGACGTGGACCAACGTCGTCGGGGCCGAGATCCGGCGGAGTGCGCCGAGGAGCACGTCCGGGTCCTCGAGCTCGTGCAGGAGCGACGTGCACACCACCAGG
>JAKAYQ010000028.1 GCA_021826725.1 Actinomycetes bacterium
GTGAAGGCGGCGGAGGCCGCGCGAGCCGGGGTGGGGCGGCCGCGGACGGCGCAGCTGCGCCGACGCGCTGGGCTCTTGACGCCCAACGGGCGGCATGGGCCGGCGCCGGCGTCTCGGTCGCCGCCGTGGCCGTCGTGGTCTGCGTCCGGCGTGCGCGCACCCGGCGCGCCGAGCGCACGGACGAAGTTGCGGGCGGGCAGCACTCAGGCCAGCCGCTGTGCGGCTGACCTGGTCCATTGTCGTCTGGCACGTTGCCGGCGCCGGGTCTGCCACGGACCGGGCGCCACTCGTGGACGGCCTCGGCTTCGCCTTCTCGTAACGGCCCCTCCCTCTAACCGGACCATGAGACCGAGTCCCCCGAACGGGAGCCGGTCGGCGATGGAACGCCGGTACCCGCCACCAGCCGACTCGCGAGGCAAACTCTGGTCCATGGAATTGGTCGTCGCCCGCAACCCCGATCCGGACAGCACCCTGCCCTATCTGCTGCTGGTGCCGCTGGCCGACGGCCTCGTGTTCCGGGCACGCGACACCTGGCCTCGAACGACCGCCGTGTACTGCCACCCTGTCCCGGTAGCGGAGTGGCCCGCTGCCCCCGACGTCGTGGAGCGGGTACCGCTGCGGGCCTGCAGCCGCAGGGGAGCGGCCATCGACATCATCGCCGACCGCGGCCGGGAGCAGCGCTCGCAGCTCGTGTTCACCCAGGCGCGAGGACGCCAGGTCGTGTTCTGGCAGTCGCCGAGGACCGCCAAGCAGTCCCGCCCCGACGTGCGCCTGCCGACCGCCCGCGGTTCGGGGATCGCCGACCTCGCCATCGTCGTCGACGCCCACGAGCGGTACCCGTACCGGTTCGGCGCGCAACAGGTCACCACGGTGCGCAAGGGACTGCGCTGCGGCGACTACGCCGTCGAGCTCGACGGCACGGTGGTAGCCGCCGTCGAGCGAAAGTCGCTGCCGGACCTCGTCGGCAGCCTCACCTCCGGCCGCCTCAGGTACGCCCTTGGCGAGCTGTCCGCCCTTCCACGCGCCGCGGTCGTCGTCGAGGACCGCTACGCCAAGGTCTTCGCCCTGGATCGGGTCCGACCGTCGACGGTGGCCGACGGCGTCGCCGAGCTCCACGTTCGCTGGCCCTCGGTCCCCGTCGTGTGGTGTGAGTCGCGCAAGCTCGCCGAGGAGTGGACGTACCGGTTCCTCGCCGCGGCCTACCGGTGGGCCCAGGACGAGCGGGCCGCCTCCGAGCACATCGCCGCGGTCACAGCCGGGGCGGCCGGCAGACCGGTTCCCCCACGCCCCCCCGCTTCCAATTCCGGGGTGCCGACCGCCGAGATCCGCTCGTGGGCGCGCCGCCGCGGCATGGCAGTCGCCGACCGCGGCCGGCTGCCCGCAGAGATCGTCGCCGCCTGGCAGGCTGGCCGCACGTCGCCAGCCGGCTGACCCAGCTCCCCGGCAGGCTGGTCGGGATCGCCACCAGGCTGACCCAGCGCCCCGGCAGATCTGGCCACACATCCGGCCGCGGCCGTGGGTCAGGAGCCACCCGGAGGATCGTCCCCGGTCCCGAGCACGGCGAGCCGATGGTGGAGCCAGCCGGGCCCGACTGCCGTGCCGCCGACGGCGGCGACCCGCCGGCGCAGCTCCCGGTCGGCGGAGACGAGAACGACGGACCCCGCGGTGGTGGCGAGCTCGGCGATCCGATCGTCCCCGCTCCCAGCCGCGTGCACCACGGTCGTCCCGTCGACGTCGCCCTCGGCCGCGCCGGCCCGGGCCACGCCCTCGAGGACCACGACGACCGGGGCGTCCAGCCGGCCGGTAGCGGTGGCGGCGCGCAGCTGGTCCACGAGCTGCCGTGCAGCGCCGGCACGGTCACGCCACCACCCGGTGGGGCGGCTCCCGACCACGTTGGCGGCATCGACGAGCAGCACTCGTGACGGCACCACGCCGTCCTGCCAGGGCGAAGGTCGCCTCGGCTCCGGCCGCCGGTTCACGCGGAGCCCGCAGGAGACGGAGGCGAAGGATCCGGCGAGTCCGGTTTCTGCAGCACGGGGTCCGCCGGGCTGCGGCGTGCCAGCTCGACGGTGGCGACCGCCATGACCGCGAACGTCAACACTTCCAGCGCGACGGCGAAAGCCCCGGTCGACAGCCGCTCGTCGAAGACCGCGACACCCAGGATGATGGCCACGACGGGGTCGAGGATGGTGATCGGCGGCAGCGACGCGGCCAAGGGACCGGCCTGGTACGCCACTTGGTTGACGACCAGCGCCGTGCCACCGACCCCGGCGAGCAGGTAGAGCGGCCACGTGGTGAGGAGCGCCGCCGGGTGTGGCCCGGTGCCGATCCCGATGGCGGCCTTCATCAGGGCCGCCGTCATGCCGTAGGCGATGCCGGCGACGGCGCCGAGGAGCGCTGCCCGGTACCGGGAGCTGCGACTGGCCACCACGACGACGAGCGCGCAGGCGGCGGCGCCGCAGAGCGTGAACGCGGCCAGGCGATCGCTGTCGGACGGCACGTGTCCGGCGGTCGGACTGCTGGCGACGAGGAACCCTGCGAGCGCGGCGACGAGGACTGCCGCCCATGCCCACTCGGCACGGCTGTGCCGGCGGTGCTCCAGGACGGCGCTGGCCGGAAGCGCGAAGAGGAGCCCCGAGACGAGCAGCGGCTGGACGATGACCAGCGACCCGCTCGACAGGGCTACGGCGTGCAGTGCCAGACCGACGACGTCGAGCGCGATCCCGGCCAGCCACAGGGGGCGGGCGAGCAGCCTGGCCATCAGCCCAAGCTGCAGGCCCCGGCCCGGTGCAGCCTGGCGGGCGGCGCGGTGCTGGAGCACCCCGGCGGTGGCGTAGGTGATCGCGGAGACGGTGGCGGCCGTGGTGGTGACGAGCAGGCTCATGACGATATGGCGATCACCGTGCTGGGGACGTGGCTGGGGACGTGGCTGGGAACGTGCTGGGGACGCGGCGCACCGGGAGCACTCCGCGCACCCCGTGCGCCGGTCCCGCCGCGACGATGGGCTGGTCAGTAACACTTGCACAGCGATCGACGGCGCCGGGCCCTGCCCGCTGCACGGGGCGCCGTCCGGGTGGCGCGAGGCGCCCCAGCAGCCGTCGACCGGCCTCCCGGCGCCTGGCGGCGTACGGTGGAGATGGTCCCAGCCCGGAGGCGCCATGGCGACACGCGTGACCGACGTGGACGCCACAATGGCCCAGCTGGCGCGGGTCCTGCGCCCGGGGGCGCCGGTGGCCTGCCTCGACTTCATGGTGCCGCCCAGCCGGTTCTGGTGGGCGTGGTGGTGGGGCTACACCCGGCTGCTCCTGCCCGTCGCCGGCTGGGTGACCGGCGGTCCGGCATCGTTCCGGGTCGGGCGCTTCCTCGGCCCCAACATCTCCGCGCACTACTGCCGCCACCCGGTGGACGGCATCGTCACGGCGTGGGACCGGGCGGGGCTGAAGGACGTCGGGGCCCGGACAATGAGCCTCGGTGGCGGGCTGGTCATGTGGGGGCACCGGCCCGGTGAATGAGGTGGACGACTGGGCGGGCCTGCGACCCGCCTTCTACGCCGCAGGCGGGCGCGGGTGGCGCCAGTGGTGGACGATCCTGCACCCTCCCTACACGGCCTGGCACCTCGGGTACGTCGTCATCGGGGCGTCGCTCGCCCCCCACGTCGCCCTGACACCGGTGCTGGCTGCGGTCGGCGCGTTCCTGCTGGCCGTCGGGGTCGCCGCCCACGCCCTCGACGAGATGCACGGCCGGCCGCTGCGGACCACGATCCCCAGCGCCGCGCTCGGCGCCGCAGCGGGCATCGGTCTGGCCGGCGCCGCCGCCCTGGGGGCGCTGGGGGTGGTGCGCGCCGGCTGGTGCTGGTGCCGTCCATCGTCGTGGGACCGCTGCTCGTGGTCGGCTACAACGCCGATCTGCTCGGCGGGGCGCTCCACAACGACGCCGGCTTCGCCGCCTGCTGGGGCGCCTTTCCGGTCCTCACCGGCCACGTGGCCGAGGCCCACACGCTGGCCGCAGCCCCGGTGCTCGCCGCCCTCGGCGCCTTCGTCCTGTCGCTGGCCCAGCGCTACCTGAGCACGTCTGCTCGGACGCTGCGCCGCCACGTGGTCGCGGTGGAAGGGACGATGCGCCTCGCGGACGGATCGGTGCGGCCGAGCGTCCCGGCGACCCTCCTGGCCCCGGGGGAGGGAGCGCTGGTGGGCATGTCATGGGCCGTGGTGCTGGTGGCCGCCGCCCTGGCCGTCTCCCGCATGGCCTGAGCACCGGCGCCGCCGCGACATCACCGCTGGTCGGCTGCACCGGGCAGGCCCAGGTGCAGCGGGGCGTCCACCCACCGGTGGCCGCGGGCGCACGGCAGGACCGTGGCCGCCCGGATCTGTGCGAACGGCGCTCGGATGCCGCCGGTCAGCGGCGCCGCACCGGCCGGTCGGCGAACGGGCGGGACGGGCGCAGCGGGAACAGCCATCGCTCCACCGGCGTATCGTGCCAGCGGTCTCGGAAGTGGTCGGTCACGTGGAACAGGGATCGCAGCGCGCGGCTGTGGGGGTGACGGATCAGCAGGGGGTGGGTACGTGTCGGCGAGGTGTCGGCCCACATCGCCATCCGGAGGGCGAGGACCTCGGGCCCCTCGCTGTGCCACGGCCACATGAAGTCGTCCAGGGGTGACGACCTGGTGCGGTAGGCCTGGTCGGGGAGCGCCTGGAGCAGCTCGCCCACCTGGAGGGACCCCTCCTGCTCGTGCGCCTCGAAGCTCTCGACGAGCGGCACCATGACGGCGTCGACCTCCGACCGGTGCGTCCTGTAGACGTCGCGGGGCCGGGCCCGCCGGAGCAGGGCGTCCCATGCCTCGAGCGACGCCGCCCGCTGCAGTACGCCCTGGCGCAACTGTTCCGCCTGCTCCGCACCACCGGGGGCGGCGTCGAGCAGCGGGGCGAGGACACCGCCGAGGACCGAGTCGTGGATGGTGATCGCCGCGCAGAGCCGGTGCGCGGCCTCCCCCCGCTCCTCATCGGTGCCGGCACCGGCCAGCTTGCCCACCAGGTCCTCCACCGACTGGTCATAGCTCGCCAGCAGCTCCCGCACCGTGGACGGCGCGCCGGCAGCCCGGCGCTTCAGGGCATCGACCTGCATCGTGCGCGGCGAGCGCTGAGTCGCGGCGGGATCGGACCATCCGTGATGGGCGTCCACCCAGTCGGCTGCCCGGTCGAGGCGCCGGTGGACCTGCTTGGACAGTGCGGACCGGGCGCGCTCCCCGCCGCCCCGGTGGAGGGTCCGGTGGACCCTGGTGGGGGCGCGGCGTGCCTCCCTCGCCATCCGGTCGGCCACCAGCTCTGGAGCCACGGTTGCCGATCCCGCCGCCAGGACGTCGCCGACCTCGGCGGTCTCGGCCGTGCCGTGCACGCCGAAACTGCGCCGCAGGCCCCCCAGGATGTCGTCGATCTCGTCCCCCGACGTGGGGTACACGTTGGCGGCCGCCACACCCCGCGTCAGCACCTCGAACCGGCGGAGGAGCTCGGCACGCTCGCTGCACCCTCGGCGCAGGCGGTCCGAGACGTCCCGCCCGCCGGGAAGGCCGTCGAGGAGCGGGCACAGCGCCCACTCGAGGATCGCGTCGTGCACGGCGACCGCCGGGTGGACCCGGTTGTGCAGGGCCCGGACCCGGTCCAAGCCGGCAGCAGCGTGCGCGGCCTCGAGGGCCGACTGCACCTCGTCGTCGTACGCGGCCAGCGTCTCCCGCAGCTCGGTCTCGGCGCTCGACGCGCCGCTCTCGCCGTGCAGCGTGCTCTCGCCGCCCGACGCGCCGCTCTCGCCATGCAACTCGGCCTCGGCGCCCGGCACGCCGTCCGGGCCTGTGATCGAAGGTTCGGTCATCGTCGGCACCCTCCACAACCAGCGTGCGCGACCGCCGCGGGCCACGCCAGGGCCGAAGGTCCCCCGCCGGACGTCGTGCGTGCGGCGCCGCCGGCTACCCTTTCCGGCGGTCGAGGGGCGCCCAGGCCGCGCCGCCCGGCCTGGGAGGGTTCGGTGAAGCGTGGGCTGGTGCTGGCCGGCGGCGGGGTCGCCGGCATCGCATGGGAGATCGGGGTGTTGCGGGGGATCGAGGAGGTCGATCCCCCGCTGGCCGCCGCCCTGGTGGCCGCCGACGTGGTCGTCGGGACGTCGGCCGGCTCGACCGTCGCCGCCCAGATCACCAGCGGCGCGGCGCTGGCGGACCTGTACGCCGCCCAGCGGAGCGACACGTCGGCCGAGCTCGAGGTGCGCGTCGACATGGACGAGCTCATCGGCCGCCTCGCCGGGGCCGTCGAGGGAAGCCGATCACCGGAAGAGCTCCGCCGGCGGATCGGCGCCCTGGCCATGGGCACCCCGACCGTCGACGAGGCCACCCGCCGGGCGGTGATCGAGGCCCGCCTGGCGGCGCCGGGATGGCCGGACCGAGACGTGTCGATCGTCGCCGTCGACGTGGAGACGGGCCGGGAGGTCGTGTTCGACCGCGGTTCGGGCGTGCCGCTGGTCGATGCCGTCGCCGCCAGCTGCGCCGTCCCCGGTGTGTGGCCGCCCGTCACGATCGCCGGCCGGCGGTACATGGACGGCGGGGTGCGCTCGTCGACCAACGCCGACCTGGCCGCCGGCTGCGACCGGGTGGTCGTGCTGTCGCCGGCCGCTCCCGACGCGCCGTCGCTCGGGACCTCCACCCTCCGCGACGAGCTCCGGACTCTCGGGCCGGCGGAGGTGGCGGTCGTGCATGCCAGCCCGGAGGCCATCGCCGCCTTCGGGACCAACCCGCTCGCACCTGGCACTCGCAGGCCCTCCGCCGAGGCCGGACGGGAGCAGGGCAGGAACGAGGCCGGTCGCCTGGCCGCAACCTGGACGTGACGGCCGGCCGCCCCTGTACCTGGCGGTAGCCGTGTATAGGCTCGATTACGAGTGGACAATATCCTTTATTATCTTGTGCTAACTTGCCGGTGTGGACCCCGTGAGCAACCCGTACTCACCCGGGGCGGGGCTCCGCCCTCCGGAGCTCGCCGGCCGAGACGACGACATCACCGCCTTCGAAACGCTCTTGGCTCGGGCTGAGGCCGGGCGCCCGTCGCAGAGCATGGTCCTGACAGGCCTGCGCGGCGTGGGCAAGACCGTGCTCCTCAACGATCTCGCCAACCGGGCCCGCCACAGGGACTGGATCGTCGCCCAGATCGAAGCCCGCTCGGACCCCGACGCGGCCGGCACCGCGTTCCGGGCGATGGTCTCGCGCAGCCTGAACCAGTCCCTGCGCCAGGTGACCGGCTCGTGGGGAGTCGGGGAGCGGCTGCGGGCGGCGCTGGCCACCTTCAAGTCGTTCTCGATCCGCACCGACCCGACCGGCGGCCTCTCACTCGGCATCGACATCGACCCTCTGCGCGGCAGGGCGGACAGCGGTTCGCTGGAGATGGACCTGTCCGAGCTGGCCTTCGACCTCGGTTCGTCCGCTGCCGGGCTCGGCGCCGGGGTCGTGGTCCTCATCGACGAGATGCAGGAGCTCGCACGCGACGAACTTTCCGCGGTGTGCACCGCAGCGCACGAGTCCGGCCAGCGGACGGTGCCCTTCTACGTGGTCGGTGCCGGGCTGCCGAGCCTTCCCGGACTGCTGGCCGAGGCCCGCTCCTACGCAGAGCAGCTCTTCGCCTACCAGCCGATCGGACCTCTCGACCGGGCCGACGCGGGAACTGCCGTGGTCCGGCCTGCCGCCAGTCACGACGTCGCCTGGGAAGAGGCCGCTGTCGCCGCTGTCGTCGACGCGTCGGCCGGCTACCCGTACTTCCTTCAGGAGCATGCCAAGGCAGCCTGGGACTACGCACCTGGCCCGGGAATCACCCTCGCCGACGCCACTGTGGGGTTGCAGGTCGGCCGCGACAAACTGGACTTCGGCTTCTTCGCCAGCAGCTGGAACCGAGCGACGCCCACCGAGCGGGCCTACCTTCGAGCGATGGCGGCCGACGGCGACGGCCCCGCCTCCAGCGGAGAGGTCGCCCGCCGGCTCGGCAAGACGAGCGTGCAGCAGGTCGGCCCCGTGCGGGCGAACCTGATCCACAAAGGCCTCATCTACGCCCCTGAGCATGGGCTGGTGGCCTACACCGTTCCGGGCATGGCCGCGTTCATCGGCCGCCAGGTCGACTGACCCGACGACCGAGACCGCCATGGCCGCAGAGGACCGCGAGTGCGATAATCGCACCATGGAGCCAGTGACCTCCCAACAGGAGATCGGCAGGCGGGTCTCGACCGCCCGGGACGACGCATCGCTCACCCAGGCAGAGCTGGCAGCGAGCATCGGGATCGATCGGACGTCCGTCGCGAAGATCGAGAGCGGAGCACGCAAGGTGTCTGCGACCGAGCTCGTCGCCATCGCTCAGACGCTCGATCGGCCGATCGACTGGTTCGTGGTGGAGTCCCCGCCGGCGATCGTCAGCCGGAGGCGATCGTCGGCAGGCGGACGAACGGCGACGTCGCTGGACCGTCGCGTCGAACAGCTGGCACGAGACGTGTCGTATCTCGTCGGTGAGCACATCCTCCTACGCGTCGACCGGCCATCGTTCACGGTTCCCGAAAGCCACGAAGCGGCGGAGGAGCTAGCCCGCCAGGCTCGTGCGGCGCTCGGCATCGACACCGGCGCCCTGCCGGACCTGCAGCGGGCCTGCGAGCGGGTGGGCCTGCTGGCGTTCTCCCTCGACCTCGGCGACGGCGGCGGCGATGCCGCGTACGTCGAGGCAGACGGCTTGGGGGTCGCACTCGTCAATGGGGCTGTCGAGCCGGGCCGTCGCCGGTTCAACCTCGCGCATGAGCTCGCGCACCATCTGGTGGGCGATGAGTTCTCGGCCGAGGTGTCCATCGGGTCGGTGAACGGCACCGAGCAGCTCCTGAACGCGGTGGCGATCCACCTTCTCATGCCTCGCGCTGCGGTCGCCGAGGTCTGGCAGCAGCGATCGGATCTCGACGACCGGCTGCGGGCGGTCGCTGTCGCCGCCAGGTTCAGGGTCAGCTGGACGGCGACCTGCAACCACCTGCGAACCGTCGGCCTGCTGAACGGCGCTCGACGCGACGAGCTGGTGGAATCACCCCCGGTCAAGGGCGACTTCTTCGAGGTCGGCGAGCGGTGGGAACCCGAGCTCGTGCCGCCGAGCGTCCCTCCCCACTACGCCAGCCGGGTGATCCACGCCTACCGGTGCGGCAAGCTCACCACCGCCAGGACTGGCGAGCTGCTGTGGGGGACCGTCACCCCGGCAGAGCTCCCCGATGTCGAGGACGTTCCGCTCCCGGCCTTGCGCCGCGAGCTCGAACCTCTGTGACCGTCCTCGTCTTCGACAACAGTGTCCTCAGCCACTTCGCCCGGGCTGACGCCGTCGACGAGCTCTGTTCACTCACCGTCCAGTACGAGTGCGTAACCCTCGATGAGGTGGTCAAGGAGCTCGTCAGGGGAGTCGACCGACATCCGGCCCTGGCCGCGACCCTCGGCCTCCGGTGGTTGACGATCAAGGAACTGGCGACCGTCGAGGAGATCGTTGCCTTCGCCCGGTACAAGAACGAGCTCGGTGGCGGGCTCGACCGCAACATGGGTGAAGCGGCTGTGCTCGCCTGGGCGGTGGTGCACAACAGCATTGCCATCATCGACGAGCGTGCCGCCACCCGGATCGCCAGGCGAGACGGCATCGCCGTGCACGGCTCCCTCTGGCTCGTCGCGAACGGCGTGCGGACCGGCAAGCTGGAGCGAGCCGCCGCTGAGCAGATCGTCGATGCACTGTACGCCAGCGAGATGAAGCTGCCCGTCGACGGTGCCGGCTTCTTCGCCTGGGCATACAACGAAGGGCTGCTGCCGTGACGATACCCTGAAGCGCCGTCGGTGCCAGCGAATCCGTCCGGCCCGTCCCTGCACGATCCTCGATCATCGGCCCACTCGACGTCCGATCCGTTCGGCCAATGCCGCCACCTGCTCCAGGACATCCGCCGGAGCCTGGTCCAAGTCCAGGGTGTGGGCAGTGATCCGCACGCCGCAGTGGCGGACCGTCCACTGCTGCGCCGGTTCGTTCCCCGCGGCGTACACGAGGTGCGCCTCGTCGAGCATGTACGCGGTTGCGTCGGCGAGGGCCTGGTAGAGGTCGGCCTGCGGGAAGCCGGATGGCTTCTCCGCCTTGTACTTGGCGTCGATCACGGCAGCCGGTTCCCCATGCCAGCGCCACACCAGGTCGGGGCGGATGTCGATTCCCTCCCCCTCGTCGAGCGTGTACCGGTCCTGCGCCGTGCAGTGCCCCCCCCAGGCGCCCCAGCGCCTCGCCGAGGCTGGTGGTCACGAGGTTCTCGAGCACCTGGTACAGGTCGCCCAGGAACCCGTCCAGGCGGATCTCGCCGGGCTCGTGCTCGACGAACCCGTCGGCCAGCACGATCTCAGCCAACCACAGGGCGTCGTGGTACCGGGCGTTTGGGCGGCTCGGGAGCCACACAGCCTGGCCTCGACCTGGCAGCAGGTCCCCGACATCGGCCAGCGGTCCTCGCAGTGCCCGCAGCCGGGCGACGACCGCCGAGGCGAGCCCGGGAAGTGCCGCCAGCCCGATGGCGGCCGCCGTGACGATCTGGTTCTCGGCGATGTCGGGCAGGAAGTCGTCGTAGCGGACCAGCAACGGCACAGCCAGCCCGTAGCGCCGGCGCAGCTGGTCCCCGGTGCGCAGGCGCCCGCGCAGGACCGCCTGGCTGCTCTCGACCTGGCGATAGCCCTGGAGCACGCCAGGCTGCAACGCCCGTTCCGCATGCGCGCAGAACGCCTCGGCCAGGGCCGGGACCAGGTCGTTTGCTTTCGCCACGCCGACCGGGCCGGGCGCGTCGAACACCGCCCGCCGGGCCCAGCCCAGCAGCCACAGGAGCCGAGCGATAGCGATCTTTTGCTTCACCCAGACGGTCAGCTCGCCGATCCGGGCGACGCCGACCTTGCGCCCAGCCCGCAGCTCCCACCGACCGCCACCGACCGGCGCGGCCGCCGCCACGCCCGCGGCCACCAGTCGCTCCACCACCGCGGCATCCAGGGCGTGCACCACCGAATCCCCGCCTTCGCGAAGGTGCAGGTCGGTCACGGCCCCTCGGCGACGGCCCAGGTCGTGTCCAGCAGCACCACCCTGTGCAGCGCCGCCCTGGCGGGCGGGGTCGGCACCTGCCAGCTCACCGCGTCGCAGCTGCCGGCCGGGTCCTATCCCGTGTTGGCCGCCTACGCCGGCGACGGCGCACGGGCGGCGTCGCATTCGCAGCCGCAGACCCTGGCGGTCGCCCCGTCGCCGTCGACCCTGGCCTCCAGCGGTCAGCAGGGCTACGTCCTGGCCGCAGCCGGCGGCACGGTCTACGCCTACGGCACCGCCTGCGACGGTGGCGCCAACACCGTGCCCGGCGGCCCCTCCTCCCCGATCGTCGGCGTCGCCCTCGACCCGACCACCGGGGGTACTGGGAGGCCACCGCCGACGGATCGGTGCACGCCTTCGGCGCGCCGGCTGAAGGTCGGCGCCGGGCGCCCAGCTGGCTCGGGGATCGCGCCGTCCGGCACGGATCCTGCCGCGATCACCGCTCGCTCCGGCGGCGTCGGCTCCGCCGGCACAGGCGCCGCCCCTCTGAAACGTGGGGCCGGGCTCTCGCCGGGCGCATCGGCCCGGAGGCCGTCGGAGCGGCTCGGTCCGGGACACCTCGGCGGCCGCGCCGGCGTCAGGGCCGCTTGGACCACTGCTCGCCGTGGCGCAGCCGGCGCTCGAGCTGCTCCAGGGTGGCCGCCGCCACCGTGGCCACGCCCGCGAGCCGGTTGAGCTCGGCGTTCACCTCGGCGTGGGACCGGCCGGTGCGCCGGGCAATGGCCCGCACGACGTCCTGGTTGGCACGCCGCAGGCGCTGCTTGGCCTCGGCCCGGGGCTCCCCCTCGGCCACAGCCACCACCGAGCGGCCAGCCAGCGGAGGCGGGCTCGGCAGGTCGAGGAGCAACGCCGGGTCGTCGTCGACCAGGAGCGGCTCGTCGTCGTCGACCTCGTCCGCGGGCACCACGGCATCGGTGGCCACGGCCGAGATCACAGCGAACAGCGACAGCTGCTCCTCGGCGCCTGCCGCCGCCTGCACCTCGGCGAGCAGCGGGTCCCCCGGCAGCTGCTCCACGCCTTCGCTGCTGTCGCCGCGGCGCAGGTTGTGGCGGCGCCGCTGGGCCACCTCGGTGGCCGCTCGGCGCAGCCGCGGGTCGTCGGGGATGTACAGGTACGCCGGCTGGCGGCCGATCCCGGGCGTCCAGCGGACGAAGCGGCCGACCGCCTGGCGGAAGAACAGGTCGGTCGTCGTGGTGGTGGCGAAGACACCGACCCGCAGCCTCGGCAGGTCGACGCCCTCGGAGACCATCCGGACGGCGACCAGCCACGGGTCGCCCGAGGCAGCGAAGTGGCTGATGCGCTGCGACGCCATCGGGTCGTCGGAGGTCGCCACCACCGCCTCCACCCCGTGATGGCGGCGCAACAGCCCGGCGACGCCACGGGCGTGCTCCTGATCCGAGGCGATCACCAGGCCCCCGGCGTCCGAGTGGTGCAGGCGCAGCTCCACCAGCCGGGCGTGGGCGGCGGCCAGGACCTCGGGCAGCCACTGGCCCTCGACCGACAGGGCGGTGCGCAGGCGCTGGTTGGCTCGGGCGGTGGCCAGCGGGTCGTCGAAGGTGGCGGCGTGCGCCGTCCCGTCGGGTGCCTGCCACTCCATGAACCCGTTGGTCCGCGGGAAGTAGATCGGGCGCACCACCCGCCGGTCGCCGAGCGCCTCGCCGTAGTCGTACTCGAAGTCCGGCCGGGCCTCATCGTCGTAGTAGTCGACGAAGGGGATGGCGGCAGAGTCGGAGCGAAACGGCGTGCCCGACAGCGACAGGCGACGAGCCGCTCCCGAGAAGGCCTGCCGCAGCGACTCGCCCCAGGCCCGATCGTTGCCGGCGTGGTGGACCTCGTCGAGCACCACGAACCGACCCCTGGCCAGGCGGGCAAGGGCTGCTGGATGCGCGGCCACCTGCTGGTAGGTGGCCACGATGCCGTGCATGTCCGTCGGCAACGCGGCACGCGACGGCGACCATGCGGTATCGAGGTGGAGGTCGAGCTCGGCGGCAGCGCGCGCCCACTGCCGCTTCAGGTGCGCGGTGGGGACGACCACCACCAGGCGGCTGATGTCACCCGAGGCCAGCACCAGGCGGGCGGCGGCCAGCGCGAAGGTCGTCTTTCCGGCACCGGGCGTGGCGACGGCCAAGAAGTCCGCTGCGTCGGTCGCCGAGAACCGCTCCAGGGCATGCTTCTGCCAGGGCCGGAGCCGGATCGAGCGGTGCACGGAGCAGGCAGTTGGGTGAGGTGGGAGGCGGCTGGACGGGCGGGGCGCCCGACTGGCGGAGCCCCGACGCTACCAAGCCGGCGGCAAGCCGGGAGCCGGCCACCGGGCGGAGGGCGTGCTGGCCGGAACGTGGCGCACCTTCGACTTCCCTCCCGATCCGGCTGCGGTCGCCGAGCCGCTCACGCACGTCCAGTAGCACCCGCAAGGCAAGGGCGCCGACACGCTGGACCGCTTCTTCGACGAGCTCGGCAGTGAAGCCCTGCGGGCCGTCTTCGCCGGCGATCTCACCGAACACGAAGAACGTGAGCGAGCGTCTCGACCGGTTCTGCCCCAAGGCACAGCGATCTGGCCGGGGGGCTGGTGAGCCGCTCCGCTACGTCCATCACGCCGAGCCATTCGGGTCCACGCACACCACACCACCGGCCTGTATCGCAAGGCCGGCCAGCCACGCGCATGGCCAAAGGACCCCAGCCGCCGGCCAGCTCGCTGCGTCGCCGCGCTCACCGTCCTTCGGCGGGTTGGCCGTGGAGGCGCCGGTCGTGCAGCGCGCCGAGGTCCGCGTCGAGCGGGATGCCGGTGGGGCGCTGCGGCAGCCGACGGCCTCCATGAACACGTCCCACGGCCCGTCGACCCCGAACACCCGCGCGGACGCGTCGACGGCCCGGCCGGCGACATCGCGGCGGGGGGTGGACGCCGCCAGGTCGAGGTGGATGTAGGGACGACAGGCGCCGTCCTGTGCGAGGGGTGGGCCGGGCACCAGTCGCCACACTGTTCCCGCACTGTTCGCCGTCGGCGACCGCCCGGCAGTCGTCGCAGTGCGCTTCGGGCGCCTGCCAGCCTCCGGGGGCCAGCCAGGCGCCGACCTCGAGGCCGTACGGGTCGCACGCGGTGTCCGGCGGAAGCGGCAACAGGTCGACGGTCCGGCGGCCGCCGTGGAGCTGGAGGACGGCGAACCGGCCGCAGCGCCCCAGGTGCGACAGGACCAGCGTCGCCCCCGAACCGCGGACGGTGGCGATCCGGGCGAGCTGGCCGCAGATCCGGTCGACCTCGACGACGAAGTCGCCCATCGTGCCGGCCCAGCCGACATAGGGGGTCCGAGGCTGGCGCCACCGGGACTTCAACGCGCCCCGGCGTCAGCGCACATCCCGTCCGACCTGCGGAAACGACCGTGGCCCCCGGTGGGTTACGCGAACGATCCGGTTCGACTTACGCAAACAATCAGGCACGAGATACGCGAGCAAGCCGTGGCAGCCCCAACGGGATTCGAACCCGTGTCGCCACCTTGAGAGGGTGGTGTCCTAGGCCACTAGACGATGGGGCCGGGTGCCCGTGCGGGCTCGATGATCCTATCCGAACCGGCCAGGCCCCTCGTCCGCCCGGGGACGCGCCCTCTCGGGCCCGGAGCACCCTCACAGCCCGGCGACCAGGTCGAGGGCGAAGTACCGGCTGCGCCGATCGTGCCCGTGCTCCCCGAACGGGCCCGCCGGGTGGTAGCCGGCCGACTCGTACAGGGCGATCGCCTCGGGCTGCTCGGTGCCGGTCTCGAGCCACAGCTCGCGGTAGCCGGTGGCGGCAGCAGCCCGCTCGAGGTGGCCGAGCACCGCTCGGGCCACACCCCGGCGCCGGCCAGGGGGATCGACGTACAGCCGCTTCAGCTCGCAGGTGGTGTCATCGAGCCGGCGGATGCCGCCGCATCCGACCGGTTCGTCCCCGAGCCATGCAACGGCGAAGCAGCCACCAGCACCGGGTTCGAAGTCCTCGGGGTGGAGATGACCGATGCTGGGGATGCCGTACCGGGCGCACAGCTCCGCTTCGGTCCGCCCGACGAGCGCTGCAGCCACCGGATCGCGGACAGAGGCATCGACCACTCGGATCGCCGGCGGATGGTGCGGCTGGTCATCAATGGCGCACATGTCGGGGACGCCGGAGACGGCACATACGCCGGGCGTGGCCGTGCCCACCTGTGGGGCGCCGGCCAGCCGGCGGTCTCGAAGAGCTCGGGGGGGAGGACTCGAACCCCCAATAACAGGGCCAGAACCTGTCGTGTTGCCGATTACACCACCCCCGAACGGGTCCCTGCAGGCTAGCCGACGCGGTCGACCCCCGCAGCACGCAATCCGCACGGCACCCCCGCAGCACGCAACCCGGACAGGTCCGCCAGCACAGAGCCGGGCGCAGATCCGGTCGGTTCGACCACCGCGATCCCTCCACGCGCCACGCACGACCGGCCACGCCACGCCACGCCACGCCACGCACAGCTGATCGGCGCACGCACGGCCGGCCGCCGCGCCGCAGCCCTCAAAGATGGTCGAACAGGTCGAGGCGCTGGTAACCAATGATCCGCCCGACGGCCACCCCCACCGTCTCCTTGGCGAAGTACGGGATCGAACCGGTCCCCCGGATGGGTGAGTCCACCGCCGGCACCGGCGAGGGGTGCAGCCCCACCGAGGTGGCGATGGCCATGCTGCGGTCCTCGTGGAACCCGTCGGTCACGATCAAGACCTGGGTCCGATGCTCGGGCACCAGCACCCGGGCTGCATCGGACAGGTTGGCCCACGAATCCCGCCCGCCGGCCTGCACGATGTCGGTTGCCGGCACGCCATGGGCGGTGAGCCAGGTCGCGCTGGCCTGCGCCTCGGTGAAGGCGTCACCGGGCTGCTTGGAGCCCGTCACCACCACGATCGGGGCCATGCCTTCGTTCCACAGCTGGTCGGCAGTGGCCAAGCGGGCCTGCAGGTCAGCCGAGGGCACCCCGTTGTACTGGGCCGCTCCCATCACCACGATGGCCTGTGCCTTGTGCGGGTCCGAGTGCCGCGACGTCAGCCACACCTGGACGGCAGTGACCACCAGGTAGCCGGCGGCCAGGACGGCCACCAGCAGCGCAGTCCGCAACAGGCGGCGCACCAACCGCCACGCCGTCCACCCGGCGACCACACCCATGGCCCGACGCCCCTGGCCTCAGGCCTGGTCGACGGCAGCGCCCGCCCCGGCACCACCCGGCAGCGCACCGGCCTCGCCAACCCCTGGACCGGCACCACCCGGCAGCTCCTCGGAACCCGCCACGGCCCCCAGCCGGTCACGGGCAGCCTGCAGGCGCTGGAGTGTCGCCGCACGGCCGAGCACGGCCATCGACTCGAACAGCGGCGGCCCGACCCGTCGCCCGGTGACCGCCACCCGCACCGGCGCCTGCGCCTTGCCCAGCTTGCGCCCGACCTGCTCGGCGAGCGCCGCTGTCACCTGGTGGAGGGTGCCGGCGTCCCACGAGCAGGTGGCGTAGGCGCCGAGCGCGCCGTCGAGCACCGTGGCAGCCAGGGGGTCTGCTGCCACCGAGGCCCACGCCGCCTCGTCCATGCGCGGCTCGGCCAGGAACACGAAGTCCACCATGTCCGGCACCGCTCCCAGCGTGTCGACCCGCTCCTGGACGAGCGGCGCCAACTCGCGGAAGGTCCCCTCGTCGAACCGCTCGGCCGGCCACGGCGCGCCGGGCCCGCTCGTCCACGGGCGGCATGCGTCGACGAAGGCGTCGACGTCCATCGCCCGGACGTACTCCCCGTTCAGGTGGGTGAGCTTCTGGACGTCGAAGAACGCAGGCGAGTGGTTCACGTCCTCCAACCGGAAGGCTGTCACCAGCTCGTCGACAGCCAGCAGCTCCCGGCCAGACGGGTGGCTCCACCCGAGCAGGGCCAGGTAGTTCAAGAACGCCTCGGGAAGGAACCCCTGCTCGCGGTAGGACTCGACGGACACGGGGTCGCGTCGCTTGGACAGCTTCTTCCGCTGCTCGTTCACGAGCATCGGCAGGTGAGCGAAGGCGGGCAATGCGACGCCGTCCCCCTCGAGCGCGCGCCAGATCAGCATCCCCTTGGGTGTCGACGGCAGAAGGTCCTCGCCCCGGATGACGTGGGTGATGCCCATGGCGATGTCGTCGACGGTGTTGGCCAGCAGGAACAGCGGCTGGCCGCTGGACTTCACCACCACGAAGTCCTCGATGGACGCCAGGGGGAACTCGACATCGCCGCGGACGATGTCGTGCACCACCACAGTGCCCTCGTCGGGAACGGCGAAGCGCAACGCCCGCCCGGGACCGCGCTCGATCCCCCGCGTCCGGCAGTGCCCGTCGTAGCCCGGGGTGGCGTTACCGGCGGTGCGGGCCTCCACTGCCTCACGGGTGCAGTCACACGCGTAGAGCGAGCCGGACGCCCACAGCGAGTCGACCGCGGCGTGGTGCTCGTCGCGGCGCCCGGACTGGCGGTACGGGCCCTCGTCGGGGTCCATGTGCAGCCAGGTCATGGCCGACAGGATCCCCGCGACCCAGTCCTCGCGGTTGCGCTCCTCGTCGGTGTCCTCGATGCGGAGCACGAAGGTGCCGCCCGTCTGCCGGGCGAACAGCCAGTTGAACAGCGCGGTGCGGGCGCTCCCGACATGGAAGTAACCGGTCGGCGACGGAGCGAAGCGGACCCGGGGCACCCCGGGTCGGGTGGTGTCCACCGGCGCTACTCGTCCTCCACCAGGGTGATGGCCCCGGTCGGGCAGTTGGTGGCCGCCATGCGCACGACCTCGGCCAGCTCCGGTCCCGGGTGCTCGTCGAGCACGTACAGGTAGCCGTCGTCGCGGACCTCGAAGACCTGCGGGGCGATGCCCATGCACACTGCGTTCGACGCACAGACCTCGTAGTCGACGACAACCTTCATTGGGGACCTCCGCTGGCGACGACCGGACCGGCACACCGGCTGCCGGCCGGGTGCGGGACCTGCCCCGCCCGAAACCCCGGCCGCCGGAGCGACGATCGCAGTGTAGCGGTGCGGGCGCTCCGATCCCCGCTGGCCCAGCAGGCATCCGGCTGGCCCCGGGCTCGGCTGCAGATCGGGCTTCGGATCGTGCTCCGGGTCGGCTGCGGATGTGCTGCAAGCCGGACCACGGGTTCGGGAGCGGAACGGGCTCCGGCTCCAGGTCGGCTGCGGATCGGACGTTGGGGTCAGCGGCGGATCGGGCCGGCAGCGGACCGCGGAGATCGGGGTCGGCCGCCAAAGCGGACCAGGCCGGCCTGATCAGGCGGTTTCAGATGCGGAGCGGCAGCTCCGGCGTGAAGCGGACAGATGACTCGGCCTGCGCAGCGTCTGTCGCTGGGGCGCCCACGGTCTCGGCCGCCGGCACGGGGATCTCGATGTCGGCATCGGCAGCGGCATCGGCATCGGCATCGGCATCGGCAGGACCACCGAGACCGGCCCGCGAGCCACGTGCGGACCCGAACCGCCCCGAACCGCTGTGGCCCACCCGCTCATACGCGGTGAACGTCGTCGTAAAGGTCATCGCTGCTCCCCCAAGCCGCTTGTGGGCACCCCGTGCCCGTGACGAACATCGACCGAGCCCAAGCCGTTCTGTGCAAACGCAAGCAATGTTGGGCCTCCGTTGCCCGGCCCGCGCATCCCCACCCGCCGGCCCAGGCTCCAGCTCCAGCTCCAGCTCCAGCTCCAGCTCCAGCTCCAGCTCCAGCTCCAGCAAATAACGCACAAGGGCGGTCCATCTGACTACAGCAATTCCCGAGACAACCACAATGGGTAGCGGTAAACGGTCCATGGTGAGCGCTCCATCGTGTGGTCACTGCACTCGGACGGACAGCCCGTTAACGCAAAGTCGACTCTCGGAGCTCGGAGCTCGGAGCTCGGATTGCTCAGAGGCCGAGCGGATCGGGGTGACGGTGGCCACCGAACGGTTCACCCAGCGCGATATCGCCTCCGGTCGGCGCCCCAGGGACCCCAGCACTGCCGCCGCCCACCCGCGTTCGGGCCGCCGGGATCGCCGGCCGTATACTCGCTCGCGAATATGCCCGAGGCCGGTCACGGACAGCTGGGACTGATCCGGTCCCGGCTCGGTCTCGAGCGCCGACCCGTCGACGAGCTCCACCCGACCTGGAGGAAGCGATGCCCGACGCAGCCACCGCCACCCCGACCGACACAGCAGCCCCGGTGACCGGCGTGCTGCCGGCCGATTCCGGTGCCGCGACTGGCCCCGCCCTGATCGAGGACGAGCTGATCGTGGAAGAGATCTCCATCGACGGCATGTGCGGCGTCTACTGAGGCGTCGCAGGCCGCAGCCGGTTGCCGACGGAGGGCACCCCGTGACCGCTCCGCCGGAGAGCACCCCGTGACCGTTCCGACGGAGCGCACCAGCCCTGCCGGTGGGCCGAGCCCGGCCGCCCCATCTGATAGCCAGGACCCGCCTGCGCGCGCGCCGGCGGCTGCGCATTCCGGGTCACCCGCCGCCGCGTCGATCCCCTCGGCACCCGGCTTCGACGCTGCCAGCCGGCACGGCCTGCACCCGCAGGTGGCGTTACGTCCCGAGCCCTTCGGCGCGCTCGCATACCACTACGGCAACCGCCGCCTCACGTTCGTCCGCTCCCAGGAGGTGGTCGACCTGCTACGAGACCTGGACCGCTACCCGAGCGTCACCGACGCGGTCACCGCGTCGGGCATCGAGCCCCGCCGGCACCCTTCGGTGCTGCGCGCCCTGGACCAGCTGTGGCGATCGGATGTGATCCGTGCCTGCTGAGACGACCACCTTCCCTGCACCAGGCACTCCCGCACCACCTATCCCCGCAGCAAGCACCCCTGCACCAGCTACCCCGCTGCACGCCGCCTCGAGTGGCCTGACCAACCAGCTCCGCGGCGGCCTTGATGCTCCCATCTGCCTGACCTGGGAGCTGACCTACGCCTGCAATTTGGCCTGTGTCCACTGCCTGTCGAGCTCCGGGCGCCGCGACCCGGCGGAGCTCACGACCGCCGAGGCGCGTGCCTTCGTCGACGACCTCGCCGCCATGCAGGTCTTCTACGTCAACATCGGCGGTGGCGAGCCGACCGTTCGTGCCGACTTCGACGACCTCGTCCGCTACGCCGTCGACCACGGCGTCGGTGTCAAGTTCTCCACCAACGGCGGCACCATGAACGCCGAGCGGGCACGCATGCTCGCCGCCATGGACTACGTCGACATCCAGGTGAGCGTGGACGGAGCCCGCCCCGAGACCAACGACCCCATCCGCGGCGACGGGTCCTTCGCTGCGGCAACCCGCGCCATGGGGCTGTTGGCCGACGCCGGCTTCGCCGGGTTCAAGGTGTCGGTGGTCGTCACCCGGCTGAACGTCGACGAGCTCGACGAGCTGGCCGCGCTGGCCGACCGCTACGGCGCCGAGCTGCGCCTGACCCGGCTGCGCCCCTCTGGACGCGGCGCCGCCACCTGGCACCGCCTCCACCCCACCGCCGAGCAGCAGCGAACGTTGCACCGTTGGCTCGTCGCCCGTCCCGAGGTGCTCACCGGTGACTCGTTCTTCCACCTGTCGGCGCTGGGCGAGCCCCTTCCCGGGCTCAACCTGTGCGGTGCCGGACGAGTGGTGTGCCTGGTCGACCCTGTCGGCGACGTCTACGCCTGCCCGTTCGTGATGGCCCCCGAATTCCGGGCCGGAAGCGTTCGCGATGCCGGAGGCTTCACCGGCGTGTGGCGTGACTCATCGCTGTTCGCCGGCCTGCGCGAGCCGTCGACCGGCGGCGCGTGCAACGCGTGCGACGCCTTCGGGGCGTGCCAGGGCGGCTGCATGGCGGCCAAGTTCCACACCGGCCTGCCGCTCGACGGTCCCGATCCGGAGTGCGTCCGCGGCCACGGGGAGCTGGCGCTTGCCGCGCTCCCGCCGGACGCGGCCCGCCTGCCGGGTCCCGGTCACTCCAAGGCCGCGCCGGTGTCGGTGCCGGTGCTGCTGGGCTCCAGCCGGCGGTGATCCCTCCAACGTCGGGCTCTGCAACGTCGGGCTCTGCAACCCCTGGCACTGCAACGTCGGGCTCTGCAACGTCGGACCCCACCGGGGACGCCGTTCGCTCGCTGCTGGCGCCGCTGGACCTCGGCCCGCACCGCGCCCGCAACCGCCTGGTGTTCGGCCCGCACGAGACGAACTTGGCCCGGCGCCGCGCCGTGTCGGACCGCCATGTCGCCTACTACCGCCGCCGGGCGGCCGGTGGCTGCGGCACGATCGTGTGCGAGACCGCGTCGGTCCACCCCTCGGACTGGCCGTACGAGCGCGCGCCCCTGGCGGCCGACAGCGCCGAGGGCTGGGCCGCGGTGGCAGCCGCCTGCCACGACGAGGGTGCGCTCGTCGTCGCTGCGCTCGGCCACGCCGGCGGCCAGGGATCCAGCGCCTACCACCAGCACGCGATGTGGGCGCCCGGCCGGGTCCCCGACGTTGCCACCCGCGAGGTCCCCAAGGCCATGGAGCCCGAGGACATCAGCACGCTGGTCGGCACCTTCGCCACCGCGGCCGCCCTCGCCCTCGACGCCGGCGCCGACGGCGTCGAGCTGAACGCCGGGCAGCACAGCCTGCTTCGCCAGTTCCTGTCCGGCCTCACCAACCAGCGCGACGACGAGTGGGGCGCAGACCGCTCCCGATTGGTCGCCCACGTCCTGCAGTCGGTCGGCAAGGAGGTGCGGGCCCGAGGCGGTGTGCTCGGGCTGCGACTGTCGTGCGACGAGATGGCCCCCTGGGCCGGGATCGTCCCCGAGGCGGGCGCCGAGCTCGCCGCGTCGTTCGCCCCGCTCGTCGACTACGTGGCAGTGGTGCGCGGGTCGATCTTTACGGCGTGGGCAACCCGACCCGACGGCCACGTGCCGGCCGGGTTCAACCAGGACCTCGTCACCGGAGCCGCCCAGGCGGTCCGGGCCGCCGCCCCCGGCACGCGTGTCGTCGCCCAGGGCTCCATCGTCGACCTGGCCATGGCGGAGTCCCTCGTGGCCGAAGGCCGGTGCGACATGGTGGAGATGACCCGGGCCCAGATCGCCGAACCCGATCTCGCCCGCCTCGCCGGTGCCGGGCGCGAGATCGG
>JAKAYQ010000029.1 GCA_021826725.1 Actinomycetes bacterium
GAGCCAGCGCTCGGGGTCCACGACGACCTCGGGGTAGATGGCGAGGCGTGGGGCGAGCACCGCCCCGGCCGCCTCCGTGGCACGGTGCAGCACGGGGATGTCCGGCCAGGCCCGCTCGGGGTTGACGTGGTCGGCGGTGACCGGCGACACGCCACCCCAGTCGTCGATCCCAGCCGCCACCAGCGGCGCCAGGTCGTCGGACAGGTTGGGTGGGGCCTGCAGGTGGATCTCAGCCGGCAGCACCAGGCGGGCTACGGCCACTGTCCAGACGAGCTCCTCGGGTGGGCACGGCGAAGCGTCGTGCATGGCCGTGCCCGACTTCGGCCGGAAGTTCTGGACGATGACCTCCTGGATGTGCCCGTAGCGGCGCCACGACTCCGCGATCGCCATGAGCGCCTCGATCCGCTGGCGCCGTGTATCGCCGATGCCGACGAGGATCCCGGTGGTGAACGGCACGGCCAGCTCGCCCGCCGCCTGCAGCGTGGCGAGCCGGCGCTCGGGGGTCTTGTCCGGGGAGCCCCGGTGGCATGCGAGGTCGGGCGCCAGGCTCTCGAGCATCATGCCCTGGCTGGCCGTGACCGGCCGGAGGGCAGCGAGCTCCGCGGACGACAGTGCCCCGGCGTTGGCGTGGGGGAGGAGCCCCGTCTCGTCGCGGACCACGGCGCACATGGCTGCCAGGTACTCGACCGTCGTGGCGTATCCGTTCGCCTGCAGCCACGACCGGGCTGCCGGGTACCGTTCCTCGGGAGCTTCGCCCAGCGTGAACAGCGCTTCGTGACAGCCCGCGGCTGCGCCGGACCGGGCGATGGCCAGGACCTCGTCGGACGTGAGGTAGGGCGCGGCGAGCCGGGCCGGCGGCTGCGCGAACGTGCAGTAGCCGCACCGGTCGCGACACAGCTGGGTCAGCGGGATGAAGACCTTGGGGGAGTAGGTGACCCGGCGGCCGTGGTGCTGGTCGCGCCGGGCTGCAGCCTCGGCGACCAGTGCCGAGATCGGCCGTTCCAGGAGTTCGAACGGATCGTCCGTGGGCATACGGCAACCTTACCGGCCACCGGGCACCGAGCCCTGATCGAGGGACGTGCACGGGATCGGATCGTCCGTGCCGGCGTCGGCCCCGGTGCAGCTGGTCGGCCGGACCGTCGGGGTGTGCGTCGCCAACGGCACCGGGGTGGCACGGCGAGACCCCTGGGCACGTGGGCCTGGGCTCGTGCCGGGCTGTCGGTCGGGAGCACGCGCCGTGTCATGGACCAGGGATGCTCGGTGTACCGCCCGTGTCACGCGGTGAATGCGACCTGGTCGCGCCCGGCGCTCTTTGCTGCGTAGAGGAACTGGTCGGCCCGCAGCACCAGCTCGTCGGGTGCCTCGCTGCCGTCCCAGACGGCGATGCCTGCTGAGAAGGTGACCGGCTGACCGATGGCGGCTGTGAGATTGGCCCGCCGCACGGCGTGCAGCAGGTGGTCGGCGCCGACCACATCGGTATCGGGCAGGACCAGGACGAACTCCTCGCCGCCGTACCGGGCCAGGAGGTCCTGTGCGCGGATGGCGCCGACGACGGAGGTGGCGAAGCGGCGCAGCAGTGCATCGCCCGCACTGTGGCCGTACCGGTCGTTGTACGCCTTGAAGTGGTCGAGGTCGATCATGGCAACGGCCAAGGGTTTCCCAGCACGTGCCGCACGAGCGATGTCGCGCTCGAGGACCTCGAAGAAACGCCTGCGGTTGGCCAGCCCGGTGAGCTCGTCGGTGTTGGCCAGCACCGTGAGGTTGTCGACGAGGACGGCGCGGCTCGACATCGCTGCCAGCAGCGCGGCGACGGTGCCGGTCTGGCGGGTGTCGACAGGCACGCGTACGGTGGACCGACGGGGAGTCACGACAGCCAGGTTGACCTGCCCGGCATCGACGAGCGCGTCAGGAACCGCCGATGGGGTCGAGCGGGGAACCGGCGTCGCCACCAGCCCGGCGCGGATAACAGGCCGGTCCGTTCGCATCGCTTCGTCAGCCCAGGCGACGGCTTGTGACAGCGCAACCCAGTCGCCATGGGGCCAGGTGAAGACGAGCCGGGCCTGACTCCCCAGCGAGGGGCGCTCCACCACGGCGTAGCGGTCCACGTCCATCGCCGCGGCCAGGTCCTGGGCCACCGGGACGAG
Organism: Actinomycetes bacterium; assembly: GCA_021826725.1. Taxonomy (GTDB): domain Bacteria; phylum Actinomycetota; class Acidimicrobiia; order Acidimicrobiales; family UBA8190; genus JAJZYI01. The sequence continues at coordinate 2,145 of JAKAYQ010000029.1, forward strand.
ATCGCCGGGCCAGTGACGGAGCGTGCTCGCCGTCGCCGCCAGGGTGTTGATCGCCGACAGGCGGTCCATGTCGCGCACCGCCGCGTTCAGGATGCTCTGGGTACCGCCGGCGAGCACGGCCGTCCCGGCGGCGAACGCAAAGGTGACCGTGATCGCTTCTGCCGCGGGGTAGAGGAGCCCGGCCTGGACGGCGAGCGCGACGGCGAGCACCCCGAGCACGCATCCCACCAGGTGGTTGTCCCCGAAGAAGGCGGCGGCAACGGCAGGTACACAAGTGAAGAACAGCGCAGCCCCATGGACCGGGCCGAGGCCAACGCCGAGAGCGGCGTAGGCACCGATGGCGAACGAGACCTCGGCGAAGGCTCCGACCGGCCGGATCCGGGCCAGCTCTCCCGCTCGCAGTGCGAGCACGTTCCAGACGTTCAAGGCGACCAGGCTGGCGAAGAACCCTGCGCCCACGACGACGGCCGGGAGCGAGCGCACCGCGAACCCGTTGATGGCCCCGACCGCCACCCAGACGGGGATGGTCAGCAGCAAGACCGTCACGCTCTGCAGCACGTGCCGAACGAAGCGCATGGTGGGCTGCGTCTTCCAGCCGATGCGGACGAACCGCACCCCGTGTCGCCGTTCGACGCCCCCACCGTGGTCCATGACGTTTCACCCCCGGGCAGGCAGACCTCCGGCCTGCTTCGGACGCCTGCCGACCGCTGCAGGCAACCGAAGATCAGCGGCGGTCGCCACCCGATCCCACATCCCTCGCTTCAACCTGGCTGCGTGTGGATCCAAGTGCAGGCAGTGGCCTTCAGGATACCAGGGGGCCCGCAGAACAGGCCCGCTTCCCACGCGTGCCGGGTCCGACTTCTCCGGTGAGAACAGTTCGGCCGAAGCGCCACCGCTCCCCGAGCCCGCCGGGGCCAACGATGGAAGGGCGGGCCACATGTGGCCGGTGCTGCCGGCACCGGGCTGGGTCGCGAGCTTCGGATCGTCCCGATCAGGCAGCACCGCCAGCAGCTTCGGCGTCGACGAGCCATCGGACCTGCTCGGAGCGCACCCGGTGCGCCGGCACCGGCATGCCCGAGCGCACCGCGGCAAAGGCGTCCGCCTTGGCGGCACCAGAGACGGTGAACAGCGCCAGACGAGCTGTGGCCAGCGCGTGCAGGGTCAGCGTCATGCGCCGGTGCGGGTTGCGGCCCGACGGGTCGGAAGAGTCGACGGCGAGCTGGCCCGGTGGGGCGCACAACGCGGCGCCCCCGGGGAACAGCGAGGCGGTGTGGCCGTCGGGCCCGAGCCCGAGGTGGACCAGGTCCGGCCGGACAGTTCCAGCCAGCTGACGACCGTAGGCGGCGGCACCGTCGGCCACGGTCATGGGATGGAACGCTGCGGGGGACGGCACGTGGCTCAGTAGCGCCTCGCGCACCAGGCGCTGGTTGGCATCGGGATCGTCGGGGTCGACGCAGCGCTCGTCGCCCATCAGGATGACCAGGCGCGCCCACGGCACCTCCACGGCCCGGCTGGCCAGGGCCTCGTAGCAGCGGCGTGCCGTGGGCCCGCCGGAGAGGACCAGGCAGAACGACGATGCCGGACCGCCTGGTCGCCGGGCCACGGCGTCGACCACGACGTCGGCAAACGCCTGGGGCACGTTGTCGACCACATCGACGCGAACCGCAGGAACCACGGCCACCGCCGACGAAGGCACGGCGCCGGCAGTCACCCGATGGCAGCGAGGTCGTCGACCGCGGTGCGGACGACCCGCCGCCCGTGGTCGAGCAGGCTGCGGTGGTCGCCGGCCGCCTGCGCGGCGACGAGCGTGGCGAAGTCGTAGGGATGGTCCGGGATCGGGACCTGCGGGCCTGCGTGCTTCGACACGATCTGGACGGCTACGACCGTGTTCGGGCCCCCCTTGTGGAGCTGCCCGGTGGAGTGCAGGAACCGCGGGCCGTAGCCGGCGGTCACCGCCATGCCGCCCAGGTGGTCGCGCACCCGGCGACGCAGCGCTTCGAGCGCGTCGTCCTGCCCGAAGGGAATGTAGGCCTGCAGCGACACGTAGTCCCCGGGCTGGACCAGCCGATCCAGCTCCGACAGCAGGTGGCCGGGATCGATGAGGTCGACGGCCGGAAGGGGCAGCGACGCCAGCATCTCGCTGGTGTTGTGCTTCGACTCCGCGACGTTCGGCTCGTCGAACGGATCGATGCCGAGCACATGTCCGCACACCGCCGTGGCCACCTCCCAGCGAAGGAACTGCTCGCCGAGATCGGTCGGGTCGGCGAAGTGGATCGGCACCACGTGGCGGTCCGGGCCGTCTTCGGGTTCTACGGTCGGGACGGGGATGCACCCGGTCCCGTGCTTGCCGGTCGACTCCGCGATCAGCTGCTCCACCCACAACCCGAACGAGCGGTACTGCTCCGAGACCACCAGTGTCACCTTGTCCTGACCCGCTCGGGCCGCCTCGCCCATGGCCATGCCCAGGCCGACCGCTTCGGCCAGCGGAACGTCGAGGGCCCGCCGGCACAGCTCGGCGACGTCGTAGCCGATGAGAGCGGCGGGGACCATGCCGAAGTACGACAGGACCGAGTAGCGGCCGCCGATGTCGGGGGGGTTCTCGAAGACCCTGGCGAAGCCGCGTTCCCGGGCCAGATCGGCCAGCGGGGTGCCGGGATCGGTGATGGCCGCGTAGCGCGACGGGTCCGCCATGATCGACCATGCGTGAGCCAACAGCGCATTGGGCTCCAGGGTCGTGCCCGATTTCGAAGAGACCAGTACGAAGGCATCCGTGAGGTCGAGCGAGCCCACGGTGGCGGGGTGCGTGGTGTCGCACACCACCAGCCGGCGGCGACCCGCCGCACGTCCCACGGCGGCCTGAACGGCCTGCAGCACCGCCGGACCCAGCGACGACCCGCCCATGCCCAGGAGGACGATGGTGCCCTGGGCCACCGTGCCAGCCCATGCGGCCAGCTCGGCGGCCTCGGCGACCATCCGCTCGGGGACCGCCAGCCAGCCCAGGCGGTTCGGGGCGACGTTTCCTTCCGGCCACAGCGCGGCGTCCCGGGCGACCAGGCGGGAGGCGAGCTCATCAGCGGAGTCGGCGGCGGCTGCCGGGCCCGCAGCGCCGGTGTCCGGAGCGTCAGGCACGGGAGCTCCCCGGGGCCAGCGCCTCGGCCTTGCCCCGAAGCGCCTGCAGCAGGTCGTCGAACGACGATGCGAAGGAGGCGACACCCTGGTCCTCGAGCACCCTGGCCACGTCCTCCAAGTCGATGCCCAGCTCAGCCAGGCTGTCGAGCGCGCGCCGTACCGCAGGGGGGTCGGCGTCGATGGCCCGTGCGGACGTGCCATGGTCGAGGAAGGCAGCCACCGTGTCGTCCGGCATGGTATTGACCGTGTCGGGGCCGATGAGCGAGTCGACGTACAGCAGATCCGGGTACGCGGGGTTCTTCGTGGAGGTCGACGCCCACAGCGGGCGCTGGACCGCTGCTCCGCGCGCCGCCAGGGCGGCCCATCTCGGCCCGTCGAAGGTGTCCTGGAAAAGCTGGTACGCAGCCCGGGCCTGCGCTACGGCGGCGGTACCCCGGGCCGCCAGCAGGTCCGAGCTGCGCGACCCGTCGGCCTGGTCTGCCAGGACCTGCAGCCGGCGGTCCACCTCGGTGTCGACCCGGCTGACGAAGAACGACGCCACGCTCCGGATGGGGCTCAGGTCCGTCACCCCCGCTGCCAGGGCGTCCTCCAGACCGGCGATGTAGGCCTCCATGACCGCCTCGTACCTCGACAGGCTGAAGATCAAGGTGACGTTGATGGACCGGCCTTCGCCGATCATGCTGCGGATCGCCGGAACGCCAGCCTGGGTGGCGGGGATCTTCACGAACACGTTGGGCAGCCCGATGCGGTGGTGGAGATCACGTGCGGCCGCGACGGTGCCGGCCGTGTCGTGGGCCAGCGACGGCGCCACCTCGACCGACACGTACCCGTCGATGCCGGCCGACTCGTCGTGGACAGGGCGCAGGACGGCGGCGGCAGCCGTGATGTCGTCGATCACGAGCTCCCAGTACGCCTCCTCGACGGTGCGCTCCCCGAGCAGCGCTCGGAACTGCTCGTCGTAGGCGTCGTTGCCCTCGATCGCCTTGGCGAAGATGGTGGGGTTGCTGGTGACGCCCCGGATGCCGCTGGCCACAAGGTCGGCCAGTGTCCCCTTGCGCAGCAGATCCCGGCGCAGGTTGTCGAGCCAGGGACTCTGCCCCTGGTCTCGGTAGAGGTCGTGCAGTCGGGTCACGGCTCGCTCCTAGGTGGTGGTCGGACGGGGCTGCGTGCCGCCCCGGAGCAGCGCCCGAGCATGCGCCGCCACGTTCTCGGGAGTGAAGCCGAGGTGCTGGAGCACCACGGGGCCGGGGGCCGATGCCCCGAACCGGTCGAGGCCCACCACGGCGTCGGCGTAGCGTTCCCAGCCAAATGGGCTGGCAGCCTCGACGGCGAGCACCGGGATCCCGGGCGGCAGCACGGCGGTGCGGTAGGCCTCGTCCTGTTCCTCGAAAAGGTCCCATGACGGCATGGACACGGTCCGGGCGGCGATGGACCTGCCCGCGCCGTCCTCGGCGAGCAGGCCGGCCGCGGCCACGCAGAGCTGGACCTCGCTTCCCGTGCCGATCAGGACCACGTCGGGCGTGCCGTCGGGCGTGCCGGCGAGCACGTAGGCGCCGCGGTCGACCGGCGCACCCTCGGTGCCGCGCAGCACCGGCACGGCCTGGCGTGACAGCACCAGGGCGGTCGGCCCCGTGCGTTGCACCGCCACCCGCCACGCCTGGGCAGTCTCGTTGGCGTCGGCCGGGCGCAGGATACGGAGGCCGGGCATGGCACGCAGGGACGCTAGGTGCTCCACCGGCTGGTGAGTCGGGCCGTCCTCGCCGAGGCCGATGGAGTCGTGCGTCCAGAAGTAGACGACGTGCGCCTCGGACAGGGCCGCCAGGCGCACCGCGGGGCGCATGTAGTCGCTGAAGACGAAGAAGGTGCCGCCCACCGGAAGCACGCCGCCGTGCAGCGCCATGCCGTTCATGGCCGCGCCCATGGCGTGCTCCCGGATGCCGTAGTGCACCTGGGAACCACCGGGATCTGCCGCCGACTGGGCGGTGGCGCCCGCGATCTCGACGCCGGTGTTCTCCGTCAGGTCCGCCGACCCGGTCAACAGGCCGGGAATACGAGTGCAGGTGGCGTCGACGCACAGCTTGATGGCCCGGCGGGTCGCCACCGACGTGCCGGGCTCGAATCGGGGGAGGTCGTCCGCCCAGCCGTCGAGGCCGGTCCCCTGCCATGCCGCGTCCCAGTTGGCGCGATCGGCAGCACGGGCAGCACGTCGCTCGTCCCAATCGTGCCGCATCGCGCGCCCACGGTTGGTGGCGATCCGGTAGAGGTCGCGGACCTCGTCGGGAACCCAGAACGTCTGGTCGGGCGGAAGGCCCAGGATCTCCTTGGTGGCGCGGACCACGTCCTCGCCGAGGGGCGAGCCGTGTGCGGCCGATGTGTCCGTCTTTCCCGGTGCCGGCCACCCGATGTGGCTGCGGAGCACGAGGAGCGAGGGCCGGTCATCGACGGCCTTCGCCCGCTCGATGGCGGCCTGCAGCGCCAGCACGTCGTTGGCCGCCTCGCCGAGCTGCTCCACATGCCAGCCGTAGGCAGCGAACCGCCCGGGCACGTCGTCGCTGTACGCCAGGTCCGTCGATCCGTCGATGGTGATGTGGTTGTCGTCGTAGACGGTGATCAGCCGGCCGAGGCCAAGGTGGCCGGCCAGCGAGGCCGCTTCGTGGCTGATGCCCTCCATCAGGTCGCCGTCGGAGCAGACGACGAAGGTGTGGTGGTCGACCAGATCGGGGCCGAAGCGGGCCCGGAGCCACCGCTCGGCGAGGGCCATGCCGGCGCCGTTGCCGACGCCCTGCCCGAGCGGGCCGGTGGTGACCTCCACACCGAGGGTGTGATGCACCTCAGGGTGCCCAGGGGTGCGCGAGCCCCACTGGCGGAACGCCGCCAGGTCGTCGCGGGTGAGCCCATAGCCGGTGAGGTGGAGCATGGCGTACAGCAGGATCGACGCGTGACCACACGACAGCACGAATCGGTCTCGGTCCGGCCAGTGCGGCTGGTCCGGATCGTGCTGCATCACCCGGGCGAACAGGGTGTGCGCCAGGGGAGCGAGCGCCATCGCCGTCCCCGGGTGACCGGCGCCGGCCTTCTGTGGGCCGTCCATGGCGATGCCGCGGATGACGTTGATGGCGACCTGCTCAGTCGGGTCGAGCGGGTCGAGCGTGCCTGCGGCCGTTGCGTCATGGTCCACCCGACCCACCGTACCCGTCCCTGGGCTGTGTGCAACTGACGCCCCAGCGGGCGCGACAACGGCCACCGGGTGCGAATGCCCTGCGAACACAGCCGGAGCCACCGAAACCCGCAGTGCCCGTGCTGCCGGTGGGCGTGTGCCTCTGCCACCACCAGACCGGCGGTTGCGCCATCAGCCGGCTTCACCACCGTCGGTCGCGCCCGGCCCCTCGTGCAGCAGGGCGATCGCGGCTGTCGATCCGTGCACGAAATTGCGCCCCCCGATCGGGCCGATCTCGCCGTCGGCGAAGAAGCCGGCAACCGGCACCGGACCAAGGGCCTCGGTGATGGCAGCGACGTCATGGTCCCGAGCGGGGAACAGCCGGGTGCCGCGTGCCGTGCAGCTGAAGACAAGGGCGGCCTCGGCGCGGTGACCAGCCAGCGTGGCTCGGAGGTCGACATCGGCTGCGGCTGCATCGCGCAGGTGGAACCGCACGGCGGCGCCGACCGGGATCTCGTCGCCGACGGCGATGGCTCCGGAGGTGCGGTCCGCTCCAAGGACAGGACGCACAAGAACCCCGTTTCGGCCGGACTCGTCCCGGTGCTCGTCCACCACGCGGCCGAGTTGCAAGCCGCCGTCGCCGAGGCAGTCGGCCTCCTCCGCCGACAGGCAGGCAGTCGCCTGCTGGACGAGGCGCTCCAACGGGGGCCTGCCGGACAGCTCCGTGATGACGTTGCCGCTGGCCCCGGTGACCACCAACGATCGCCCGAAGGGGCGGCAGCCCTGCGACACCGCGCCCGACACACTGGCCGACGGGCCAAGGAGCACGCCCACCGCTCCGCGGTCCACAACCTCCGTGCCCGCGACCAAGCGTGTGCCCCCCGGGCCGCGGGCGCCCGATGCCATGCCGCCGACGACCGTGATGCCAGGGTGCCGCACCGCCAACCAGTCGAGGAACGAACCCGCAGCGAAGGTGAACGGATCAGCGAACAGCAGCAGGGTCTGCGGCTCGAACGCCACGTGGTGGGGCCAGCCCTCCACGGCGATTCCGGTCCCCTCGGTGGTGGCAGTGAGGACCACCGGGACCAGGGGACCGACGGTGCCGGAGAGAGCAGCGATGCCCGGGGCCTGCTCGACCTCGCGGTGTGGCCCGATCACGGACTCGGCTGCGCACCCGATCACGGCGATTGGCTTCAGCACCGCCGCCACCGTGCGCGAGATGTCCTGGAGTGCGCCGGCATGGCAGCGGCTCACGAACAGCAGCACCACGTCCGGGTGGGTCCCCGCTCCTTCGAGCAGGCTGCCCACCACCTCGCCGGTGGCCTGCGTGGCGAGCGGGTGCTCGCTCAAGGCGGCGGCGAAGGGCATGCTCCGACCCTACCGGGCTGCCCGTTCCTGCCTCCGGCCGGCAAGACCTGCAGGTCGGCCGGCCGGCACTGTCATCTGCCGGCACTCGACCTGCCGGTAATCGATCTGCCGGCACTGCCATCTGCCGGCACAGCGGGACCCCTTGCGCTGACGGGGCCCATGTGCGCCGACGAAGACGCCGGTCCTGGTGGCGGTCCGATCCGGTGCCGGTGAGGTCCGTTCGTGTCGGCAGGGCACGCCGGACCTCACGGACCCGCCAGCTCGCCGGCGATCCAGACCCTCCGGACGGCCATCCAGCTCCCGGAGTCCACCAATTCGACGACATCGGCTCGGCGGCCGACCTCCAGGGCGCCGCGGTCCGTCAGGCTCAGCAGGCGGGCCGGCGTGGTCGATGCGGCAGCAATGGCGGCACCCAGGTCGACGCCGGCCCCGCAGACGCACGAGGCGACCATGTCTGCCATCCCTGCTCCTGTCCCTGTCAGCCCCCCGGAGGGCTGCCGTCGGGCGAACCGTGCGGCCCGTTCGCTGGCGCTGGTCGTCGCGGGGGGATCCGCCTCCGGTGGAGCGCCCTCGGCGGGGGAACCGGGCTCGGCGACACGGTCGGTGATGAGAACGACGTGATCGGCGCCCTTCGCGGCGAAGGCGATCCGCACGAGATCGGGGTGTACGTGCACCAGATCGGCGATGAGCGAGACGGCCAGCCTCGGGTCCGCCAGTCCAGCACCGAGCAGACCGGGATCCCGCTGGTGCAGCGGTGGCATGGCATTGCCGAGATGGGTGACCAGGCGGGCACCGGCGGCCGACGCCGCGTGTGCTTCGTCGGCCGTACAGCGGGAGTGGCCCAATGCCACGACGACACCGCGGCGGGCCAGGGCCTCGATGGCGGCTCGCGCACCGGGGAGCTCCGGAGCGAGGGTGACCACACGGACAGCGGCGGGCAGCCTCGCTGCCCAGCCTGCGGGCACCGAGCCACGCACGTGCTCGGGCGGGTGCGCTCCGGGCACGCTCAGGAACGGCCCCTCCAGGTGGGCACCGGCCACCCATGGACGCGGTGCCACCCGGCCGGAAGGGACGCCGTCTCCGGCGACGCCGGCCACACGCGCACTGGCGCCGGCACGCGTTGGGGCGGCGGCGAAACCGGCTGCCGGACGAGCGCCGCCTGCCGGCCAGAGGGGGGGAGCAAGCGCGGTGCGTGCCGCTACCCGGCGCAGCGCCGCGGTCCGCTCACTGGCCGGACCCGACAGCACGGTGGCACACCACGTGGTGGTCCCTCCGGCCACCAGCACGCGCTCCACCTGGTCCCACCGGGCTGGAGCGCGAAGGTCGGGCACCGCGAACGGACCGGCGCCGTTGACCTGCAGGTCGACGAAACCGGGAGCAAGGACCGTCCCCGCGTCAGGTGCGCTTCGCCTGTGCCCGGTACGGACGCCGACGATCCTGCCGGCGCAGACGATGACCTCCCCGGGCGACAGGATCCCTCCCGGAGTCACCACGCGCTCGGCGCGCAGCACCGCACGCTGGCCGCTCATCGCCGGAAACCGTAGCGGGCGGCTACGTTCTCGCAGGTGGCTACCGTGCAGGTTCCCCCGAACTGTGATCTGACGCTCGGCATGGTGTGCGAGGAAAAGTCGGAGCCGGGCCGGACGCGCTGGCGGATGCAGGCCGACGAGCGGTTCCTCAATCCCGCGGGAGTGGTGCAGGGAGGGTTCATCGGGGCGTTCTGCGATTCTGCCATGGGCGCTGCCACCATCACCTGGGTGCGGGGACGCAAAGTCTTGACGGCCAACGTGGAGATGAAGGTCAGCTTCCTCGGCGCAGTACGACCGGGCACCACGCTGGTGTGCACCGCCACGGTCGTGGGCGGCGGCAGCCGCGTCGTCTTTGCCGAGGCGCGCGTGACGGACGGGGAGCGCCTGGTGGCTACCGCGAGCTCCACCTACGTGCTGGCTCCCCGGTCCGCGGAGCCCGACGGACTGGCCCGCGGAGGCTGACTTCCCGGCCCGGGCTCTGAACGCGACCGTGGCTCGACGACCGGGTTGACGCGGTCGGCACCGCCAGTCCTGGTCACGGCTGGTGGCACCGTCGACGGAACGGTGCCGCCGGAGCGACCGGCGGCCTTGCGGAAGGGGTCGTCGGCACGCCAGGATGGCGCCCGGGTCGGGCCGGATCGCGCCGACGGCGTGGCGGCCGGACCGAGCGAGGAGGACCGTGCCCGGAAGACGAGACCGATCGACCTCGGGCGCGGCGCGGCGCGGCGGCGCCATCGGCGCGTCCGGTCAGGACGTCGTACGCCTCATCACCGACTACCTCAAGCAGGAGACGGTCGGGCCACTGCGCGGTGCTGCCCGTTTCGTCGCCTTCGGGGTTGCCGGGTCCCTGGCGCTCTCGGGAGGAGCGGTTCTGCTGCTCATCGCCCTGCTCCGCCTGCTGCAAGGAGAGACGGGGGGCGCGTTTGGGGGCGACCGGTCGTGGTTGCCGTACCTCATCACGTCGGTCGCGGCGATTGTCGTGCTGGCGCTGTCGGTCTGGCGGGTCGTGAGCGGAGCCGGGCGCCGGCGGGGCAGCGTCCCATCGGCACAGAACAAGGAGCACTGATGTCGCCGGAGCGCGCCCGCATCACCCGAAAGGACATCGAGGAGAAGATCCGCTCGCTCACCGGTGAGGTGGAAGATCAGGTGACCGCGGCGCGTCCCGCTCTGATCGGCACCGGTGCCGGCGTGGCCGTGCTGCTGCTGCTCGTCGCGTACCTTCTGGGACGACGGTCCGGACACCAGAAGTCGGCCGTTGTCGAGATCCGGCGAGCGTGACGGCGTCCCGCGAAACCGCGGCGGCGTGGCGACGCCGGCTCTGCGGAGGGGAGGTGTGGTGCCGTCGACCGATCGGGCGCTGACCGCTCTCGAATGGCTGGCCCGCCGGCGACGCCGGGCCGGCGAACCCGTATGGCTGTTGGTCATGGCCGCCGTGTGGCTCGTCCGACGTGCTGTGATGCGGCCCGGCGAGCTGTTGTGGCGGGGCACCGTACGCGCCGGGGAGACCGTACGCATATCGGTCCACCAGGCACCCACGCCACCCGATCCGGCCGGCTGAGCAGGTGAGCAGCGACATCGACGGAGGGATGCCCGGGGACCCGGGGATGCCGGTGCGCGTGCTGACGCCACCGGCCGGCGCGCGGGGAGCGCTGGGCGAGCGCGGGAGCCTGCGGGCCGGGGAGCGGGTGTTGCTTCTCGACGCCAAGCAGCGCCGGTACCTCGTCGCGCTCCGCCAGGGGACGTCGTTCCACACCCACGCCGGGATCGTCGCGCACGACGACATCATCGGCCGGGACGAAGGAGCCACCGTCACCGGCACGACCGGACGGCGGTTCCTCGTCATCCGGCCGACATTGGCGGACGTGGTGCTGAAGATGCCGCGTGGGGCCCAGGTCATCTACCCGAAGGACCTGGGCGCCATCCTCGTGGCGGCGGACATCGGCCCCGGCGCCCGTGTCCTCGAAGCAGGGGTCGGCTCCGGAGCGCTGTCGATGGCAATGCTGCGCGCCGGCGCTGATGTGCTCGGGTACGAGATCCGGGCCGATTTTGCCGAGCGTGCGGTGGCGAACGTGACGACCTGGCTCGGCAGCTCCCGGTACCGGGTGGAGCTGCGTGACGTGTACGAGGGCATCGACGCCGTCGGGTTGGATCGCATCGTGCTCGACCTGCCGGAGCCGTGGCGGGTGATCCCCCACGCGCTGGGGGCGCTGCGACCCGGAGGGGTACTCGCCGCCTACCTGCCGACGATCAACCAGACGGCAACGCTGCGCGACGCCTTGGCCCGGGCGCCGTTCGCCCTGGCCGAGACGGCGGAGGTCCTCCGTCGTACGTGGCACATCGAGGCGCGTTCGGTTCGACCCGACCACCGCATGGTCGCGCACACCGGGTTCGTCACCACGGCACGCCTGGTGGAGCTGGTCGACAACCTGGTACCGGCGGCAGCGAGGTCGACGGCCGACCAGTTGCAGGCGGGGTCACCGATCGAGGTTGAGCCAGAACTGGTCGAGGACCCGACCTGAGGGCCCGGCGCCGAGCGCCTGGGTGACCTCCTGCTCGGTCGAGGCGTGCCGGTCAGCCGTCCGCCGCCGACACAGACGTGTCAGCCCTGCTCGATGAAGATGCACTCGCCGGGGCACTCCTCAGCGGCCTCGGTGACAGCGTCCTCGAGGTCCTCGGGGACCAGGGCCATGCCGGCCGAGCCCCCGGGATCGCTCTTGACCGCGTCGCCGTCCTTGACATAAGCGAGGCCGTCGTCGAGGAGAGTGAAGACAGCGGGGGCGATCTCCTCGCAGAGCCCGTCGCCGGTGCACAGATCCTGGTCGATCCAGACCTTCATCGCCTGTTCTCCCTGCCTCTCATACCGCGGTTGGTGCCACCGCTGGCGGCGGGAAGCTAACGACTGACGTCCAACCGTGTCAACTCGATCGGTGGCGGCGGCACCCGGTGCTACCGGCGCGGGTGGGCCGGTAGCGGGTCACCCGAAGGCTTCCCGATGTCGCACGACGTGCAAGCTTACCGGCTGTGGTCGGTGCCGGCGGCCAGCAGCGCCTGCTCCAGCCGGCGTCGAGAATGGGACTCATGCGCCGGCACGCCGGTGTATGGTCGACCTGCAGTTGTCTTCGAGCCCGAGGGAGGTGGTTCCGACGTCAGGGTCGGACGAAGAGCGACAGCGCTCCCTGCTTGCGGAGCTCCAGGAGCTGCGCCACCGAGCGCAGCATGCCGAGGAAGAGGTGACGGTGCTCCGGCGCCGGCTCTCCGAAGGGCCGGGGCGCGTCCAAGGTCTGGAGGAACGCCTCCTCGAGACCAAAGGGCAGCTCGCCCACGCTGTATCGCAGAACGAGAAGTTGACGTTCACGTTGCAGCAGGCCAAGGAGCATATCGCCGCGCTGCGCGAAGAGGTCGACAAGCTCACCCAGCCCCCGAGCGCGTACGGCACGTTCCTGGCCTCCAACGACGACGGCACCGTCGACGTGTTCTCCGGCGGCAGGAAGATGCGGGTGGCCGTCCATCCGGAGATCGACGCGGTCGAGCTGCGGCGAGGCCAGGAGGTCGTCCTCAACGAGTCGCTCAACGTCGTTCTGGCCCGTGAGGGCGAGGACTCGGGTGAGGTCGTCACCCTGAAAGAGGTGCTGGCCGACAAGCGCCGCGCCATCGTCTTCGGACGAGCCGACGAGGAGCGGGTGGTCGAGCTGGCCGACGCACTGCACGGCGTGCACTTGCGAGCCGGCGACGCGGTCCTGATGGAGAGCCGTTCCCAGCTCCTGGTGGAGAAGCTTCCGCGCCCGGAGGTGGAGGAGCTCGTCTTGGAGGAAGTGCCTGACGTCACCTATGGGGACGTCGGCGGGCTCGACGAGCAGATCGAGGCGATCACCGACGCCGTCGAGCTGCCGTACTTGCACCGTGCGCTGTTCGGCGAGTACCGGCTCCCCGCGCCCAAGGGCATCCTGCTCTACGGGCCGCCGGGATGTGGCAAGACCCTGATCGCCAAGGCGGTGGCCAATTCCCTGGCGAAGAAGGTCGCCCAGGTGACGGGCAACGCCGCCGTGCGGAGCTATTTCCTCAACATCAAGGGCCCGGAGCTGCTCAACAAGTACGTCGGCGAGACCGAGCGGCAGATCCGGCTGGTGTTCCAGCGTGCACGGGAGAAGGCGGAGGAGGGGGTTCCCGTCATCGTCTTCTTCGACGAGATGGACTCCCTGTTCCGCACCCGGGGGACGGGCATCAGCTCGGACATGGAGTCGACCATCGTGCCGCAGCTCCTGGCCGAGATCGACGGTGTCGAGACCCTGCGAGACGTGATCGTGATCGGTGCGTCGAACCGCGAGGACCTGATCGACCCGGCGATCCTCCGGCCGGGTCGCCTGGACGTCAAGATCAAGATCGAGCGTCCGGACCAGGATGCCGCCGCGCAGATCTTCGGTCGGTACCTGGCCTCGGACCTGCCGCTCGACCCGGTGGAGGTCAACCGCCTGGGGGGTGGTGACCCGGGCAAAGCCGTCCTGGCCATGATCGACGCCACCGTCGCGGAGATGTACCGGGCCGACGAGGAGAACAAGTTCCTCGAGGTGACCTACCAGAACGGGGACAAGGAGATCCTGTACTTCCGCGACTTCGCATCGGGTGCGATGATCGAGAACATCGTGCGCCGGGCAAAGAAGCTGGCCATCAAGCGGGCCATCGCCGGTGACGCCACGGGCATCCGGACCAGCGACCTGCTCGAATCCATCCGGCGGGAGTACAAGGAGAACGAGGACCTGCCCAACACCACGAACCCGGATGACTGGGCCCGGATCTCGGGAAAGAAGGGCGAGCGGATCGTCTACGTCAGGACGTTGCTCGCGGACCGCGACGAGACCAAGGGCGGTCGTTCCATCGAGCGGGTCGGTACCGGGCAGTACCTGTAGCGCCCCAGGCGTAGCCCCGGGATCGTGACACCACTCCGAGCATCGACGCACTAGGGTCCTGCTTGTGGCCGTTCCGAAGGTGTGCGGCATCGAGACCGAGTACGGGATCCAGCACGTCGGCGGTGACGGAAACCCGGTCACCTCGTCGTCTTTGCTGGTGAACGCGTACGTGTCGGACCTCGCGCGGGCTGGTTGGGACTTCGAGGACGAGTCGCCCGGCAACGACGCCCGCGGCTACGCCCGCGAAGGTGCGCTACCGCCGGAGGTGGAGACGCACCTGGTGAACGCGGTGCTCACCAACGGGGCCAGGTACTACGTCGACCACGCCCACCCGGAATTCTCCACACCGGAGTGCGCGGACGCCGGCGAGCTGGTGCGCTTCGACCTGGCAGGTGAAGAGGTGCTGCGCCGTTCGATGCGGGCGGTGGACCGGGTGCTGCCCGCTGGTCAGCGCATCGTCGTCTACAAGAACAACTCGGACGGCAAGGGCAACTCCTACGGCACCCACGAGAACTACCTGATGGACCGGGCGGTGCCGTTCTCCCGTATCGCTCACCTCGTCACCGCCCACTTCGTGACCCGGCAGGTCTTCTGCGGTGCCGGCAAGGTGGGGACAGAGACGGCCGGGGCGCCGTCGGGCGTGCCCTTCCAGATCTCGCAGCGTGCCGAGTTCTTTGAGGAGGAGGTCGGCCTCGAGACGACGCTCAAGCGCCCGATCGTCAACACGCGCGACGAACCGCATGCCGATCCCCACCGCTTTCGGCGCCTGCACGTCATCGTCGGCGACGCCAACCGGGCTGAGGTGTCGACGTTCCTGAAGGTCGGGACCACCGCGTTCGTGCTGGCCATGATCGAGGACGACCTGTTCGGCCCGGGCGACGTCGTCCCGGCGAACCCGGTGCGGGCCATCCGGCAGGTGTCGGCCGATCCGGCGCTGCGCACCACCATCGATCTGGCCGACGGTCGCCGGGCGACGGCGGTGTCGGTGCAGTGGGAGCTGTTCGAGCGGGCACGCAAGTACGCGGAGCACCAGGGGTTCGACGCTGTCGGCGGGGAGGGCGTCGGCACCGACATACTCCGTCGTTGGGAGCAGGTGCTCCAGGGCCTGGAGACCGACGTTTCCGAGGTGTCCGGCCAGGTCGACTGGGTGGCCAAGCTCCAACTGGTGGAGGCGTACCGGGATCGCCATGGACTGTCGTGGGACGACCGGCGGCTTGCCGCTGTGGACCTGCAGTACCACGATCTTCGACCGGAGCGCTCGCTGTTCGCCCGGCTGGCGACCGAGCACCTCGTGGACCCCGCCGACGTCGAGCGCGCCGTGTTCGAGCCACCCCGGTCGACCCGGGCATACTTCCGGGGTCGGTGTCTGGCCAAGTGGGCCAGCGCGGTCTCCGGGGCCAACTGGGATTCGCTCGTGTTCGACCTCGGGACCGACCCGCTGCGGCGCATCCCTATGATGGATCCGCTACGCGGTACCGCGGACCACGTCGAGGCACTCATCGACCAGTGCTCGTCGCCGGCGGACCTGGTGGCACGGCTGAGCAGTGGAGAGAGGGAACCCAGGGATGGCTGAACGGGAGCTCAAGCGGAAGCAGGCGCCCAGCACGCGCGACGAGCCGGTGGTGGAGGAGGCTCCTGTCCCCGCGGGGCAAGGGGAGAAGCTCAAGGCCGAGCTCGACGACCTCCTCGACGAGATCGACGAGGTCCTCGAGGAGAACGCCGAGGAGTTCGTGCGCAACTACGTGCAGAAGGGCGGGGAGTAGCCGATGGCACTCCCGCTGTTCTCCCCGGGGGACGACCCGGGGCCGAGCTTTGCGGCCGTGCTGCGCCGGGCAGATCCCCTGGCCCTGCCTGCTCAGCTCGCCAGCGGCGCGCCTGCCGCCAGCAGTGACGTCGCCGTGCGCCACGGCACAACCGTGGTGGCACTGCGCTTCGTCGACGGCGTGGTCATGGCCGGGGACCGGCGCGCCACCGAGGGCAACTTCATCGCGCATCGCTCGATGGAGAAGGTCTTTCCCGCCGACCGGCACTCCGCGGTGGCGATCGCCGGCGCGGCAGGGCCGGCGGTCCAGATGGTGAAGCTCTTCCAGACCCAGCTCGAGCACTACGAAAAGGTGGAGGGCATCGCGCTCAGCCTGGAGGGCAAGGCGAACCAGCTGGGCCAGATGGTCCGGGAGCACCTGCCCATGGCCTACCAGGGCCTGGTGGTCGTGCCGCTGTTCGCCGGGTTCGACCTGCGGCGATCCCAGGGGCGGATCTTCACCTATGACGTGACTGGCGGGCACTACGAGGAGACCGATCACGCCGCGACGGGATCTGGAGGCCGCGATGCCCGGACCACCGTCAAGCTGGGCTGGCACCCCGAGCTCTCGAAGGTCGCCGCCATCGAGCTGGCGGTCACCGCGCTGTACAACGCCGCCGACGAGGACTCCGCCACCGGCGGGCCCGATCTCGTCCGCGGCATCTATCCCGTCGTCGCGACCGTGACCGAGACCGGGTACGAGCGTGTGCCTGCAGACGAGGTGGCGGAGCGGTTCGCCGACGTGGTGGCACGGGGCATCGGAGGGCACGCGTCATGACCATGCCGTTCTACGTGGCTCCCGAGCAGGTCATGAAGGACCGGGCCGAGTACGCGCAAAAAGGCATCGCCCGGGGCCGGTCGCTGGTGGCCACCACCTATGCCGACGGCATCCTCATCGTCGCGGAGAACCCCTCGCGGTCCCTGCACAAGGTCAGCGAGATCTACGACCGAATCGCCTTCGCCGGCGTCGGCAAGTACAACGAGTTCGACCAGCTTCGGGTGGCCGGCATCCGACATGCGGACACCAAGGGCTTCGCGTTCAGTCGTGAAGATGTCGACGCCCGGTCCCTGGCCAACCTCTACGCCCAATTCCTCGGCACCGTCTTCACCCACGAGATGAAGCCGTTGGAGGTCGAGATCCTGGTCGCGGAGCTCGGCTCCGACGGCCGGCAGGACCAGCTCTACCACGTCGCCTACGAAGGGACGATCACCGACGAGGACCGGTTCGCGGTGCTCGGTGGTGACGCCGAATCGCTTGCCGAACGGTTCGGGGAGTCGTTCCAGGACGGTTGGACGCTCGCAGCGGCCCTCGGCGCCTGCCGGCGGACCCTGGCCGGACCGGACCGGCGGCTGGTCGCCCAGGACCTCGAAGTGGCCATCCTGGCCCGGGGGGATGCCCGGCGGGCGTTCCGGCGCATCAACGGCACCGAGCTTGCCCGCCTGCTGTCCGAGGAGACCGACGGCGCCGACCCCGGTACCGACGCACCCGACAAGGAGTCGTCCGGGACGGACAGCGCGTCGTCACCGGACGCGCTGGGGGACGGCGAGCCGACGGCGGGCTGATCGAGGACGTGAGCGGTCAGCCGGGAGGGTGACGCCCGTCGGCGAACACCGCCTCGACCTCGTCGGCCAGCAGCAGTTGGCGTGCATCGGGTGCCCGTTCGGCCTCGACCAGGACGTCCACAGGACCAGGCAGGGGGTAGACGGTGTCGCCGCCCTGCAGAGCGGCGACGATGCCATCGGCACCCAGGCGGGCGACCAGCACCTGCGCTTCGAACCGGGAGCCGACCGTCGTGAGCGGCACCAGCGGCGAGGCGGGCATGCGCAAAGGCTAGCCCGGCGGGTGGTGGCGGGGCCGAGGCCTCCGACCGCACTACGGTGACCTCCGTGGATCGCCGCATCTTCGGCCTGGAGAACGAGTACGGGGTGACGTGCACGCTGCGCGGCCAGCGTCGCCTCAGCCCCGACGAGGTGGCGCGGTACCTGTTCCGCCGGGTCGTGAGCTGGGGCCGCTCGTCCAACGTGTTCCTCGACAACGGCGCTCGCCTCTACCTTGACGTCGGCAGCCACCCCGAGTACGCCACGCCCGAGTGCGACCGGATCGACGAGCTGGTCGCCCACGACAAGGCGGGCGAGCAGATCTTGGACCACCTGGTGGAGGGGGCCGAGGCCCGCCTGCGCGAGGAAGGGATCCGGGGGACCATCTACCTCTTCAAGAACAACACCGACTCGGCCGGAAATTCCTACGGCTGTCACGAGAACTACCTGACGAGCAGGCAGGACGACTTCTCGCACTACACCGAGGTGCTCATCCCGTTCCTCGTCAGCCGGCAGATCTACGCCGGCGCCGGCAAAGTGCTGCAGACGGCGCGAGGAGCCACCTACTGCCTGTCCCAGCGGGCCGAGCACATCTGGGAGGGGGTGTCGTCGGCCACCACCCGCAGCCGGCCCATCATCAACACACGTGACGAGCCTCATGCGGACGCCGAACGGTTCCGCCGGTTGCATGTCATCGTGGGCGACTCGAACATGAGCGAGTACGCCACGTTCCTGAAGATCGGCGCCACCAGCTTGCTGCTGCACATGCTGGAGGATCCCGGCACCGTGCTCCGGGACCTGACCCTGGAGAACCCCATCCGGGCCATTCGCGAGATCAGCCACGATCTCACCTGCCGGCGCAAGGTCCGGCTCGCCAACGGGCGTGAGGTCAGCGCGCTGGACATCCAATCCGAGTACCTGGCCCGGGCCCTGCGATTTCGTGACACCCGAGGGCTGGAGCCCCAGGAGGAGCGGGCACTCGAGATGTGGGAGCACTGCCTGCACGCCCTGGAGACGGACCCGATGTCGCTTGCCGGCCAGTGTGACTGGGTCGCCAAGTACCAGCTGATCGAGGCGTACCGGGCGCGCCACGAGATTCCTCTCGGGCACCCGAAGGTCTCGTTGCTGGACCTGCAATACCACGATGTCAACCGCGCTCGAGGTCTCTTCTACCGGCTGCAGGCCCGGGGGCACATGGAGCGGGTGGTCGACGACGCTGCCATCACGGAGGCCACGTCCACCCCCCCGCAGACGACCCGGGCCCGTCTGCGGGGAGAATTCATCCGGCGGGCGAAGCAGCGACACCGGGACTTCACGGTTGACTGGGTGCATCTGAAGCTCAACGACCAGGCGCAGCGCACGGTGCTGCTGAAGGATCCGTTCCGGTCACACGACGAGCGGGTGGAGAAGCTGATCGCCGGGCTCTGATCGACAGCCAGCGAACGTGATGGCGCTGTGCACGTGCACCGGAGCGGTGGGCACCCCAGATCGCCCACATCGGGTCCGGGCTCGGTGGTGGGGCACGTGCAGCGGGGCGGCGTACCTCGCCATCGGCCGTTTGGCCCGGACCCCACGTCGACGCTGGTCGTCGCCGAGCGGGCCACACCATCGGGCTGGGGCACAGGGAAGGCTCGGTTGGACGGCATAGCGACGACGAGGAGATCGATGGTGAACAACGAGGACGGGACCAGATCGGCAGGCCGCCAGGCGGACCTCACCGGAACGCCCGGCACCGCCGAACCGTTGACCGGCCGGGACCCCGCCGGAGCAGGTGCGAGCGGTCGCAGGTCGGGCGATCCTGGTACCGGCAACGCGATTCCGGGTGATGCCGGCGCCGGCGCCACCGGTCGGGACGAACCCGTTCCCAGCGGCGTGACCCCTGACGCGCCGCCGCGGCGCACGCGTCGGCGGTCCCGGTGGCTGGTCGAGTGGGGGGTGGTCCTGGTCGTCGCCCTGGTGGTCGCCGTGCTGGTCCGAACCTATGTGCTCGAGACCTTCTTCATCCCGTCCGGCTCGATGGAACCGACGTTGATGCCGGGGGACCGCATCGTCGTCGACAAGCTCAGCTTCCACCTCCACCGGGTCTACCGGGGCGACATCGTCGTCTTCCGACGGCCACCGGCGTGGCCCAAGGACTACCAGGACCTGGTCAAGCGGGTGATCGGCATGCCCGGTGAGACCATCTCGGCCAGTGGCGGCAACGTCTACATCGACGGCCGGCTCCTGCGGGAGCCATGGCTGCACGCGGGGGTCACCACCGCCAATTTCGCCCCTGTGCAGGTGCCGGCTGGTGA
>JAKAYQ010000030.1 GCA_021826725.1 Actinomycetes bacterium
CACGAGCGACCCGAGCGAGGCTGCCCGCAGCATGTCGGCGTCGAGGAGCGCCCACAACGGGTACAGCTCCCGAAGCCAGTCGAACAGGATGGCGTCGGGAGCGTGGCCCCTGGTGAGCCACTGGGAAAAGTGGTGGTGGGTGTTCACCAGCCCGGGCGTGACCAAGCAGCCATCGCCGTCCACGCGCCGGGCGCCCCGGGGCACCTCGGCAGCCCTCCCGGGCCCGACGGCGACGATACGCCCGCCGTCGACGACGACGTGGCCGCTCGCGTGCTCGTGGCCCTCGGCGTCGACGGTCGCCACCGCGCACCGCTCGATCACGAGCGGCTGGGCGCCATGCGGTGCCGGCGGGTCGCCGCTCGCCGGGTCGCCGGCGGTGGCCGGGTCGCCGCCGGTCATCGGCGGGCCGCCGCCACCGCCCGCTCGCCACGCAGGGGCGGGTCCTGTCCCAGCAGCTCCACGCCGAGGATCCGCCGCCACTGCAACGGGTCGGAGGCGCCCTCGGTCATGATCACGAGCACGGTCGCGTCGCAACGGATCGCACCGTCGAGCTCCGGCGGAACCCCGATGTGCCGAAGCGCCTGGAGGCCGGCCAACCCGGCCGCACCGGTCTCCCCGGCCTCCACCCCCACGGCGGCCAGGTCGCGCACGGCTCGGCAGGTCCAGTCGTCGTCGATGGTGACGAAGGCGTCGACGCCGGCCGACACGATCGGCCAGACAACCGGTGACGGCGTGCCGCAGTTGAGGCCGGCCATCACGGACGTGTGGGGGCCGGGGACGGTCACGAGGCGTCCCGCCTCGGCGGACGCGGTGACGCAGGCCGCGGTGGAGGGCTCCACCCCGACGACCGCCGGGCGGTCGTCGGGCACCCGGCAGTAGTGGTTGATGGTGGCCGCGACCAGGGCACCGACCCCTACGGGCACCGCGATCGCGTCGGGACGGCGCCAGCCGGCAGCCGCCAGGCTGTCGTCGATCTCCCAGAACAGGGTCGAGTAGCCGTCGACCACCCATCGGGGCACGCGGTCGTATCCGGGCCAGCTGGTGTCGGAGATGACGAGGCAGCTCGGCCCGGCCTCCTCGGCGGCACGGGCGACCGCGGCATCGTAGTCACCGGGCACGACCTCCACCGACGCGCCCTCGGACTCGATGGCGGCGATCCGGCCCGGCGTGGTGTTCTCGGGGACGAAGATGCGCGCCCCGAAGCCGAGCAGCCGGGCCATGCGGGCGACGGCCCGGCCGTGGTTGCCGTCCGTGGCCGTCGCCAGCGCAAAGGGCCGCATCGGGGCGACCAGTTCCGACAGCTCGGTCACCGTCTGCCACGCTCCCGGCTCGGCACCCAGGTGGTCGACCAGTGCACGGTAGGTAGCCCACGACGCGCCGAGCATCTTGAACGCCGGCAGCCCGAAGCGCTGCGACTCGCACTTGACCACGACCTCGCCGACGCCAAGGCGCTCCGCCAGAGCCGGTGTGCGCAGCAGCGGCGTCGGCCGGTAGCCGCCCAGGCGGCGGTGGAACTGCAGCGGGTCGCGGCTCGGCTCGGCGAGCACGCCCGACGGGACCGGCCCGGCAAGCCGGTTCACCACGACCCGCGCCCCGGCAGCCTCCGGCACGCGCTCCGACGGTGAGCCGCTCACACCGACCAGTCCGCGAACGCGTCGATCATCGCCCGGACGTCGCCGAGCGGGTACAGCACCGGGCACGTGCAGCCGTGGGTGACGTAGTCGGCGACCCGCGCCCGCGCCTGGGCCGGGGTGCCCGACGCCGTCAGCATGGCCACGATCTCGTCGGGGACCAGCTTCGATGCCACCTCCACCTGCTCGTGGGTCGCCGGCCACGTGAGCACCTCGCCCACGGCGTCGAGCAGTGACTGGGGCACCCCCGAGGCCTTCATGATGTGCGGCTGCTGGCCGAGGTACTGCGTCACCATCTGGCGGGCCATGTCCATGGCCCTCTGCTCGTCGTCGTCGACCGAGCACACCACGAGCTGGGGCCGGTCCAGGTCGTCCAAGCTCCGGCCCGAGCGCGCCAGGCCGGCCTGCAACCGCTCCATCGCCCGCTCGTTGTAGCCCGGCGAGACCAGGTAGTTGAGGACAACGCCATCGGCGATCTCGCCGGCCAGCTCCAGCATCTTGTCGCCGGTCGCCCCGATGTAGATGGGGACGTCCTTGGGGCGGCGCTCCTGGTAGACGTAGTCGAGCTCCACGCCGTCGAGGTGAACCCACTCCCCGTGGAACGACACCGTCTCATTGGCGAGGAGGGCTTGCACCGCGGTGACCACCTCGCGCATGACGGTGAGCGGGTGGGTGCGCCGGATACCGACCTTGGCCGCCAGCGGGTCCCACCACGCGCCGAGGCCGAGGATGACACGCCCGGGTGCCAGGTCGTCCAGCGTGGAAAAGGTGGCCGCCAGCCGGGCCGGGTTGCGCGACCAGCAGTCCGACACGCCCGACGCGACCTTGATCCGCTCTGTCACAGAAGCGAACGCCGCCAGCGGCACGGTCGCCTCGCGCACCAACCGGCTCTCGGCCTGCCAGACCGCGGCGAACCCCTTCTCCTCGGCATAGGCCGCGTACTGCATCCCGTCTCTGATGGAGTGTGCGTCCTGGAGGTACAGCGCTACAGGCATGGACATGGTCGTTCACGCTCCTTCGGATCGGTGACGGCAAGCGGATCGGTGGCACAGCGTGCGCTGGGCACCGGGCCGTCAGTCGGTGTCGGCCGAGGGCGCCAGGCCGGCTCGCATCGGCAGCGTCGTGCGCCACTTCCCGTCGGCAGCGTGCAGCGCGGCGGCGACAGCCGGCGCCGTGGGCACCAGCCCGATCTCGCCGACGCCCTTGACGCCGTAGGGAGCGCGCGGCTGAGGGACCTCGATCAGGATGACGTCGATGGGCGGGACGTCCTTGGGCCGCAGGACGCCCAGCGACCGGAGATTGGTCTTGACCGGGAAGCCGCGCTCGTCGGCGGGGAAGTCCTCGGACAACGCGTAGCCGAGCCCCATGTGGACGGCGCCCTCGATCTGCCCCTCGCACAGCATCGGGTTGATGGCCCGGCCGACGTCGTGCGCCGCCACGACGCGCTCGACCTGGCAGGTGGCCGGGTCGACCACGACCATCTGCGCCGCATACCCGAACGCCGCGTGGATCGTGGGGTTGTCGCTGGTGCCAAGCTCCTGAGTCCAGTCCACCTGGTACTCGCCCACGTGGTCCACGCCGGGCCGGCAGTCGGCGGCGCGGGCCGCGCGGCACGCCTCGCGCACCGCGCCGGCACCCATGAGCGTGCCCCGGCTGCCGGTGGTCTGCCCGTCGCCGAGCTCGCGGGTGGTGTCCACCACGACGCGCACACGAGCCGGGTCGACGCCGAGCTCCTCCACCGCCACCTGCAGGGCCACGGTGTGGATGCCCTGCCCCATCTCGGTCCAGCCGTGGCGGACCTCGACGACGCCATCCTCCTCGAAGCGGACGACTGCTCGGGACACCTCGGTGTACCCGTTGCCGAGCCCCGAGTTCTTGAGCGCCAGGCCCAGGCCGACGGCCTTGCCCGCGGCGCGGGCGGCCTCGTAGCGGTCGGCGAGCGCGTCCAGGCACCGCTCGGCCCCGGCACAGCCGTCGTCCATCAGCTGGCCCGGGCCCCAGACGTCGCCGGGGTGCACGACGTTGCGCTTGCGCATCTCCCAACCGGTGATCCCCACCCGCTCCGCCAGGCGGTCGACCATCCCTTCCATGGCGAACTGGGACTGGTTGGCCCCGAAGCCGCGGAAGGCCCCGCAGACCGGGTTGTTGGTGCGCACGGCCACCGCCTCGACGTCGATGGCCGGGACGCGGTAGGGCCCGCTGGCGTGCCCCGCCGCCCGTTCCAGTACCTTCATGCCCACGCTGGCATAGGCACCCGAGTCACCGAGCAGCCGGGCCCGCACCGCCGTCAGGTGGCCGTCCCCGTCGCACCCGACCCAGTACTCCAGGTGCAGCGGGTGCCGCTTGGCGTGCATCCGGAAGCTCTCCTGGCGTGACAGCGTGCACTTCACCGGCCGACCGAGGAGCCAGGCGGCCAGCGCGGCGTGCGCCTGGTTCGACAGGTCCTCCTTGCCGCCGAAGGCGCCGCCGTTCGACACGAGCTCCGCCGTCACCCGGCTCCGGTCGACGCCGAGCACCGAGGCGATCTGGTCGCGGTCGTCCCAGATCCCCTGCCCGCCGGAGTAGACGTGGAGCACGCCGTCCTCGCCCGGCACGGCCAAGGTCGACTCCGGCTCCAAGAAAGCGTGCTCGACCCGCTGGGTGTCGAACACCTCGTGCACGACGTGGGCGCTCGACGCCAGCGCGGCGTCGACGTCACCGCGGACGTACGCCGAGCGCGACAGCACGTTGGAATCGCTGCCCCACACGGCGATCTGGGCGGCATCGATCGCCGCGACCGGGTCGACGACCGGGTCCAGCACCTCGTACTCCACGTCGACCAGGGGCGCGGCGTCACGTGCGGCCTGGCGCGTCTCGGCCACCACGACGGCCAGGACATCGCCGGCATAGGACGTGCGGCCACCCTCGGGGATCATGACCGGCCAGTCGCGGTGGATGATCCCCACCCGCAGATCGCCGGGGATGTCGGCGGCGGTGAGGACGGCCACCACCCCGGGCGCCCGGCGCGCCCGCTCGGTGTCGATCCGGACCACGTCGGCGCGGGTGTGATCGGTCAGCCGAAGCGCCGCGTGCAGCATGCCCGGCACCCGGAGGTCGTCCACGTAGCCCCGGTCACCGAGGGCGAGCGACACCGCCTCGTACCTGGCCCCCCGGCTGCCGACCCCGGTCGGAACCGCCGGCACCTCCTCCTTGCCGTTGGCGACGGCGAGGATGGCGTCCAGGATCTTCACGTACCCGGTGCACCGGCAGAGATGGGCGCCGAGATGCCGCTGCATGTCCTCACGGGTCAGGTCCGCCCCCTTGCGGTCGACCTGCGCCTTGGCCCGCATGACGATGCCCGGCGTGCAGAAGCCGCACTGCAGGGCCCCGTGGGCCGCGAACGCCTCCGCATAGCGCCGGCGCTCGTCGGGGTCCAGGCCCTCGAGCGTCAGCACCGCCTTGCCCTGCGCCTTAGCCACCGGCATGGTGCACGAGACCTGCACCTTGCCGTCGACCATCACTGTGCAGCAGCCGCACTGGCCCGATGGGGAGCACCCGTCCTTGGCCGAGGTGACGCCGAGCTCCTCGCGCAGGGCAGCCAGCAGGTGCGGGTGGTCGCCGCGCACCGACACCTGCTCCCCGTTCAAGGTGAACGTGACCCGGTCGACTTCCGTCACCGTCAACTTGGCACCTCCGGGTCGGGGTCCACGCCTCATCGAGCCGTGATCGGACCGTAGACCTCCGGCCGCCGGTAGCGGTCGAAGTCGAACAGCGTCTTCTGGTAGCGGGCGCACCAGTCCAGGTCGCAGTCTGCGACGATCACCTCGTCGGTGGTGGTGAGCGCCTGGGCGACGATCTGCCCCGACGGGGCGACGATGCAGCTCTGGGCCAGGGAGTCGACCCCCTCCTCGATGCCGCCCTTGGCCACGCCAACCACCCAGGTCCCGTTCTGGTAGGCACCGGCCTGCATCACCAGGTGGTTGTGGAACCCGGCCAGGGCGTCCTGCGACGGATCGGGCGCGTAGTGGATCGGGGTGTTGTAGCCGCAGCAGATGAGCTCCACGCCCTGCAGACCCATCACCCGGTAGGTCTCGGGCCAGCGGCGGTCGTTGCAGATCATCATCCCGACCCGGCCGCCGAAGGCCGGCCACACACCGAACCCGTCGGGTCCCTCATCGAAGTAGTACCGCTCCAGGTGCTGGAACGGCCGCCACGGCTCGTTCGTCTCGTGGCCCGGTATGTGCACCTTGCGGTAGATCGCCACCGTTCGGCCATCGCGCTCCACCAGGATCTGGCTGTTGTAGTGCTGTCCAGCAGCGGTCAGCTCCGCGTAGCCGAGGCTGAACCCCACGCCGAGGCGCGCCGCCTCGTCGAACAGCGGCCGGGTGGCGGGGCCCGGCATCTCCGTCTCGAACCAGTGGTCCGCGTCGGCTCGCCGGTCGAGCCACCACCGCGGGAAGAACGTGGTGAGCGCCAGCTCGGGGAACACGACGAGCTCGGCGCCGTGGCCGGCGGCCTTCCGCAGCATGGCCAGGAGCCGCTCCACCACGGTCTCGCGGGTCTCGTCGCGCGCCACCGGCCCCATCTGGGCCGCTGCCACCGTCAGCACTCGGCTCATCGGCGCTCTTCCGCCGCTGGGCCGGCCCCGTCCCGGCTCCGGTCTGCGCCCGGCGGGTCGTCCCCGTCCGCCAACGCCAGCAGCACCTGCAGCAGGACGTCGGCGCCGGCAGCCAGGTCCTCTGGATCGGTGTGCTCGGCGGGGTTGTGGCTGATGCCCCCGGCGCTCGGGACGAAGATCATCCCGGCGGGGCAGACGCGGGCCAGCATCTGGGCGTCGTGGCCGGCGCCCGACGGCAGCCGCCGGACCCGGTTGCCGAGCGACGCCGCCGTCCGCTCCACCAGGTCGACCACGTGCGGGTCGAACTCGACCGGCTCGAAGCGCGCCAGCGTCCGGCGTTCGACGGTCACGCCCTCGGCCCGCGCCAGGCGGTCGAGCTCGTCGGCCAAGCGGGCCTCGGCCTGCTGCAGGACCGCCTCGTCGGTGTTGCGGAGGTCGACGGTGAACACGGCCCGTCCCGGGACGACGTTGACCAGGTCCGGGTGCAGCGAGAGCCGGCCGACGGTGGCCACCTGGTCGCCGCCGAGCTCGCGTGCGAGCTCGCGGGCGAACACCGTCGTGGCTGCCGCCACGTAGCCGGCGTCGTGCCGGTAGGAGAGCGGCGTGGTGCCGGCGTGGTTCGGCTGCCCGACGACGGTGACCTCCTGCCACGAGATGCCCTGCACGCCGGTGACGGCGCCGATGCCGCCGCCGGCGGCCTCCAGCACCGGACCCTGCTCGATGTGCAGCTCGACGTAGGCGGCCGGCGGCAGCCCAGGGCACGGCACCGAGCCCAGGTAGCCGATGCGGTCCAGCTCGGTGCCGAGCCGGCCGCCGTCGATGCCCACGATGTCGTGGGCGGCCTCCAGGGCCATCCCGCCGACGTACACCAGGCTGCCCAGCATGTCGGGCGCGAAGCGAGCACCCTCCTCGTCGGTGAAGAACGCCACCGCCAGGGGCCGCCGCGTGACCACACCGGCTTCGGCGAGCACCTCCATGACCTCGAGGCCTGAGAGGACGCCGAAGTTGCCGTCGTAGATCCCGCCGGTGGCCACGGTGTCGATATGCGACCCGCACATCACCGGCGGTCCCCCTTCGCGCCCGGTACGCACCGCGAAGACGTTGCCGACGGCGTCGACCGTCACGTCGAGACCCAGGTCGCGCATCCAAGTGACCACGAGGTCCCGACCAGCTCGGTCGTCGTCGCTCAGTGCCAGGCGCGAGCAGCCCCCTCCGGGGATGGCCCCGACACTGCCGAGCTCCCGGAGCCTCGCCAGCAGGCGGTCGGGCCGGACCCGCAGCCGCCGCCGTTCATCGGTTGTCGCCATCGCCTCAACCCTCCGTCGCCGTTGCCAGTTCGCCGGCAGCCACCGCATGCCCGTTCCGCCCGTTCGCCAAGCCGCCAGCGCCGTCGCTGTGCAGCGGAATGGCGGCGAGGGCCTCGTAGAGGTGCCACCGGCTGTCGATGTCCGCCTGCGCAGCGTCGCTCAGCGCCGACCAGCGATCGGTGTCGGGGTGGGCCAAGTGGGCGAAGCGGGTCTCGGAGCCGAACAGCTCGGCCAGCGGCACCGACGGCGCGTGGGAGTCGAGCTGGAACCGGCGGTCGGGTGCGGTGACGCCCGGGTCGTAGCGGAACAGCGGCCAGTGCCCGGACCGGACCGCCAGCCGCTGCTGGACCATCGACCGCGACTCCTCGAAGCCGTGCTCAGGCACGCAGCTGGCATAGGCGACGACGAGCGATGGGCCGGGCCAAGCGTCGGCCTGGAGCAGGGCCTTCACGGTCTGGATGTCACTGCCCCCCAGTGCAACCTGCGCGACGTACACGTCGCCGTAGCTCATGGCCTGCAGCGCCAGGTTCTTCTTGGCCGTTCGCTTGCCGGCAACTGCGAACCTGGCCGTCGCCCCGCGCGGCGTCGCCTTCGACGCCTGCCCTCCGGTGTTGGAGTACACCTCGGTGTCGAGCACCAACACGTTCACGTCGCGGCCCGACCCGAGCACGTGGTCAAGCCCCCCGGAGCCGATGTCGTAGGCCCAGCCGTCACCGCCGACGATCCACACGCTCTTGCGGACCAGCTCGTCGGCCACGCTGGCGAGGCGCCGGGCGTCGTCGGCATCGGGAGTCGCCACCATCGCGGCGAGGCGCTGCCTGAGCAGGGCGACCCGCTCGCGCTGGGCGGCGATCCCTGCCTCGTCGCTTTGCGGGGCCTGCAGCAGCTCGCCTGCCAGGCTCTCGCCGACAGCCGGCGCGAGCGAGGCCACCAGCCGCCGGGCCGTCGCGACCTGGTGCTCCAGGGCGAGGTGCATGCCAAGCCCGAACTCGGCGTTGTCCTCGAACAGCGAGTTCGACCACGCCGGCCCGCGTCCGGCGGCGTCGGTGGCCCACGGCGTCGTCGGGAGGTTCCCCCCATAGATCGAGGAGCAGCCGGTGGCGTTGGCGACGAGGATGCGGTCGCCGAACAGCTGGGTGAGAAGCTTCAGGTATGGCGTTTCGCCGCAGCCTGCGCAGGCGCCGGAGAACTCGAAGAGCGGCTGGAGCAACTGCGACGTCTTGACGGTGGCCGGCGACACCATCCGACGGTCGATCTCCGGCAGTGCAACAAAGAGGTCCCAGTTGCGCCGCTCGCGGCTGCGGTGCTCCTCGATCGGCTGCATGGTGATCGCGCGCCGCGAAGGGTCGCTGCGGTCGTGCGCCGGGCACGCCTCGACGCACACCCCGCAGCCCGTGCAGTCGTCGGGTGCGACCTGCAGCAGCAGCTGCCGGCCCGGCAGGTCGCGGGAACGGAAGGCCTTGCGGGGGAGGTCGGGGGACGCGCCGTCGAGGTCGGTGGGATCGCAGACCTTCATGCGGATCGCCGCGTGGGGGCACACGATGGTGCACTTGCCGCAGTCGATGCACAGGTCCGGCGCCCAGATGGGGATCTCGGCGGCGAGCGAGCGCTTCTCCCACCGGGTGGTGGCGCTGGGGAAGACGCCATCGACGGGCAGGGCGCTGACGGGGATCCGGTCGCCGTCTCCGGCGAGGAGGCGCGCCGTCACGTCGCGCACGAACGCCGGGGCGTCCTCGGGCACGCGCCAGCGCCGGTACGGCCCAGCCTCGGCGCGGCCGGGCATGTCGGCGCCGGGGACGTCCACACCGGGCATGTCGGCGACGCCGGGGACGTCGACACGCTGGAGCCCGTCGAGCGCCCGATCGACGGCCTGCCAGTTGCGCTCGACGACGCCCCTGCCCTTTTTGGCGTAGCTCTTGGCGATGAACGCCTTTATCGCCTCGGCGGCCTCTTCCCGGGGGAGCATCCCCGACAGAGCGAAGAAGCAGGTTTGCAGCACGGTATTGACCCGGCGACCGAGCCCGAGCTCCCGAGCCAGCCCGTCGGCGTTCACGACCCAGACGTCGAGGCCCTTGTCGACGATCTGCCACCGCACCTGGTCCGGGAGGCGGCCCCAGACCTCGTCTGCTCCGTACGGGCTGTTGAGCAGGAACGTCGCGCCGGGACGAGCCAGGCGGAGGACGTCGATCCGCTCCAGGAAATTGAACTGGTGGCAGGCGACGAAGTCAGCCCGCTGCACCAGGTAGCTGGAGCGGATGGGCGCGGGGCTGAACCGCAGGTGCGAGACCGTCGCCGCGCCCGCCTTCTTCGAGTCG
The DNA here is from genome assembly GCA_021826725.1 of Actinomycetes bacterium. GTDB lineage: Bacteria > Actinomycetota > Acidimicrobiia > Acidimicrobiales > UBA8190 > JAJZYI01. The sequence continues at coordinate 9,851 of JAKAYQ010000030.1, forward strand.
TAGACGAAGTAGCCCTGTGCGAACAGGCCCATCCCGTCGCCGACGATCTTTACGGAAGCCTTGTTGGTGCTGACCGTCCCATCGCTGCCGAGCCCGTAGAACACGGCCTGCTGCCCGTCGAACGGCACCAGGAACGCCGGGTCGTGGTCGAGGCTGGTGTGCGAGACATCGTCGGTGATGCCCAGGGTGAAGCGCCGCTTGGGCGCCGGCCGGGACAGCTCGTCGAGCACGGCCTTGGCCATGGCGGGGGTGAAGTCCTTGGACGACAGGCCGTAGCGGCCGCCGACGATCCGCGGCATCGCGCCCCACGGCGCCTCCCTGGTGGCCACGGCCTCGGCCACGGTGGTCACCACGTCCTGGTAGAGCGGCTCCCCGACGGCGCCCGCCTCCTTCACCCGGTCGAGCACCGCCAGGGACCGGACCGTCGGCGGCAGCGCGGCCAGCAGCGACCGGACCGGGAACGGCCGGTAGAGCCGGACCTTCAGGAGCCCGACCTGCTCGCCGCCGGCAGCGAGCACCTCGACGGCCTCCTCGGCGGCGCCGGTGCCGGCCCCCATCATCACGATGACGCGTTCGGCGTCGGACGCGCCCACGTAGTCCACCAGGCCGTACCGCCGGCCCGTCCACCCTGCCAGGGCGTCCAGGGCGCCTTCCACGGCGTCGGGAACGGCGGCGTAGAACGGGCTGGCGGCTTCCCTCGACTGGAAGAAGACGTCCGGGTTCTGCGCGGTGCCGCGCACGACCGGGCGGTCGGGGCTGAGACCGCGCCCGCGATGTGCCAGCACGTCGTCCTCGTCCACCACGCCGTGCACCTGCTCAGGGGTGAGCAGGTGCACCTTGTTGATCTCGTGCGAGACTCGAAAGCCGTCAAAGAAGTGCAGGAAGGGCACCCTCGATCGCAAGGCGGCGGCGTGGGCGACGAGCGCGAGGTCGTGGGCCTCTTGGACCGACGACGAGCACAGCAGCGCGAAGCCTGTCGTGCGGGCGGCCATGACGTCGCTGTGGTCGCCGAAGATCGACAGGGCGTGCGCGGCCACAGCCCTCGACGCCACGTGAACGACCGCCGGCGTGAGCTCCCCGGCCAGCTTGTACATGTTGGGGAGCATCAGGAGCAGGCCTTGCGACGAGGTGTACGTGGTGGCGAGCGCGCCCTTGGTCGCGGCCCCGTGCAGGGCGCCGGCGGCACCGGCCTCGCTCTGCATCTCCACGACCTCGGGGACCGACCCCCAGAGGTTGGGCTGCCCTTCCGCACTCCAGCGATCCGCCATCTCCCCCATCGTCGACGACGGGGTGATGGGGTAGATGGCGATGACGTCACTGAGCGCGTACGACACGCGCGCCGCGGCCTCGTTGCCGTCGATGCACGCCCACGCGTTGCTCATCGCGCCACCTCCCCGGCCAACGGGTGCTGTGGTTCGAGCCGCTCGGCGGTCACCGTCATTACCCCAACCATGAACGGACTTAAACTTTTTGTCAAGGTCTTTCGGTACGTACCCGAGCGGCGAGCGTAGCGTCGGATACCATGCGCCGAGTGAGGATTGTGCGGCTGGAATTCACCGTGGAGCCGTTCGAGGAGGGGGTGATCGGCGCCCACGTCGCCGCTGCGCTCGACCGTCTGCGCGAGGCCGGTTTCGAGCCCGACGTGGGCCCCTTCGGCAATGCGGTGGAGGGTGAGGTCGACTCCCTCTTCACCGCCATGGCCGAGGCTGCGACGGCCTCCTTCGCCGCCGGCGCCACCGGCATGGTCTTCACGGCGCGAGCCGTGGCCGAGGACGACACTGCCGAGCTGCTGGCCGCCGTGGGCCCACTCGTCCGGGCGGTCGGCGGCCGGCTCGTCCCGCCGAGCGAGGTCGGGCGGGGGGTGGTGCCCCTGACGTGGAAGGGCCAGGTCGTCGCCGGCGTGCGCACCACCACGCCCAGCGACCTGCGCGACGGCGTCAGCAGCCTGGTCCAGCAGCTCGAGGACGAGCTCGGCGGCCCGCTCGCAAAGCTCAGCCGGGTGGACAAGCAGCGTTCCGTCCGGCTCCTCGACGAGCGGGGAGCGTTCGCTCTGCGCAACGCCGTCGACGAGGTAGCCGACATTCTCGGGGTCAGCCGGGTCACCGTCTACAACTACCTGAACGCCACACGCGCCGCCCCGCGCACGCGCTGAGGCGCACCGTCGGTGCGACACCGGCCGGCCCCGCTACAGGCGCCGGAAGAGCCGTTCTGCCTGTTCGGCGGCCTTCGCCCGAACCTCCTCGGCGTCGACGCGGGTGGGCTGGCCGTCACGCAAGACCTCTTCGCCGTCGACCCACACGTCCCGGGCGTGCACACCGGGCGTGAACGCCAGGCGCCAAGGGTCGTCCACCGCGTCGTAGCTCCACCTGACGGCGTCCCCGGCCGCCTCGGGGACCAGCTCCCAGCCGGCACCCACCCAGGCCCAGGCGTCGGCCGGCGTGATGTCGAGGCCGGCCTCGCGAGCCCGGACGTAGGCGAGGCGGAACTCCTCGAGCATGTCGCCACCGATGCCGTCGGTGCCGAGCACGACCCTGCCTGTCCACCGGCGGGGGTGCGCGTAGCCGACCGAGTTGTTCATGTTGGACCGCGGGTTGTGGACCAGGGTGCCGGGCAGGTAACGGTCGAGGTGCACGCCGTGGACCAGCAACCACGAGTCTGCTGCGAGCGCCGACACTCGCTCGCCGGCGTCGGCGTCGATCTCGCCTTCGGCCACGTGGATGTGGACGCCGACACCCAGGTCCTCGGCGAGCCCAGCGCAGGCCTGCAAGGTCTCGTCACTGCACGTGAACGCGGCGTGCACGCCCACCATGCCCCGCCCGCCGGCCTGCAGGAAGCGCCGGTTCTCCTCGATCCCCCGCCGGGCGCCGTCCGGCCCGTGGCGGTCAGTGACTCCGTAGGCGCACACCGACCGCACCCCGACCTCGGCGCACGCCGCGGCGATCACATCCAGGCTGCCCTCGATGGCGGCCGGGCTCTCGTGGTGGTCGACGATGGCGGTGGTGCCGCACTGCAACGCTTCGAGCGCGCCGAGCATCGCCGACCACCGGATCATGTTCAGGTCCAGTGCCACGTCAAGGCGCCACCAGACCTGCTCCAGGATCTCCAGGAACGTCGTCGGCGTGACCGGGGGTGCGGGCATGCCCCGGGCCAGCGACGAGTACAGGTGGTGGTGGGCGCACACCATGCCGGGGGTGGTGTCGGCCATGCACCCACCTTGCCGGAACTTGTATAAAGTGTCAATCACCGGTCTCGGTCCGTGCGACCGGGCCCGAGGCGACAGGGAGCGACATGCCGGAGCACGCGCAAGGCTGCCAGCCCGCATCCCGGCGGTGCCATGGGCTACGACGGGGCCGGCGGTGCTGATCCGCGGTGGACGCGTCGTCGACGTCGCCGGCGACCGGGTCGCCGACGTCCGCACGGGCACCGACGGCAGGGTCACGGCCGTCGAGCCCCACCTCGACCAGCACCCGGGCGAGGAGGTCGTCGACGCGAGCGGCCTGCTGGTCGTGCCCGGCGGTGTGGACGCCCACACCCACCTGAACCTGCCGGTCGGCGCGGTCCGGGTGAGCGACGACTTCGCCACCGGCACGGCGGCCGCCGCGGTCGGCGGGACGACCACCGTCGTTGACTACGTCACCGCCTACCGAGGGGAGGCGCCGCTCGCCGCCCTGGCGACGTGGCAGCGGTGGGCGGAGCCCGCCGCCATCGACGTCGGGTTGCACATGACCTTCACCGAGGCGGTGCCGGAGTCCGCCGTCGTCGACTGCATCGAGCGGGGCGTCACCTCGTTCAAGCTGTACATGGCGTACCCCGAGACCCTGCAGGTGGACGACGGGGTCATCCTGCAGGTCATGCAGGCAGCCGGGCGCCACGGCGGCCTGGTGACCCTGCACGCGGAGAACGGGTCGGCCATAGAGCTGCTGCGCCACCAGGCGCTCGACGCCGGGCGGTCGGCGGTGATCGAGCACTCGCGGACCCGCCCGGCAATCCTCGAGGGCGAAGCCGTCAACCGCGCCGCTGCCCTGGCCGACGTGGCCGGGGTGCCCGTGTACATCGTGCACGTCTCGTCGGCGCCGGCGCTGGCCGCCGTCCGGGCCGCCCAGGAGCGCGGCATCGACGTGGTGGCCGAGACCTGCCCGCAGTACCTGCACCTCAGCGAGTCGGCGCTCTCGGGGCCCGGGGGCGAGAACTTCGTGTGCACACCCCCGCTTCGGGACCCCTGGCACCACGAGGAGCTCTGGGAGGGCCTGGCACGCGGGACGATCCACACCGTGGCAACCGACCACTGCCCCTTCACCGTCACAGACCGGCGGGCGGGCACCCGGGGCCGACCCGGCGGGTTCGCCGACTTCACCGAGATCCCCGGCGGGCTGCCCGGCATCGAGACGCGCCTGGCCCTGGTGTGGGAGGGCGTCGTCGACCAGCGGATCACCGTGGCGGACTGGGTCCGGCTGTGCGCCGAGGCTCCTGCGCGCACCTTCGGGCTGTGGCCGGCCAAGGGATCGCTGCAGGTCGGCGCGGACGCCGACGTGGTCGTATGGGATCCTGCCGCCGAACAGCCGCTGACAGCCGCCGCGTTGCACATGCGCACCGACCACTCCCCCTACGCCGGCTGCGTCGCGCGAGGCTGGCCGCGTGTGGTGCTGGCCCGCGGCAGGACCGTCGCCCGCGACGGGGTCTTCTGCGGACAGGCCGGATGGGGTCGCTACCTCCCTCGCGCCCCCCGGCCCGGTGCCCTGGGCTGACCCGGGCCCGCTGCTGCTCCGATCCCGCTGCCGCCCTGAGCCGACCGGGCCCGCTGCTCTTGCCAGGCCGTTCCCTCTTCCGGCCGTACCGCCGACGCCTACCTGCCCGCGTCCCCGGCCGGCCCTGGTCAGCGTCCCCTGTTGCCCGGCTGCGGTAGCCGGTCATGCTCCGTTGGCCGCAGCGCCGCCTGGTGGATCGGGCCTTCGCCGTCACGCAGGGACGGGGCGGACCGCCCGGCCCGAAGGGCGATGACCTCGGCGACGATGGCCACGGCCGTCTCCTCGGGTGTCCGAGCACCGATGTCGAGGCCGATCGGGGCCATGACACGCGCCATGCCCTCCGGCGCTACGCCAGCACGGTGCAGGCGTCCGACGCGGTCAGCGTGGGTCCGCCGGGAGCCCATGACGCCGAGGTAGCCCACCTCGGTCCCCAGCGCGGCGACGATGGCCGGCACGTCGAACTTGGCGTCGTGCGTGAGGACACAGACGGCATCGCGCTGGCCCAGGGCCGGGCCCAGCGTGGCCAGCAGGCGCTCGGGGCGATCGACCACCACGTCGTCGGCCATCGGGAACCGCTTGCGGGTGGCGAACACAGCCCGCGCGTCACAGACGGTCACGCGGTACCCGATGATTTTCGCCACCTTGGCCAGCGCCGCGGTGAAATCCACGGCACCGAAGATCACCATGTGGGGCGGCGGAGCGAACACCTCCACGAAGACACCGACCGACCGCTGGCGCGCCTGCCCGGCACGCCCGTAGTGGCGGACGGCCGACATGCCGCTGGCCAGCCATCCCGTGGCGTCACGCCGCACGACCTCGTCCAGGTCGGCGCTTCCCAGCGTGCCGTCGGTCGACCCGTCCTGGCGGACCAGCAGGCTGGCACCGAGCACGATGGCTCCGGCCGGCTCGACGGCGCTGCCACCTGCGGGGTCGCCACCTGCGGGGTCGCCAGCGGCGGAGTCGCCAGCGGCGGAGTCGCCAGCGAGCTCGACCACGGTGGCGAGCGCTACGGGCTCCTCCGCCCGCAGCAACCGGGCGAGCTCGTCGAGCACGGACAAGAGCTCGCCATCGACGAGCAGGAGGAGCGGCCCACCGCAGGTCAACCCCACCGCGAACGCCTCGTCGTCGGAGTACCCGAACGTGCACCGGCGTGCCCCTCCGCCGCGCTCGAGCACCTGGAGCGCCTCGGTGACGACCGCGCCCTCCACACAGCCACCCGACACCGATCCCGCCACCTCGCCGGTCTCGCACACCGCCATCGCCGCGCCAGGGCCGCGGGGGCCCGAGCCGTCCAGGCCGATCACGCGGGCCGTCGCCACGCGCAGACCGGCCTGCCGCCAGCGCTCGATGTCCTGCAGGATCTCTTTCACGACCGAACCTCCCCCGTGCTCACCCCGGCATGCTGCCCGGCCGGCGGTTCGGGATCCGACGGTCGCGACGCGCCGGTGAACAGCACCGCCACGCGCTCGTCGCTGCCGACCGCGCCTGCGTCGCGCAGCTCGAGCAGGCCGGCGAGGCCGGCGGTCCCCGTCGGACTGACGGCGTAGCCGGCCCGGCGGCCCAGGCCGTGCGCCTGGACGAGGCGCTCCTCGCTGGCGACCACCGGCTGCCCGCCGGTGCGCAGCATCGCCGCGACGATGGCGGCCCAGTCGTAGGTCTCGTCGTCGAGGATGCCGGTGGCCACGCTGCGGGGCTCGGTCTCCCACGGCCACATGTAGTCGGACCGGTGCCGGACGGCCGCTGCGACAGCCCGGTCGGCGTCGCCAGGACCGGCAAGCACAGGCAGGTCGCGGCGCACCGCATCGAAGGCGCGCTGGAGCGGGTGGGCAGCGGCGGTCTGGACGGTGTGCACCCGCGGCAGCGCGCCCAGCAGGCCGAGGGTGCGCGACTCGGCCAGGGCCTGTGCGCAGCTGCTGGCCAGCGCCCCGCCGCCGACCTGCACGACGAGGTGGCCGACCGGCGGGTCGAGCGGGGCCAGCTGCTCGGCAAGCTCCCAGCCGAGGGTCTCACCCCCCTCGATGGCGAGCCCGTTGAGGTTGCCCTGGCAGGTGAACGCCAGGGCGCCGTCCTGCAGCTCCCCCAAGAGCCGCTCGACCGTCGGGTCGCCGGGGACGCCCGCTCGGCGCTCGCATGCGACCAGAGTCGCGCCGAGGCCACGGAGCCGCCCCACGACCCACTCGTCGGCGTCGACGGGGACGAACACCCGCAGGGGCCATTCGGCAGCCGCCGCCAGGGTGGCTGCAGCCAGAGCGGCGTTGCCGCACGAGGCGATGGCGAGCGAGCGGCTGTCGGGGCGGGTCGACCCGGTGGCCGCCAGGCGGGACACGACGAGGTGCAACAGCACACCGAAGAGGTGGCGACCCTTGTGGGAGCCGGCAACGTTGCCAGTCTCGTCCTTCACCCACACACCGCCGCGGTGCGTGAAGCCCAGTGCGTCGGAGATGACGTCGTCGCGGTGCAGCGGAGTCGAGCGGAAGCCTCGGCCGTCGACCGACTCGACCCGCCGGTCGAGATCTGCGACGAGCGCGACGAAGCGATCGTCGCCGATGCCGACCGACGCCGCTCGGTGGTGGCTGTGGAGCAGGGCCCGGTAGCGCACGAACGGTCGGGGCTCGTCGGCCAGGGACGCGCCCCCTAGATGGGCAGCACCGCGGCGCGCTCCGGCGAGGTCCAGGACGCGGGCGACAACGTGGTCTGCGTCGTCGCCGCCCCGGTGCGGGCAGCGGAACGGGTACGGGTCGCCAGCGTCGGGGGAGGCTCCGCAGCCGGCGCAGACCAGGGCGCTCGGCAGGGCCGTCACCCCGGTGCCACCCCGGCGCGCCGGTTGAATTCGAGGATCCGCTCGTCGAGCGCGGGCATGGCGGCGTGCGCCTGCTCCCAGAACGACGGGGACCTGCGACGGACGAACTCGGCGACCGGCACACCCTGCTGCTCCACCCACGTGAAGTAGCCGAGGTTGAAGATCCGCTCGCGCTCGCGGGTGTCGAGCTCGCGGAGGTGGTCGGTGGTGGTTCCGAGCAGGTCCTCGCTGAACACCTCGGCCGCGGCCAGCTCGTCGAAGCCGCCGGGGAACTCGCTGGCGAGGACCCGGTCACGCTCGCTGCGGTACATGGCGCCGCCGTCGGTGGCGACGGTGATGACGGCGTCGCTCTCGGTCAGGCCCCGGTGCTTGGCAAGCTTGATCGCCGCCAGGACGTTGCAGATGCTCGACAGGCCCAGCGACGACAGGCTGGCGACCAGGTCGAATTCCACGCCCCGCCGCTCGACCAGGTAACGACGACCGACGTCGGTGTTGAACAGCACGTTGAGCCGGTCGGTGGCGCGGTCGGAGACGGCCGTGACCACGTCGGTCTCCATCACGTTGTGGATCAGCGGGATGTGCTTGTCACCGATGCCCTGGATGTTGTGCTCGCCGAAACCGTTGTAGAGCATGGTCGGGCACTCGAGCGCCTCGACCGCGACGATCTGCGAGCCGTGGCGCTCCTTCAGGTACTCGCCGGCGGCGATGGTCCCTGCGGAGCCGGTGGCCGAGACGAACGCCCGGAGCGCCAGGGGCCCACCGGGGTACGCGCCCACCGCCGTCGCCACGGCGTTCAGCGCCCGGCCGGTGACGTGGTAGTGCACCAGGTGGTTGCCGATCTCGGCGAACTGGTTCAGGATCACGTTGGTGTCGTCGCCGACCAGGCGGTTGCACTCGTCGTAGATCTCCTTGACGTTGCTCTCCGTGCCGGGCGTCCGGACGACATCCGCCGGGTCCTCCACCCACGATGCCAGCCACTCGAAGCGCTCGGCGCTCATCCCCTCGGGCAGCACGGCGACCCCTCGGCAGCCCATCAGCCGGGAGATGGCGACACCGCCGCGGCAGTAGTTGCCCGTCGACGGCCACACCGCCCGGTGCCGCGTCGGGTCGAAGCGGCCCGTCACGATGCGCGGCGCCAGACACCCGTAGCTGGCCAGGACCTTGTGGGCGCCGATCATGGGGAACCGGTCGGCGAGTACGACGACGACACTGGCGGGCGTGCCGGTCAGCTCCGGGGGGAGCACCACGTGGTCGGGGACGCCCGTCGTGCCCTTGCGGTCGGCGGAATTGTACCAGTGGACGCGGAACAAGTTGAGCGGGTGAGCCTCGTCCGGGCCGACCGTCGCAAGGCCCGCACGGACCGCGTCCGGTATCAGCGTCGGATCGGCCAGCTCGGCGAAGGTGGGCAGGGCGATCCGGCGTTCCCGGAAGCGCTGGACGGCCCGGTCGTACGTGGCGCGGTCATCGATGTCCTGCACAACGTCGAGGGATCCCATGGGCACTCATCTTTTCACTTCGCACCACCGGGAACGCCAACGCACCTGTCGACCCGAGCGGTCGGTGTCGGGACAGCGCCGCTCGCAGACGCAGCGCACCGAACATCCCCGCTCCCGACGGGAGCCTCCTGCGCGACCGCCGGCACGACGCGTTCCTCGGGGGAATTCCGCCTGGCGACAGCCAGCGACGCTGCCCGCCTCCGGCGACGCGACGGCAGCAGGACCCACAGGCGGCCCACGGGGGCAAGGTTCCCGACGGTGCCGACGCCCAGGACCGCGCTTGCCCACTCGCCTCGCGACGGGCGATAGCTGAGGGCCACGGTGCTCGCCTTCGGCCCGCGCACCACGTCCATCGCCCCGGCCCTGTTGGCAAGATGCTCGCCGGCTTGCCGTTCATCGTCGGGTGCCCGCCGGTGGAGGCCGCTTCCTCGGACAGCACGCCGCGGCATTCGGACCCGGCAGGCAGCGAGACGCCAGCCGCGTCGTCCTCCACGATGGCGGCACTTCCGCCGGTCACCGCTCGCGGGGCCTGCAAGCCGAGGAGCTAGACGAGGGAGGCCGACTCGACAGCGGTGCCGAAGGTGACCGGGAGGTACGGAACGCCGAGCCCGCTCTCGGCCGCCTCGCCGTTCCCCAACGGCGCGGTGGCGACCACCGGGTGCCCGTGCGATGCGAGCATGACCTCCGCCACCCGCCGCGGCGCGGCGCGTCGCTGCCCGCCGCCCGCCTCGCGGTCCGGGCGACGGTCGGGACCCCCTGGTGTCCGCCGTCGAACAGCACTCACGACGACCGGGCCCCTGGCCCTTGTGGTTGACCCCCCATCAGGTCAGCACGACGTCACTTCCCCACGCACTTCCGCAAGAGCCTGTGACGCTAAGCGGGGCTGTGGTGTTTGGCCTGACGTAGGCTGCACAGTCGATCCAGGTTCTGCGTTCGATGACGCCGCGGTAGCCGAGCTCGACGGCCAGGAGGTGATCTCAACGTCCCTGCACGGGTCCGCAGTCATCGCCGGCATCGGTCACACCGTGCTCGGCACGTCGGCCCGGTCGTCGCCGAGGCAGGCGAGGTGGGTTTTCCCGTCGCTTACCGGGGTAAGACCGTCGTGGCTTTCGTTCGCCTCCGTGCCGATCACCGGACGAGCCCGGACGGCATCAGCACATGAGCCGGGGAGGACATGGCCGTCCTCAAGCACCCGGGGCAGGTGGCCGACCTCGCCAAGCTGGCGAAGACGGCGAACGGCGGCGCCGCCATGCTCATGCATCACGACGGCCGAGTGGCCCGACGCCGCGCCGAGGCGGGGTGGACGACAACGGGCTGGCCCGGGTAAGGACCCGATCGGCCTCGACATCGGCGCTCACAGACCCGAAGAGGCGGCCGTGTCGGTCGTCGCCGAGATCATCGCCCGACGCACCGGCGGGCGGCTGCCATCGCTGCACGACTGCTCCAGACCGATCCACCAGCCGGCGCCGCTGGGGACGGACCTGGCGGCCGGCGGAAGGTGAGCCCGACCCGACCCGCCGCCAGCGGCGGTGTGGCCGCCGTGCTGCTGGCAGCCGGCGGTGGCAGCCGCTTCGGCGGCGGTGGCCACAAGCTGCTCGCCCCCCTCGACGGCCGGCCGTTGGTGGCGTGGGCTCTGCGGTCGGCGGTGGCGGCGGCGCTCGACGCCGTGGTGGTGGTCACGGGGGCGGTGCCGCTCGACGAGCTGGTGGCCGACGTGGCCGGCGACCGGGCTGTGGTCGTCCGCAACGACCTCTGGCGCGACGGCCAGGCCGGCTCGCTGCAGGCCGGCATTGCGTGGTGCGCGACCCGGGGCATGGACGCTGCCGTGGTCGGGCTCGGCGACCAGCCCCTGGTGGGAGCGGCCGCGTGGCGAGCGGTAGCCGACGCAGCCTGGGCCCCGGTGGTCACGGCCACCTTCGGTGGCCGTCGGCGGCCACCGGTGCGCCTCGCCCGGGCTGTCTGGCCGTTACTTCCCAGGGAAGGCGACGACGGTGCCCGGGTGCTGATGAAGCAACGCCCGGACCTTGTGGGCGAGGTCACCTGCAGCGGCGACCCAGTGGACGTCGACACCCGCGACGACCTGGACCGGGCCAAGGGTGACCCCGCCGGCGAGCACTGAGCCTGGCTCCACCGCGTCACCGTGTGCCAGTGCCTGATGTTGACCGGGCAGGCAGTGCCGACGCTCCTCGCGCCCGGTGGGGTGGCAACGGCCGGCTTTCGGGCTTGAGGATCCGGATCCTGTTTCGATCGGCGAGATGTCAGCGCACTGGAGAGACGCTTTTGCGCCTGCACCGACCGCAACAACCGCAAGGTGCGTGACCTGCTCTCCCAGATCTCCGAAGTGGCCGCCGAAGCCGAGGCCGTGATCCTGTCCGAAGTGGGCTCCCATCCGGACCCAAAAGCCACAGCGGCACGCCGCCTGGGCAGCGCCGGGCAGTGTCTCGGCTGTCGACCTGACGTCGCCCCGAGCACAGCGCAATTGGGTTGTGTGCCCTGTACATAGGGCCGTTCTGCGCTTGATCGAGCGCTCGCCTGTCTACCCCTGATCGACGGCTAGCGGGTCGTCGCGTTTCGGCGGGTGAGCCGGTCCATGGTGACAGCGGCCAGCAGCACCAGCGCTGTCACCATGTACTGCACCGCTGCGCCCACGCCGAGCAGTCCCAGTCCGTTGTAGATGGCGGCGATGACGATGCCCCCCAGCACGGCGTGCAGCGGCTTTCCCCGCCCACCGAACAGGCTGGTGCCGCCGATCACCGCTGCGGCCACCGCGTACAAGACGTACGTGCCCCCGTCGATGTTGTTGGAGATCGACCCCAGGCGCGACTCGTAGACGATGCCGGCGACACCCGCGGTCAGTCCGGCCAGGGCGAAGCATGCGGTACGGATGCGGGCCAGCCGCACACCGGCGCGGCGAGCCGCCTCTGGATTGCCGCCGATGGCGTACACGTAGCGACCGAAGCGCATGCGGTTGAGGAGGAACGTCCAGCCGACCAGCACCGCCAGCAGGATGGGAACCACAAACGGCACACCCCGCAGCACCACCAGGTTGCCGCGGTTGGCGTTGCAGACGAGCAGGAGCACCACGCCGGCAGCAGCCACCAAGGAGATCCGCAGCACGGTGAGCCCAAGCGGCGGGGCGGCCAGCCCGCTGGCGCGACGCCGGGTGTCGCGCCGCAGAGTGAAGAGCGCGAAGAGGATCACCAGCACGGCCAGCATGATCCACCC